>CAYOIT010000023.1:0-40914 GCA_964404035.1 uncultured Verrucomicrobiota bacterium | reverse complement strand
GCGGAATCTCGGTGATCATGCACTCGGTCGTCAGCAACAGGCCCGAAATGCTCGCGGCATTCTGCAGGGCCATGCGGGTCACCTTCGCCGGATCCAGCACGCCGGCCTTGATCAGGTCGGTGTACTCGAACGTCGCGACGTTGAAGCCGACGGAGCCCTTCTGCTTCTTCACTTCCTGGACAATGACCGCCCCTTCCAGGCCGGCGTTATCCACGAGCTGACGCAGAGGCGCTTCGAGACAACGGCGGATGATATCCACACCGATCTTCTCGTCGCCCGTGACTTCGATCTTGTCCAGAGCCGGCAGGCAGCGCAACAACGCCACACCACCACCAGGCACCACGCCCTCTTCCACCGCGGCGCGGGTCGCATGCAAGGCATCTTCCACGCGAGCCTTCTTCTCCTTCATCTCCGTCTCGGTCGCCGCGCCGACATTGATCACGGCCACACCGCCAGCCAGCTTGGCCAGGCGTTCCTGCAGTTTCTCGCGATCGTAGTCCGAGGTGGTCTCCTCGATCTGACGCTTGATCTGGGCAACACGACCCTGGATCGCCGACGCCTTGCCGGCGCCTTCGACGATGGTGGTGTTTTCCTTGTCCACGCTGATGCGTTTCGCGCGGCCCAAATCCTCGATCTTGACGCTCTCCAGCTTGATGCCGAGATCCTCGGTCAGGCACTTGCCGCCCGTCAGGATCGCGATATCCTCCAGCATCGCCTTGCGGCGGTCGCCGAAGCCCGGCGCCTTGACGGCACAGATCTGCAACGTACCACGCAGGCGGTTGACCACCAGGGTCGCCAGTGCTTCGCCTTCGACATCCTCGGCGATGATCAGCAACGGCTTGCTCGTCTTGGCCACGCTCTGCAGCAACGGCAGCATATCCTGAAGGTTGGAGATCTTCTTCTCGTAGATCAGGACATAGGCATCCTCGAGCGAGGCTTCCATCGTCTCCATGTTCGTGGAGAAGTACGGGGAGATGTAGCCCTTGTCGAACTGCATGCCCTCGACCACGTCCAGCGTCGTTTCCATGGCCTTGGCTTCTTCGACGGTAATCGTGCCGTCCTTGCCAACCTTGTCCATGGCATCCGCGATGATCTCGCCGATGGCGGATTCGCCGTTGGCGGAGATGGTCGCGACCTGGGCGATCTCAACGTGTTCCTTGACCTTCTTGGCCTGCTTGGCGATCGCGTCAACGATCACTTCGACAGCCTTGTCGATGCCGCGCTTCAGGCTCATCGGGTTCGCGCCAGCCGTGACGTTCTTCAGGCCTTCGCGATAGATGTTCTCCGCGAGCAGCGTCGCCGTCGTCGTGCCGTCACCAGCCGTATCGCTGGTCTTGCTGGCCACTTCGCGCACCATCTGGGCGCCCATGTTTTCGAAGGCGTCGGGAAGTTCGATTTCCTTGGCCACCGTCACGCCGTCCTTGGTGATCGTGGGCGATCCGAACTTCTTGTCCAGGATCACGTTACGACCGCACGGGCCAAGCGTTACCTTGACCGCGCGACTCAGCTTCTCCACGCCGCGAAGCATCGCCTGGCGCGCTTCGCTGTTGTACTTAAGTTGTTTGCCTTTGTCTGCCATTTTACTCACTCCTTTTTGTGGTTATCGTTGAATCCTACCGGGCATCTTTATTCAAGGATGCCGAGGATGTCCTCTTCGCGCATGATCTGGTATTCCTTGTCGTCGATCTTGACCTCGGTTCCGCCGTACTTGGGCATCAGAACGATGTCGTTGACCTTGACGGTGAACGGAATCAGCTTGCCATCCTCATCCCGCTTGCCAGTCCCCACGGCCACAACTTTGCCTTCCATGGGTTTTTCCTTGGCGCTATCGGGAATGATGATGCCGCCCTTCTTCATTTCCAGTTCCTTCTTGGGCTCGACCAACACACGATCAGCCAACGGTTTAATCTTCATTACTCGCTTGCTCCTTTCTTGCTTACGTTTATCCGGAAGGCTCCCCGCCTTCCCTCTCGCCAACGCGAAACCCTCGCGTCTGCGTTGTTTCCCCGACTACTACTTCTTCTTCTTGTCGTCCACCATCTCGAAGTCGGCGTCGATCACGCCATCCTTGCCGCCTGGGGCCTCGCCTTTTTCCTGGGGTTCCTCGCCGGTGCCGTGTCCGCCTTCCGACGGTCCCGGCCGGCTGGATTTGGCCTGCGCATACAGGTCTGCCGAAACAGCCTGAACCGCCGTGTTCAAACCCTCTGCCGCCGACTTGATCGCCTCCACGTCAGTCCCCTTGAGGGCCGTCTTGACCTGCTCAATGGCTTCCTCAACCGGACGCTTCTTGTCAGCATCGACCTTGGCGCCCTGATCCTTCAGCAACTTCTCGGTCTGGTAGACCAGATTATCAGCCATGTTACGCGTTTCGGCGGCCTCGCGCTGCTTCTTATCCTCATCCGCATGCGCCTCCGCATCCTTCACCATGTCCTTGATCTCAGTCTCGCTCAGACCGCTCGAGGCCGTGATGGTGATCTTCTGCTCGCGTCCGGTGCCCAGATCCTTGGCGGATACATGGAGAATGCCGTTGGCGTCGACATCGAACGTGACCTCAACCTGGGGAACGCCGCGTGGCGCCGGCGGAATGCCGTCCAGGTGGAAACGCCCGATGGTCTTGTTCTGGTCAGCCATCTTGCGCTCACCCTGCAAGACGTGGATTTCCACCGACGGCTGGTTGTCCGACGCCGTGCTGAAAATTTCCGTTTTGCGCGTCGGCACGGTCGTGTTGCGCTCGATCAAGGGCGTGAAGACACGGCCCAGAGTCTCGATTCCCAGCGAAAGCGGAGTGACGTCCAGCAACAACACATCCTTGACTTCACCCTTGAGGATGCCGCCCTGAATCGCCGCCCCCACCGCCACCACTTCATCGGGATTGACCCCTTTGTGCGGTTCCTTGTTGAAGAGCTTCTTGGCCATTTCCTGAACCATCGGCATGCGGGTCATGCCTCCGACCAGGACGACTTCGTCCACCGTCTGAAGGCTGGCATCCTTCATGCAATTCTTCACCGGCTGGCTCGTCCGCTCAACCAACTGATCCACCAGTTGCTCAAGTTTCGAGCGCGACAGCGTCACGTTGAGGTGCTTCGGTCCGCTGGCATCGGCACTGATGAACGGCAGATTGATCTCCGTCGACAGGGCACTGGAGAGCTCGCATTTGGCCTTTTCGGCAGCCTCTTTCAGCCGCTGCATGGCCATCGGGTCCTTGGTCAGGTCGATTCCCTGGCCCTTGCGGAACTCATCCGCCAGCCAGTTCATGATGGTATGGTCGAAATCGTCGCCCCCGAGGTGCGTATCGCCGTTCGTGGCCTTGACCTCGAAAACGCCTTCACCAATATCCAGAACCGAAATATCGAAGGTGCCGCCGCCCAGATCGTAGACCGCGATCTTTTCGTCTTTTTTCTTATCCAAGCCGTACGCCAGTGAGGCCGCCGTGGGCTCATTGATGATGCGCAGCACCTCGATGCCGGCAATGCGCCCGGCGTCCTTGGTGGCCTGACGCTGGCTGTCGTTGAAATACGCGGGCACGGTGATGACCGCCTGCGTGATCTTTTCACCGAGATAAGCCTCGGCATCGGCCCGCATCTTCTGCAGGATCATCGACGAAATTTCCGGCGGCGAAAAGATCTCTTCCCCCACCTGGACGTGTGCATCGCCGTTCTTGGCACGCACGACTTTGTACGGAACCATCGAGATCTCATGGGCCACTTCATCGAACTTGCGCCCCATGAATCGCTTGATCGAGTAGACGGTGTTGCTCGAATTCGTGATGGCCTGCCGCTTGGCGGCCTGCCCCACCAGACGCTCACCGCTCTTCGTGAAGGCTACAACCGACGGAGTCGTCCGCATGCCTTCAGCATTGGGTATGACAGACGGCTCTCCGCCTTCCATCACCGCCATGCATGAATTCGTTGTGCCCAGGTCAATTCCTAATACTTTGGACATGGCCCACTCCTAACTCCGGTTTCACCCGGCGAAATGTTCATCGTCAGTCTCTTCAAATTCTTCGGTATTGGTATTAGCAGCCGCTATGCCATCAGCACCAATGCTCCAGCTAACGCTAGTTGTAAGACGTTTATTTAAAAAGCCTTACGATTACATATAAAGATTGCAAAGATTTCACATCGTCACCAAAGCGCGCCAACATGTCGCATCTCGCCCTGAATTCGCCCCCACAAGAGACGTCCTGTCACACCTGCCCTGTCACATGTCATTGCAGGATCAAGTTGACCGGACCGATGCTCGGCAAGGTACCTTCAGGTCGCTTTCATCCGCGGGGCGTGCTTCAGCAGATATTCCTCAGCCTCGATGTTCCAGAGGCCGGAGTGGCGCTGACAGATCTCGCCCAGCGCGGCGAACAAAGGATCTTTGAGACCGACTTTGGCGAAATCATCGAGCGCCACCAACGGCAGATCATACTGCGTATACACCAGCTTCTTGCCGCCCGGAATCTGGTGGAGCCTCAGGATGGTGTCCCGCGCGGCCGTAATCCCGCCAATATGCGTGATCATCGAGGCCGGGTTGATCTTTTCCTCCGACATCAACTTCAGGGATTCACGCATGTCGTCTGTGTTGCCCCCGGACGTTCCGACGATGTGCGTCTCGGCGTAGTGAACGTTGTAGAAGTTGAACTTCGCCGCAAAGTCGGTCTTGGAGGGACCGGCAAAGAAGTTCAGGCATCCATTGCGAGCCAGAATGGCATCACCCTGCTCGACCACCGGCGCCACGGGTGCATACACAAAGACATCATCATACCCCTCGCCACCGGCCACGTCCTTCAGCATGGCCACCGGATCGGGCACACCGGCGGTGTTGACATAGGACAGCGTCACGCCGTGCCGGGCCGCATCGGCCACCGTCATGAGTTGCGCGGCGCGATCAAGCCGTGCCTGATCAATATCGGTCACAACAATCAGCTTCGGGCGCCGCGGTCCATGGACCAGATAATCCACACACCCGAGCCCCATGGGACCTGCGCCCGCCAGAATCGCACAACGTCCGCCTTCGACAATGCCCATCAGGTGCTGATAACTGCCGATCTTGGTGTGGTACTGCGCATGGGCCGCTCCCACGATGCAGGACATCGGTTCGCTCAGGGACGCCTTGAAGAACCCCTCGCCTTCGTACGGCAACAGGCAGTCCATCTCCATGACGCAGGAAGGGATGACCACGAAACTGGCCATGCCGCCAATGTAGCGGAACGAATACCCGGGCGCATCAAGCGAGCCCTTGTAGCCCAATGCCGGTTGAATGCTGAACTTCTGCCCCGCCTTGAACTGCCCGGCCCATTTCTTGCCAACGTGCCGGATGTATCCTGAAAACTCGTGTCCAATGATGGTTGGATTCGCGGCGACATCGTTGGGTACCCGTTTGTGATCCTCACCCTGCAACGCCGCTTTGTGACAGGACATGCACACCGAGTTGGTCACTATCTCCGCCAGAATCTCGTCATCCTTGGGCTCCGGAAGCTCGAATGTCTCCAGTCGAAGATCACTTTTTCCATAAATACGCAATGCCGTGGTTTTCATGCCTGCTCCTTAGAAAGAGATCATCCCAACACATCCGCAAAAGGGGCATCATTTATGCAGAACCGCCCCCTTGCGGCAATGCAATTCGCCTGCAACTTAATGATTTCTTTGCGCGGCTGGATTCCCTAACATTGGTGCCTGTGAAAGTACGCATCATCGCCCCCTTGACCGGTGCAGCGATTCTCGTCCTGTCATGGTTGTGGGGACAGCAGAACGCCCGTCAGGACCGTCCCCGGACTCCCCCTGACCCCGCCGCGACCGGCCACACCCCACCCCGGCCGGTCGTCTCTCCCTTGGCCACGCCCGCCGGGGGGAACGCGGGTCTGTCTCAACCATCCCCCACCCCATCCGCTTCAGCACCGGACGTGATCTTGTCCATCGCGCCGCGCGGTATGCTCATCGCCCCCCCTGGAGGCTCTCTTCCCCCCGACCCCGCTGCCGACCGGCCCATCGTCGCCTCACGCACAGAACCCCATCCCGGTGACTCCAATGTCCTGCATCGCGTCCGCATCGTGCACATGGAGGCCAAGTATCCTCTGTGGCGTATCGAGGAACTCCTCGTTCGTGACCCGAAAACAGGCGACGAAACGCTCCGCGGACGATCCATGATGGTAGCCGATCATGTGTTGGTCCGCCTGCAGGAAGGGGTCGACATCGGCCGTCTCGCGACCCTGAGTCGGTCCTGTGGTGCCCACGTCTCGCGCCCGCTTCACCGTCCCGGGTTCTGTCTGGTAAGCCTGCCCCATGCCGATCCCGATGCCGTTCCCCGGCTCCTCGCCATCCTGAACCGGGACAAGACCGTGGTCCGCTATGCTGAGCCCGATCACATTCTCCAGGCGGCTCAGACATCGCCCAACGATCCCGAGTTCTCCTCACTCTGGGGACTGGACAATACCGGTCAGTCGGGAGGCTCGACCGATGCCGACATCGACGCGCCGGAAGCCTGGGATATCGTTACAGGCAACAGCGAGGTGGTAACAGCCGTCATCGACTCAGGGGTCGATTACAACCATCCCGACCTTGTCGACAACATCTGGAGCAATCCGCTGGAGACCGTGAACGGCCTGGATGACGACGGCAACGGTTATATCGACGATATCCACGGCTGGGATTTCGTCAATGAGGACAACTCTCCCCTGGATGATTTCGGACACGGAACCCATGTGGCCGGCACTATCGCGGCGACGGGCAACAATGGCATCGGCGTTGCCGGCGTGAACTGGCAAGGCCGCGTCATGGCGCTCAAGTTTCTGGACCGCTTCGGTTCTGGCTACACCTCTGACGCGGCCGAGGCCCTGCACTACACCGCCGCCCTGCGCCGGTCCGGAATCAACGTCCTTCTCACCAGCAACAGTTGGGGCGGTGAAGGCGAAGACGCCCTGTCGGACGCCATTCGTGACCAGTGTGACGCCGGAATCCTTTTCATTTCCGCAGCGGGAAACAGCGGATGGAATAATGATGCCTACCCCTACTATCCCGCCTGCTATCCCTGGTCCAACATCGTCGCTGTCGCGGCCACCGATCGTCATGATGCGCGGGCAAGCTTTTCCCAGTACGGGCGTACCACCGTTGACCTCGCCGCACCCGGAGTTGACATCCTCAGTACCGTGCCGGACGAGGGCTACGAACTGAAGAGTGGAACGTCCATGGCCACCCCTCACGTCGCCGGTGTCGCCGCCCTGCTCTGGAGCACCTGGCCCGACGCCACCTGGCAGGACATCCGTGAGGCCATTCTGAAAAGCACCGACCCCCTCCCGGCGATGTCCGGCATGACCGTCACCGGCGGACGCCTCAATGCCCACAAGGCTTTGCTTGCGCTGTTCCGCGTGCTCCACACGCCCCCCGAAATAACGTACAACACGGGAAGCCCCTACGCCATCGAGGCCATCGTGGCCCCCCAGCCGTTTGTTGACACCAATGCCCTCACCGTCTTCTGGAATACGGACGGTTCCACAAACTTCCTGGCCGTCCCGCTCCAATGGATCAGCAACACGCTGTATCGCGCTCACCTCCCCATGCAGCAGGAAGGGGTCACGATCTCCTACTGGTTCCAGGCCACGCCCCTGGTCGGGGAGACGGTCCGCCAGCCCGCCAACGCCCCTGCCACCTTGTATCACTTGCTGATCTCCCCGCCCGTGGGGTTCATCGTTTCAGGAAGTCCGCAAGACTATGGCACAGCCTCTCCGGATTATGGATGGTACACCTATCCCTCCGGCCGACTGATCCAGGCCACCGTCTCCGCCACTACTCCTCCGGTCGGGGGCTCACGCTGGAAGTGCGACGGCTGGTCCGGCTTCGGCAGCGTGCCTCCATCCGGCACATCAAATGCGACCGCATTCACTCTGTCGCGCACGTCTGCCATCGAATGGCGCTGGCTCTACGAGTATGCGCTCACCCAAACGGCCACCCTCGGCGGCGTTCTGGACACCACCACCTGGTGGGCCGTCGGTTCCACCGGCGCCACTCTCTCCGCAGCCGCCACCGTCACCGGAGAAGCCGCCACCTACGCCTTCACAGGCTGGGAACTCGACGGAGTGCGCCAGTCGGATTCGCTGGGCGCCTCCGTCAATCCTCTCACCGGTATCTCGATGACCGAACCGCATCAAGCCGAAGCGGGCTATATGGATGACAGTCTGGATACGGATGACGACGGGCTCCATGACTGGTGGGAATACGCCTGTTTCGGTTCTGCCAATGCCCTGCCTGACGACGACACCGACGGCGACGGATACTCCAACCTCGACGAGTACCTGGATCGGAGCAATCCCCATGATGGCGACTCGCGGCCTACCCCTCCCGTCATCATCCATACGCCGATTTCCTCCCCGCAGGTCACTCCGGCACCCTACCCTGTCGAGGCCACTATCACCGACAATTTCGCCGTGGTCTCGGCGAACCTCCGCTGGAGCCGCTCCGGCGAGCCGTTCGTGGAGACTAACGTGAACCTCGGCGGTCTCGTGAACCACTTGACCGCCTCCATACCGGCGCCAGGCATCCATGGCGACACATTCACCTATCTTCTGATGGCCTCGGATGCCAGGGGAAGCGTCACCACGAACGGACCGCACACCTTCACTGTGGACTACCCCGTCATGGAGCTGACGCCGCGCGCCCTCGAGACGATTCTCCGGCCCGGCCTGGTTTCGAACGTGACGGTGTCGGTCTCAAACTCGGGGAGCACAAACCTCCTTCTGAAGGCCAGTCTGCTTTCCCTGGGGTTTATCGACGATCTCGAGTCCGGCACCAACCGCTGGGTCCATGGCGGAACCAGCGACCGGTGGACGTTGACGACCAACCGGTTCGTCTCCGAATCCAATGCCTGGTACTGCGGTTATGCGTCGTCGCAACTGTACTCCCCCAGCATGCATGCCCGGCTCGACACGCCGCCCATCGTCCTCGGACACGGCGCGCAACTGACGTTCCGGCACTGGATAAAATGTGAACTTGATGGCAAGCGGACTCGTCCGGGTTGGAAACCGGGATACGCCTGGGATGGAGGCCTGGTTGAACTCTCCACCAACCTTGGCCTCAGTTTCGTGCAGATCACGCCAACCAACGGATATTCACACAAAATCTCGGGCTGGGACATGGCGCCTTGGGATCAGGACACGCCCTGCTTCGCCGGTACCGGGGGCTGGCAACGCGCCACCTTTGCCCTCGACGCCTTCGCCCAGAAGATGGCCATTATCCGTTTCCACTTCGGAAGCGACGACAATATGCAGGAAGAAGGCTGGTATCTCGACGACGTGGCCGTAACGCCCGATTCGCATTCGAATCTCTGGCTGGCCCTTTCCCCCTCCGTCCTGGACCTTCCAGCGGGCGCCCTCACCAACCTCGACATCACCTTGGATAGTTCAGGCATTCCGACGGGTGAACGGCAATCCGCCATTCACATCGTCTGCAATGCCGCGAACACGCCGAGCAGCAGCATCCCCATCGTCATGCAGGTCCGCTCACCTGCCGTCCTCGACGAAATGCAGGCCGTCCAAACCTCCACACGGGGCGAGGGCCTGGTAAGCTTGAGCAATCGGATCTACGATGCCGATGGCGACATCTGCGCCCTCGATCTGGCCTGGTCTGTCAGCGACGGTGTCCTCTGGACAAATCTG
Organism: uncultured Verrucomicrobiota bacterium; assembly: GCA_964404035.1. GTDB lineage: Bacteria > Verrucomicrobiota > Kiritimatiellia > CAIKKV01 > CAITUY01 > CAMBRF01. The sequence goes on along the minus strand of CAYOIT010000023.1, from coordinate 31,280 downwards.
GCACTTTCCAGCGCCCACGACACGACGGGGGAGGCATCGCTCTCCGCCACCAACTTCCCGCCGATCGGTAATATCAGAACCTCCGACAACGGCTCCCGATTCACCAACAGACTGGCTGCAACCTGGAACACGTCTCCTTCCGGAAGCGCCATCGCCCTGGCCTCCAAGGTGATCGTCCGGGGCCGGGTATGGGATGGTCTGTACTGGAGCGACTGGACAACAAGTCAGCCGTTCATGGTGGATAATGAGCCTCCGACCGCCCCGACGCAGGTGTGGGCCTCCACCCATTCGATTTCCACCTGGTCGACAAATCCCATGATGGGCGTCATCTGGCAGGGTGCCAATGACGGTGAAGGCGCCGGGCTTGGCGACTACGATTACACCCTCACCGCCAGCCTCTCGGCCCTGGCGGCCTCGGGAAGCACCCCCGACCAGACCGTGGAGTCGCTGGTCCTGCCCGACGGGTCCAACTGGTGGGTTACCGTGCGCGCCCGCGATCTTTGCGGCAACGTCAGCACCACAGCCGTTACGGGTCCTTATTGGATCGATACCCATCCTCCTTCCGCCACGGGGGCCACCGTGACGTTATCTCTGAGCCCCTTCGGCCACTACCTCATCAACTCCACCTCCGTGACGGGATCGTGGTCGGGGTTCACCGATACGGCGTCCAGCATCCGGAATTATTACTGCGCCTTCACCGACCAATCCGGATCCACCAATGGGCTCCCAACCACTCTGAGGGACGGCGTGCTCTCCAATGCCCAGAGGGGAGTGACCAACACGTTCTTTGTGTGGGCGGAGGATTATGCCGGCCTCATAGGATCGGCCGCATCCGCCTCGTGGGTGGCTCTGGACGCAGAGAACGATCAGGACGGAGATGGACTTCTCAACCTTCAGGAAGACATCGCAGGAACCGACGCCTTTAACCCGGCAAGCGTGCTGCGGTTATCCACCTCCCAGGCCGATTCCATGGAGGGATTCAGGCTGCGTTGGCCCGCCGTAACCAACCGGCTGTACACCCTGTACTTCAACGACAGTCTGCTTCCTTCCACGAACTGGTCATCGCTTCCCGACGGTGTGGACATCCCCGGTCAGGAGGGAATCATGACCTACACCGACCGCACCGCCGTCCTCCCCTCCCGTTTCTACCGGATTACCGTACGCGCCCCCTGACCCAAGTCCTTTGTACAATTCCGGTTTCCTTTTGACCCCTTCCCCGTGATGCGGTACTTTATTAAGTCAAATCGTGCTGCGAAAGAGAGAACATCATGTTTCCGTTACCTATCACCCCGCTGTTTCCCGTGGCAAACATCGCCTCCACCGTGATTTACGCCTTCACAACGTCCGATCTATTCGGCAAGTCTGTGGTTATTCTCCTGATGGGCGGGTCTGTTTTCGCCTGGTCCATTATGATCGCCAAAACACGCGAGTTCCGGAAGGCGCGCGACGACGCACGCCGGTTTCTCGGCGCGTATCGTCGCGAAAGCCATCCCCTCTCCCTCTACATGCAGGGACGGAAATATTCGGGGCCACTCTCCGCCATCTACAGTCAGTCGTGCGAAGCCGTGCTCGCCGATGTCGGTGCGCGCACCCACACCTCGAGCGATCTGTTCTCCGGCTCAACCAACGCACTGACCAACATCAAGCTCTCGCCGTTTGAAATCAACACTGCGCGCAAGTTGTCCGAACGTACGGCCATGGATCTGGGCGCGATTCTGGAGGAGGATATGGGACTCCTCGCCACCGCCGTCACCGCCGCTCCCTTTCTGGGCCTGCTCGGAACCGTCTGGGGCGTTATGGACGCCTTCAAATCCATGGCCGCCAGCGGCACCGTCATGCTTTCAGAAGTGGCACCCGGTATTTCCGGCGCTCTCCTGACCACCGTCGTGGGGCTCCTGGTCGCCCTGCCTTCGCTCGTCGGGTATAATCTATTGACGAGTCAGATGCGTCGGATCTGCCTTTCCATGGATAACTTTGCCGAGGAATTCACCAATGACCTCGAACGCACCTACATCACCGCCTCCTAAGCGAGTTTCCCATGGGACGTAAAGCAACAGCCAGAAGCCAGCCCCCGATCGGCGAGATCAACCTGACCCCTCTGATCGACCTGACGTTCCTGCTGCTCATCACGTTCGTCATCACCTTCCCCCTGATCCAGAGCGGCATTCCCGTCAATCTGCCCCGGGGTAAAACCGCCGATCTGCCCACCAAAGACAAACTCACGGTCACGCTGGATGCGAAAGGAACGCTCTTCGTCGAAGATATCCCCTGCTCCATCGAGAAATTCACGACCCAGATGAAAGCCCTCGGGAAAACGGCCCCCAACACTGTGGTGCTGGTCCGCGCCGACGAAACCATTCCCTACGGCAGACTTGTCACCGTTTTGCAGGTCCTGCACGAAGCCAAGCTGGCGCGAATGGCGCTGGTCACCCAGCCCAACAACAAGAAGAAGCGATGAGCATCTCCGGGCACGCGTTCCGTGGTGAACTGTTATGGGTCAGTGTGGCCCATTCTCTTCTGATCGGCCTGCTGCTGGGCGTGACGCTGTTTCGCGGCTGCGAAGATACGCCCAATCTCAATCTGCCGGTCGAACTGATTGTCCCGGACGTTGGGGAAGAAGCTTCGGAGGCAGATAAGCCTTCCCCTGATGACGTTAAACCAGCCCCGGAGCCCCCTGCCGAAAAAGACGATATTCCAGAACCCGAAAAACCCAAACCGGAGATCAAGAAACCGGACGTGAAAAAGCCCGAGGTCAAGAAACCAGAACCCCGGAAGAACAAGATCGAGATCAGCCAGACGCTGGTGAAGCGCCCAACGAAAAGCAGAACCAAACTCTCCGCGGAGGAAATCCAGCGTCTTCTGGATCGCGGGGGCAAGATTGGAAAGCCCACCCTCACCGATGCTCAGCTCCGCAGCCTGATGAACAGCACCACGAAATTCGGATCCGGATCCCCCATGACCCGCGAAATGCTGTACCTGGAACTCGTACGCCAGACGCTCTACCGGGCTTGGAATCAACCCACACAAATCGGCATCGCCGGACTCGTGACCCAGGTCGAACTATCGTTGAACCCGGATGGCGCGGTGGCCTCGAGCCGGCTGATCGGCGGTTCAGGCAATTCGACCATGGATGAGTCCGTCATGCGCGCCGTGCGATCCGTCCGCCGTATTCAGGGCATTCCCGCCGAATTCGCCCTCTCCCACCGTCGCATCCCCGTGGCATTTGAATTGACAGGAAATAACTGAGGAGAATAATCCCACCCCTGTGATCGATGCCATCCGAGGCTGAGTTTTATTTTAGTCCCTTACGAATTGGATCAATCGCAAGATGGTAATCATTTAAACCACGGATGGCACGGATAGCACGGATAAGATTTGGGGTTTGTTTATCAGTGTCATCCGTGTAATCCGTGGTCAGAATTCTTGAATTGTTTGGTTCCGGCCATGCCGGGTTAGGAAAATCATGAAAACCTCTCTTTGGCTCTTGCTCACATTCCTCAGCGCCTCCGCCCTCGCCCAGCAGGTCGTCGTCTCCAAACCGACCGGCACGAAGGCGAGCCTCGATCTCTCCGGCATGACCGGTACCGGTGCGGCTCCCGCCGCTTTCCGGCAGACGCTTGAAGCCGACCTGCGCCGGTCAGGCTGGTTCACGCTGACCCGGCCTGCCGCCTATGTGGTCAGCGGCTCCTGCAGCGCGGGTGCCAGCCTCGCCGTCCAATGCCAGGTCACGGACGTCGTCAAGGCCGGTGTCGCGCTCAATAAGTCGTACGCCGACACTCCCGCCAATGCCCAGCGCCTGGCTCACAAAGTGGCTGACGACATCATCATGGCCGTCAAAGGCTTCCGGGGCATCTGTTCGGGGCGCATCGTGATGGTGGGCAACCGGACCGGCAACAAGGAGCTGTACCTCTGCGATTCCGATGGCGGAAACCTGCGGCAGTTGACCAGCGATCGCTCCATCAGCCTCTCGCCTCAATGGGCCCCGTCCGGCGCGCAAATCGCCTACACCTCCTACCGCCGGGGGTTCCCTGACACCTACATGATTGCCCTGGGGTCGGGAGAGCGCGCCTGCATCGCCAATTTTCCGGGCATCAATATGGCCGGCGGAATCTCCCCCAATGGCCGCGAGATTTTGCTCGTGTTGTCACGCGACGGAAACCCCGAAGTCTACATCAAGAATCTGGCCAGCGGTGCGCTGACGCGGCTGACCCACACGCCTCGCGCCGGCGAGGCCAGCCCGGCCTGGTCACCCGACGGGGCGAGTATTGTCTACGTCTCCGACCTGGCCGGCGCCGGCTCCCCCCAGCTTTACGTCATGGACCGTTCCGGCGCCAGTCGCCGCCTGACCTCGCGCGGCCGCGAAAATGTCTCGCCCGACTGGGGGCCCAACGGCTGGATCGCCTTCAGCAGCAAACGCAACGGACTCTATGGCATCTTTGTTGTCAACCCCACCACGCAGGAGGAAAGGGCGGTCAGCCCTGCCGATACTCACTACGAAGAGCCCGCCTGGGCTTCCGACGGACGGCATATCGTCTGTACCCGTCGTGAAGGGCGCGGCTCGAAAATATATCTCCTTGACAGTATGGGAGACCCCCCCGTATGTTTGACGGCCAATGGTGGGGATTGGTTCTCCCCGGCATGGTGTGCTCAATAAAACAATCTTGATCGAAGTTGAGGAATAGTAATCATGACAACGCGCTGGCTCGTTTCCACGGTTCTCGTCTGTTCAATGGCTGTCGGTATGACTGGCTGCAAGGGTTGGTTCGGAAAGGGCAAGTCAAAAGGCACCGGTTTGGGTTCTGAGGCCGACATCCTTCCGGGTGGTGGCCTGTCCGGTGAGGGCGTCCTCCCCGAGCGCTCCACGTTTGCCGAAGGCACGAATGTCATGGCCGGCCAGTTCGATACCGTCCGTTTCGCCTTTGACAGCGCCCAGGTGGATGACACCGAGCGCGCCAAGGTGGAAGCCGTTGCGGAATACCTGAAGGGCAACACCTCCACACTCGTGACGCTCGAGGGGCATTGCGATGAACGCGGCAGCGCCGAGTATAATGTTTCCCTTGGCGAACGCCGTGCACTGGCCGTGCGGTCGTACTTGTTGAACCTCGGAATCGACGGCGCGCGGGTACAGACCAAGAGCTTCGGGTCCGAACGCCCGAAGGATCCCGGTCACGACGAAAGCGCCTGGGGCGTCAACCGCCGCGTGGAGTTCGTGCTGATCAAGCAATAGTCTCCTCCCTGGATCAGACAGGCAAAGCCCCGGTGAAAACCGGGGCTTTTTTTTTGCACAGAATCTGGTAGCTTTGTCGCTGTGATACTTACTCACACAATGATCACCTGCGCTTTTCTGGGCGACATCGGCGGCGCCGAACTGCTGGTCGTCTTCGTGGCCATTCTATTGCTCTTCGGCGGAAAGCAACTCCCCTCCATCGCCCGCCAGATGAGCCGGGCGCTTGAGCAACTTCGCAAGGCTTCGCAGGATTTCAAGAATCAGTTGATGGAGGCGAACGAAGAGCTCGACGCCCCACCCGGGACAACCGTTACCCACGACGAAAAAGACCAGGCCGGGGCCCCGCTTTCCGAATCGAGTGAGCCCGGCAGCCCTTCCCTGCCGGAACATACCCAAAAAGAGGCCACCCCCCGTGACCATGCAGGCTGATAGCAATGAACCCGGGGCCATGCTCAAGCCCTTCTTCCAGCATCTGGACGACCTGCGGCGAGCCTTGGTCTGGTGTGCGTTCGCCCTGCTGGCCGGCATGGGCCTGGCCGCCTTCATCGCCCCAAGAGTACTTGCCCTTCTCAAGGCACCCTTGAAGTCCGTGGTGGCCGACCCTGACAGGTTCCTTCGCACGCTGGATATCACCGGCGGCATGTCCGTCGCCATGCAAACCATCCTTTGGGGGGGGCTCCTCTTCAGCGCACCGGTCATGGTGTTTTCGATCTGCTGGTTTGTTTTTCCTGGGTTGACGCGCAATGAGCGCCGGGAAGTCCTGGGGGGGCTGTCTTTTGCTGTCGTCCTTTTCTGCGTTGGGGTTGGCCTGTGCTATGGCTTCGCGCTTGCGCCGGCGTTGACCGTCATGCTTTGGTTCAATGAGTGGATGGGCATTCCGATCGAGTATGTCACGATCACCAGCTACGTGGGATTCGTTCTCAAGTTGCTCCTCAGCTTCGGACTGACGTTCGAGCTGCCGATCGTCATCCTGATATTGGGGCGTCTGGGCCTGGTCACCTCCGCCCAACTGAGGTCAAAACGTCGCCACGCCATTGTCGTCATCCTGATTCTGTCCATGGTCATTACCCCCACCCAGGACCCCTTCAGCCAGATTCTCCTCGGCGGTCCGCTGGTCGCTCTTTACGAGATCTGCATCTGGCTTATCTGGGCCCGGGAGTGCCGTAACAAAGACAAGCCCCTCTCATCCGCGTCGGGACAGGACGCTTCCTGAAAACGTCCTATCAGCCGCGTCCACAGAAGGGTCATGGGTTGACAGTCATATGAGCATTCGTATTGTGGGCGAACATCTTTTTGCGCGTCATCCCGATGGCCGGTTGCGATCCCGGATTGGAACGATCTTTCCGCGCACCCGCACGCTCATCACGCTCCCGGGGATCCACGCCACCCAGCGTATCGCCTACGTCGAAGCCCTCAATGCCGAGCGCCTGAGAAGCGGGCTTCCCCTCCTGACCGAGGAGGACGAAATGGTGGAGTGGCAGCAATCCGTCGATCTGATCATGGATGAGAACGTCATCCTCATCCGCCCCGATCCGGAAAACATGCCTCTCGCCTTTGAGGCCGACGACCTGCTTCAGGAACTGGTCTCCAAGCAGAATATCAAGTTCCTGAATGTCATGAACGCCCGCGTCAGAATGGCGATCAAGGAGCGTGGCGAGAACTGGCGGATCGCGCCCCTGCCTCAGAGTCCCGACGAGATGAAGCGGATGATCCAATCGGCCATCATCTCTATCGGGGGACGTTCCATCTATTACTACTGTCAAGTCATTGGCACACGTTACCTGACCTATCAGCAGTTCTGCGCACTCGGGTCCCTTCCCGATGCCACGCTGATCGAGCACCTTCAGGAAATCCGGGACTTTTCCGTCCGGCGCAACCGTCTCGGGCATCCCGAAGTGGCCTTGTTCGCCGTCGACCACACGTTCAACCCGGAAGCGTTCACCGAATGCGGCTCCAACCTGGCACCCGGCGAAGCCCTCCGACAGCAGTACGACACCCTCACCACCCGGTTCAGGGACGCCGTACGCCCCGAAATGCGTGACGACAACCCCGACAATACCGAGTGGCGCAACCGTATGTTTTCCGCCCTGATCGGCCTAGGCGAGGCCAGCCTCTCCGAGGAAACGATGCTCGGACTGAGTTCTGAGTTCTTCATGCAGGTCGAGTGGCTTCCCGGCGGCCGGATTGAGGAAGGCGAACTTGTCTTTGACTCCATTTTCGACGAGTTGGACCGGTCGCCGGATTCGCCTGAACTGCGGTCGTTGTGCGACGAAAAAGCGCGCGGTTTCATCTTCAATTTTGTTCGCGAGTTTGGCGACATCGAGTATGTCAATATCGGGCGTGTCATTGGATCCCTCTCGAACCGTCCCCTGGCCGCCGGGCGTCGGGACGTCTATGTGGCCGAAGTCAAACAACGCCACGCGCCACAGCCTTTTGTCCGTATTTTGCGCATGCAGAAATGGGGTATTCGCGAACACCTGGAGGAACACAAGGACCTCTTGTGGGCCATCATCCAGGCGGAGGAATACACCGACTATATTCTCGATCGCCGGCTCGGATGCCGCCAGCTGGGTATGAACCTTCCCCAGCGCATCGCCACCCGGAACATATCCGAACGCTACCACGGATCACGCCCTGAGTATGATGGCCAGATGATCTGGTCAACCTACTTCGAGCGCGACTACATTCCGGGCATCGCCACGGACAAGATCCCGCGCACCCGTTTCCAGGACCCCTCCTACGGCCTCAAGTTTGCCGAATTGCTGGGCCGGGCAGCCGCCTCGAACATCATCGTGGGACGCCTGAATCTCCAGGCACAGGTCCTCTTCGACGACGGCGACGAAGTGGTGATCGAGGGCGCCGACGGCAGGCCGAGGGAGATTCTCGTATCCGACCATACCGGCACCTTCGTGGACTACACGTCAGACCTGGAACGTCATGCCGCCGCCTACGCCAACCCCATCAACCGGCGCCTGCCCTTTCTCCCGTACCCCCGCGATGTGGCCGCAGCCTACGTCACCGCGCTGCACGAGCGCCTCGCTTTCATCCAGCAGGAATACCGCAAACGCAAACGCTCCTTCAATACGCTCTTCAAGCAACGGCTGCGCGACGAGCATGGCAGTTTCGCCTTCCGCTGGGAGAAGGTGCTCGAACGACTGAACCGAACCGAACCCGCCGCGCTGGCGGATTGTATCCGCCGGCATATTCAGATACCATAGGGGCCGATGGGATAACGGAGTCACCGTATGCGTCAGCCTTGCAGGAAAGCTTTCCGTTCCACGAGGGCCTGCCGGACAGCCGGAATCGTCGCGCTGATCCTGTGCGGGCTCGTGGCCACGCCGGCCCACGCCGTGGAACCGACCCTCGAGTCACTTCAACGGGAACTGCGACAGCTCTTTCCGGCACTGCCCGTGGCCAGAGGCGCCCCTGTCGGCACTGCACTCCCGGTCTCGGACCCTTATAGCATTGTGGAGAAGGACTTCCTGCTCGCCGGTCCTTCCGAACCAGCACCAGCCGCCCCCTTGACAAGCCTGCTCAGGATTCGAAACTATCCGCCCCCTGTACGCCAGACTCACGCCGCCTGCGTGAAGATCATTACCCCCCAATGGCATGGCGCCGGTGTCGTCATCTCGGCTGACGGCGACATCCTCACCAGTTACCACCTCGTCGCCGGTGCACCGGCGGTGTCCGTGCAAATGCTCGACGGCCGTTTGCTCCGGGTGACGAAGGTCCTCGCCGCCTCCGCCACTCATGATCTGGCACTGCTTCATATCGAAGACGGCCCCTTCGCTTTCCTCCCGGTCACCCCGACAACACGCCCCGCCGTGCAAAGCCGGTTGTCCATCGTGGGCCATCCGGGCGAGTGGTCGTGGAAACTCGATTCCGGCACCGTCGTCCGTTACAACACCGAATCCGGCACGGAGGTCATCCATGTCGACGCCGATATCGGACGGGGCAACTCCGGTGGCCCAATGGTCGATGAAGCCGGACGACTGTGTGCGATCACGGCCTGCTCAGCGACCCTTGCCGACGGTTCGACCGTAAAAGTCGGAGTGTCGGCGCAAGCGATCGCGGAGTTCCTGTCCTCCCCCGGAACACCACTCCCGCTCAAGGAACTCGCCGCCGCGGAGAAGAACAGGAGATCGGCGGAGTTTCTTCAGAGCCTGTGCCTGCTGACAGAGGAGTGGATGCACGACTGGCTTGAAGCCATGGGAAAGGTCACGCTCGCGGACGCACGGACGCCGTCCAAGGCCCCGCAGGAGCCGCGCGTCGCGTTCCTCAACACGGAGCGGGCGGCCGAGGCCTCCCTCAAGCTTCTGCTCCTCAAAACGATGGTGGCGCGCTGCATCGACCGTTCAACGCCTGATCCGGCACTGGTCGCCAGCGGCTCGAACCTGGGCCTTGCGCTTGACCGGCTCATGGATTGCACAGCGATCCTGACTCAGGCTTCCGGAAGTACCCCGACCGGAGTTCGGACCGCGCTCGAGCAGGTCCGCCAGAACCACACGCTGGCCACACTCCGGTTTGGCCAAGCACTGACCAGCCTGGTGCCGGCTGGCCGCACGGCGGAGTTGAACCGATCCAACCCATCCGATTTTCAAAGACTCGAAACCCTGCGCCAGCACTACGCACCGCCGGGGAGCCATCACACCAACAACGGATCGGAAGGCTGACAATGACGACCGAGGTCAAGAAAGAACTACTGGCCATTCTCGCGTGCCCCAAATGCCGGGCCTCCGTCAGGCAGGTGGGCGACCATCTCCAATGCCAGAACCCCCAATGCGGGTTGCGCTACCCTGTCCGCAACGGCATCCCGATCATGCTGATTGAGGAGACCAAAGTCACCCCTCAGCAGGCGTGAAGCTTATGGCACAGGGGTGACCGTTCAGATCCCAATCGGTGCCCCCCTCCGGCCGGACGTTCACGGGGTCGCAGGCCAGGCTCAGGGTCTCGGTGAGGATGTAGTCCCGATATCCGGCCACAGCCCGACTCACGGCTTCATCGCTGACGAACTGCACCCTGATGCGCTGGGTGACTTCCAAGTCAGCCGTCTTGCGCATGTTCTGCAGCTTGTTGACGAACTCGCGGGCCAGACCTTCCTCAATCAGTTCGGGCGTGAGCGCCTTGTCCAGCGCCACCACGATGCCACCCTCGGCCGCTACCACGCTGCCTTCCAGGGGCAGGTACTCAATGAGCACATCATCGGGCGTCAGCTCGACCGCCTGGCCCTCGATCATGACCGGGAGCGATTCCCCGGCGGCAAGTCGTTCCACCTGGTCGGGGGACAGGCCGGCAATAACGCCCGCCGCCTTTTTCATCAACGGGCCCAGACGCGGGCCCAGCCGGACAAAATTGGCCTTGGCTTTCACCCTGGCAAAGGCGGATTCACGGTCCAGGAACTCGGCATCCTTGACGTTCAGTTCGTCGAGGATGATCTCTTTCAGTTCCGCGATGGCCGTCCGGAGGGCGGCATTCCGGCACGCCACATGCATCTTCTTCAACGGCTGCCGCACCTTGAGGTCGTGCGCGGCGCGCAGCGTGCGACCCAGCGTCACCACCGTCATCACGGCTTCCATCTGCCGTTCCAGCGCCTCATTCCGGCGCTGGCCGTCACCGACCGGGAAGTCGCACAAATGCACCGATTCGGGCATGGCCGGCGTGCGCAGGTTCCGGTAGATCGTCTCGCTCATGAACGGCAGAAAGGGCGCGGCGATCTTGGACAACTGGAGCAGCACGTAGTACAGAGTCTCGTAAGCCTGCGCCTTGTCCTGATCATCCTGCGATTTCCAGAACCGTCGCCGGCTCCGGCGGATGTACCAGTTCGTCAGGTCCTCGATAAAACGCACAAACGACCGCACCGAGTGCTGCAGATCATACTGATCCATCGCCGTGGTGACCTGTTGCGACAGGCTTTCGAGCGAACTCCGGATCCAGCGGTCCAGCAGGTTATCACTCGTCGCCGCCCCTGCCGCCGTGACGCTCGCGGCCTCTGAGGTCCCGCCCCTGCCTTCGGGCGTCCACCCATCGACATTGGCATAGGTGATGAAGAACCCGTAGGCATTCCAGAGAGGGATCAGCAGATGCCGCATCATCTCCTGCACGCCGGCCTCCGAAAACCGCAAGTCTTCCGCGCGAACCACCGGCGAGTTCACCAGGTAGAGCCGCAAGGCGTCGGCGCCATAGGTGTTGATCATGTAGTTCGGGTCGGGGTAGTTCTTCAGGCGCTTGCTCATCTTGCGCCCATCCTCGGCCAGGACGAGTCCGTTCACGATCACATTCCGAAAAGCCGGCCGGTCGAACAGCGCGGTGGACAGCACCATCAGCGTGTAGAACCATCCCCGGGTTTGATCGAGTCCCTCGGCAATGAAATCGGCCGGGAAATGCGTCTCGAACTGCTGTTTGTTTTCGAAGGGGTAATGCGCCTGGGCATAAGGCATGGCCCCGCTTTCGAACCAGCAGTCGAGCACCTCGGGGATCCGCTTGAGCCTCCCCCTGCCCTCTCGGGAGGGAATCTCGATCTTGTCCACGAAATGCTTGTGCAGGTCCGTCACCTTCTGTCCGGAGAGGGCTTCAAGCTCTTCGCACGACCCGATGCACACGATTTCCTTACCGTCGTCGCTCCGCCAGACGGGCAACGGGGCGCCCCAATAGCGGTTACGGGAGATGTTCCAGTCACGCGCCTGCTCCAGCCACTTTCCGAAACGACCGTCCCGAAGATGGTCCGGAACCCACGTGGTCTCGGCGTTGGCCTTGAGAATGCGGTCACGGATCTGTTCGACCCGGACATACCAGGCTGAAATCGCGCGATAGATCAGCGGCGTGTCACACCGCCAGCAATGCGGGTAACTGTGATTGATGACCGCCTGGTGCACCAGTTTTCCTTCGTGCTTGAGGCGCTTGATGATATCCGCGTCAGCGGCCTTGACGTCCCGCCCGACGTAGTCCTCGACCTCGGAGGTGAACCGGCCCTCCTCGTCGATCGGGCACGGTGCAGGCAACCCCTCGGCCTGCCCGACCCGGCTGTCATCCTCGCCAAACCCCGGGGCGATGTGAACCACCCCGGTCCCGTCTTCCGTTGAGACAAAATCCCCGGCGATAACCCGGAACGCTCCCTTGGCCTTCTGGGCCGCAAAATACGGGAACAACGGCTCATAGGTGAGTCCGACCAGCTGGGCGCCGGTAAGCTCCTCGATCACTTCGTACTTGGCGCCCTTCTTGTAATAGACGCCGATACGCTCCTTCGCGAGCACGTAGCTATCGTCGCCATCCTTGATCTTCAGATACGGGATATCCTTCCCCACGGCGAGGGCCATGTTCGATGGCAGGGTCCACGGCGTCGTCGTCCATGCCAGAATATAGGTGCGATCGGCCCCGTCCACCTTGAAGCGGATGGTGATCGCAGGATCCTGAACGTCCGCGTACCCCTGGTTCGTCTCAAAGTTCGAGAGCGGCGTGGTGCAACGGGGGCAATACGGCACAATGCGATGGCCCTCATAGATCAGGCCCTTGTCCCAGAGCGCCCGGAACACCCACCAGATCGACTCCATATAGGAAAGATCCATGGTTTTGTAATCATGATCGAAATCCACCCAGCGCCCCATCCGGGTGACCACCTCACGCCACTCCCGCGTGTAGCGGAGGACAATGCTCCGGCACCGTTCGTTGAATACCCCCACACCCATCTTCTCGATGTCACGCTTGCCGCTGATCTTGAGATCCTGCTCCACCTCGTATTCGACGGGCAATCCGTGGCAATCCCAGCCGAAACGCCGGCTCACATAATGCCCGCGCATGGTCTGGTAACGGGGCACGATGTCCTTGATGGTTCCCGCCAGGAGATGACCGTAATGGGGAAGGCCCGTGGCAAACGGCGGCCCATCGTAAAACACGTATTCAGGAGCCCCCCGCCGCTGCTCCATCGAGCGTTCAAACGTGTGGTGGGCGCTCCAGAACTCGAGCACCTCGCGCTCCTGCGCCGGAAAATCGGTCTTTCTTGAAACCGGATTAAACATACGCGGTCAACCTTTCAAACCTTTGAGCTTCGTCGTGGCACGCGCTGTCCGTCCACCGATGGCTCGTCGAATGGCATTTCTAAACCCGGGGGGACCATATTTCAGTTCGTGCGATCCCCGCGTAATCTTGCAGAGGCTGACACCCAGCGCCGTGGCAATGGCCCGCTGGGTCACCCCTTTTTCCAACATACAGACAAGTTTCCAGCGCAAGGCAATCTCTTCCCGCTCACGGGGAGTCAGCAGGGCCTGGAGCACCTCGTGAATCTCCGAGGCACTATTCATGCCCGCCAGGATGGCGGCCACTTCATGCAGTTCCGTCTCGTCTTTCCCGGAATGAGACATGCGTTCCTTCCTCGATCCGCCCGCGGGGCAAATGCCAGCGACAACGCCTCGAAACAGAGGCCGGAATGATAGAACAAGCCTTCGGGGCAATCAAAACAAAACCCCGTTCCGCCGGACCTTCCACAGGGGAAGGCCAGGAAACGGGGCCGCCACGGACGTGAACCCTGGCCGACTAGAAGGTATACCCGATATAGGCGCCGTACTCGATGTCGCCCACGTCAAACTCGCCGATATCGCCCCACTCCTCGAACACGTAGTAGGCGTTGACTTGAACTTTGAAGGGGCCGGGAAAGGGCAACGCCAGCCCGAGAATCAACTGCCAGTACATGTCCATCCAGTCGCCACCGGCGTCACCGTGCGTATAGGTGGAAAGAATGCCAAGGCCGCCCTGAACCATGCGGTCCACCAGCAGCAGGTTCAATTGGGGAGTGATCCCGTAATCGAGATCATCGCGACTCTCAAACTCAGGCGTCAGGTCGCAGGCCACCTGCCAGAGCGCATCGGCATCGCGATACTCATAGGCCACGCTGCCGGAAATGTCGCCATCGTCATACGGCAAACCTGTAAAGACCGAATGTTTCTGGTGGTACCGGCCGCCGACGTTAAGCGAATGCGACACACCCGCCATGGCGACATTTGACGCCACGAGAGCGAGCCCCACAATCAACCCGAAAGAAGGCAGAAATGGTTTAATGTTCATGCGCCGCATCATAACCGCCACCCCCGTCCGCGCAAGCCTTTTCTCGGGATGCAAAGGCCTGGCGACAGGTCGTTTGTCACGCTATTTGCTGGCTGCGGTAGGACTCGACTTCCCAGTTCTCGATGAACTCGCGCGACACCTCCGCCAGGTATCGCCGACCTCCGAAAGCCCCGGCCAACTGTACGATCAGCGCCCCATCCTGGGCCAGTTCAAGCGCCAACTGCGCCTGTTTGACAGAGGCGCCCACCCCAAAGACAGCGACCGGCGTCGCAATGACTCGCGGCCAGTAGCCATGCTTCGCCCGAAACGCTTCAAGCCCTTCTTTCGAGAGCGCCCCGCTATACGCATAGCTCTTGCTGTAGACAATGTGGTCTGGCGAGACCGGGCCTTCAGCCACCGTGAACGGTGCGCTGTGAACCACCGCCGCGCCCGCACTGCCCAACCAGCCGGCCAGCTGGGTCTTGATCCCCTGAAGGGTTTCGTCCGGCCCCGGAAGACCGCTCTTCAACTCCAGGGAGATCCCGGCGGCATCGTAACGCGCACGCAGCGTCTTCATGACCCGATGGTAGGTCGCCCGGACCTCGTCGGCGGTGGAGCCGGTCACAAACACGCCATGGTTCTCCAGCATCAGGAGGCCGGGCTCGCCGCCAGTCTGTGCCCGATAGTCCTGCAGGCGTCGATAGACGTCCATGCAGAGCGTATAGCCGGGATCCACATAGGGGACCCAGAGCGCGTCCGGGAAAAGAAGGCGACACGTCTCCGCCGCATCGCGGGCACACGTCAGGCCGTTGACCAGGGCCGGATGGGTGTGCACCACATAGGTGCCGGCCAGCACATCATGCAAGGGAGCCTCCACGGAAGGTCTCCCCGTTACCCCGGCTTTGACTGCGGCCGCCATCACCTCCTTGACCAGCGCCTCACGCTCCGCCTTCTCCTTGGGAATCGCCAGGCTGTACAACCGTCCCAGACGGGCGCGATCCATCTCGACAAAGGTCCGTTCCGTCAGGCCGGCCAGCGTCGTCCCTGACGGCTTGACCCACAGCGTATCGGCGTTCTTGCAGGAGGTATTGCCTCCCCCGCCTTTCACGTAATCACTGGTTCCAAATTCACGCGACAGATCGGTGATGGTTTTGAGCAGCTCGGTCATCGTATCGTCTCCTTATCCCTCTGGAATCAGCTATTTGAAGTGTCATAATTCGATCAGCCCTGTCAAACGGATTTCTCCCCGCCCCGGCGGAGAGCATGGCGAATTCATCAGATGCTGCAAGTGCTTGGTAATTCTGGCCGTTCTGTTTTCTGGCCAGACGCAAACCCCCTCCTCCACCACGAGTTATCAATCGGGATGAATGAGCCCCGAGGCGGAGAGTATCCCAGTCATTTATTTTGCACAAAAATTGCATACTCTTTGCCCTTCCTTGACACATTGCGCTGCGGGTCGAGGTATGATAGCGGCGAAAAAAGAGAGGAGACAGAGGCGGAAGAAAGAAGAGGAGGAACCAATGAGTGGCTGTCAGAACTACACGGCGTTCATGGCGGCGGAGCGCGATAGCCTGCGAGTGGCAATCGCGGCGAATAGATGCCTGCTGAGCGGGCAAACCGGCCATGAGGTGAATGATACTGCGGCGAAGCAGGATTTCATCGACCACCTGCTAAGTACTTTTGCCCTTCGGTTTCGAAGGAGCTACTGCGAGTCCTGTCCTGCCGGATCCCGGTGTGTGGTGCGCTACTGTGACCAGCGAACGATCATCCGTTGAAGTCCATTGAAGGCGGAGAGTCTTAGAGGAGGAGCGTCGCGTGGGTGTGACACCCGACAACGACGCCCCTCCTGGAGATGGAACGATCTACCTCGAGGCGCGCCGGGAAGGTTTCTTCCCTTCGGCCTTGCACAACTCACGCAGCAGGTTCCACGCAGGAACCCCCATGTACAGGGCTAGTTCCTGGAGATGATCCACCGATGGAAATCGGCGTCCATGCTCCCACTCGCAGACGATCGAAATGGACAGATCCAATTCGCGCGCAACGTCCTTGAGCGTCAATCCCTTCTCCTGCCGCCAGCGCATCAACCGTCCTGCAAACGTCCGAACCAGTGGATTCGTAACGTCGGACAATCGATCTCCCTTCTCCGACCGGCCCTCCGCTTTCCGCTTCTTCGCTACCTTCTTCATGTTTCCCCCTGTTTTGTTCTCTCCCTCACACTTCCGTCGAACTCTCAGCGCTTCCCGATTCCGCACTCTTGGAAGTCGGCGCTGAAGCCTCTTCATCCAGAAACCGATACAACGTGGCACGCGACACTCCCAGCAGACGAGCCGCCTCAACCTTGTTACCGCGCGCCTTCTCAAACGCTTCGCGCACGGAATCCCGGCTAAGCCTGAGCCGGCCCTTGGACACCGTCGGCAACGGGGCCCGCTCATCGGCGGGAGTCCCGGTCACAGCTCGCAGCACGACCGGGGGCAGATGATTGAGCCCAATCTCCTCGCCTTTGCATTTGATGAGCGCAAACTGGATCCAGTTCTGGAGTTCGCGCACGTTACCCGGCCAGTTGTAGGAAAGCATGAAGTCAATCGCCTCGTCGGAGAACCTCATGCCCCTGCGCCCCATCTCGAGCGCGTACCTTTTGAGAAAATGATTGGCAATCAGCGGAATATCGGTTCGTCGGTCGCGCAAAGGCGGCACCGTGAGCGGGACCACGCTAAGCCGGTAATAGAGATCCTCGCGAAACCGGCCGGCCGCCATTTCCTTCACCAGGTTCTTGTTGGTGGCGCTGATCACCCGGACATTCACCTTGATGGTGGTCTCGCTCCCGACCCGCTCAAAGCTGCCTTCCTGCAACACACGCAGCAGTTTGACCTGCATCGCCGCCGAAATGTCCCCGATTTCATCGAGGAACAGCGTGCCGCCATCGGCCAGTTCAAAACGTCCTTTCTTGTCGCGAATGGCGCCTGTAAACGATCCCTTCACATGCCCGAACAGTTCGCTTTCGAGCAAACCTTCGGGCAGGGCTCCGCAATTGACGGGAACGAACAAGCGGCTGGCACGTGGACCCTCGTTGTGGAGCGCCGCGGCGATCAGTTCCTTGCCCGTCCCGCTTTCACCCTGGATCAGCACCGGAGCCGCAGACTCGGCCAGGTCAGGAATCAGATCATACAATGCCAGCATCTTGGTATCGCGCCCGACAATCCCGGCAAATTGTTCGATTTCCCCCAACCGCCGCGCCAGGTGGGTCTCGCGCGTCAGGTCACGGAAACACGCCAACACTCCGGCCCGACGTCCCTCCTGATCCTTCATGTAACTGATGACCATGGCAATACGCCGGCGCTCGCCACTGGCTGTCGAAATCTCCATCTCCTTGACGAGATTGTCCTCGGGAGGGAGGGACCCGTCGCAAAACGAGCATTTTCCGCTGCAAAGGCCGCCATTGATCACCTCATGGCAGTCGCGGTTGATCACGTCCTCGCGCTTGTACCCCGTGATCCGCTCTGCCGCAGCATTGAAATAAAGGATGCGACGCTGCAGGTCATGCGCAATGACGCCCTCGGACACATGGTCCAGAATCAGATCAGCGTTGGACTTGGCCTGAAAAAGCGCCGCAAGGAACCCTCCGTCATAGAGACTATCGATCCGATTCCGGAGGTTATCCCTCACCTTACGGAACGCGTCGAGTCGGGCGGACTCAGGTCCTTCAATCCGGCTCGGATCAGGAACATCCCAACAAACCTGCGGGGGATTTCCTGCCAGATTCTGGCAATGCGTTGCGGCCTCGCGGCCCAACGTGACGACCACATCGCAGTCGCGGTCTTTCATCGGATCCATGGCACGGGAAGCCTGGCCGGATAGATCGATGCCGCATTCCGCCATGACGGCAATCGTCAGCGGGTGAACCCCCTTCGGTACAACACCGGCATTCAGCACGGTGAGGCCCGAACGGTTCCTGGCGCGCGCAAAGCCCGCGGCCATCTGGCTCAGGCAAGCATCTCCCTCACTCACAAAGAGTAGTCTTCTCAGTCGTTCACCCATGGCGATATCCAATTCCTCTCGGGGGGAAGCATAGCAAAGGCATGAGGGATCATTCCAGCATCTTCAGGGATCGAGGTAACCTCGCTCGACCGCCTCCCGGATCAGCGACTCGGCGTAACTCCACAGTTCACGGGAACCGTCTTCCACATGCCGGTTCCGATCCAGGACTTTCCCGCTGGGGACACCGTGTTTCTTCCAGATCCGGCCGCCCGTATGGTAGTTGTGCAACAAGGGTTGCACGCGGTCCAGGGCGGCCGCAAAACGCGAGGCGGGGGTCTCTCGCGCCTCGAACTCCTCCCACAGCGCCCGAAACTCACCGGTCTGATCCTCGGGCAACAGTGAAAAAAGCCGGTTGGCCGCCGCCCGCTCGCGCGTCAGCTTGTCCCGATTCCCGGCATCGTCATAACAATACGTGTCGCCGGCATCGATCTCCACCAGGTCGTGAACGAGCACCAGTTTGAGGACGCGCTCCAGATCAATCCCGGCATCGTTCGCGTATTCCTTGAGCAGGACAGCCATGACCGCCAGATGCCAGGAGTGCTCGGCGTCATTCTCATACCGCGTGCCGTCCATGAGCAAGGTGCGCCGGAAAACGCCCTTGAGTTTGTCGATTTCCCGAATGAACGCCATCTGACGAGCCAGGCGCTCACCGGTTGACGGGCCGTCGTTTTCAGCACGCACGGCCTTTTCCCCGGAGGCGCTCACCCCGCGGCGGAGTTCCACCCATCTGACCAGTCGCTCCGCCACCGCCCTCTTGCTCATCAAGGGCCACTCCGCCGCCTCGCCCTTCCCTGTCACCAGAGTCACCTGGTTGGTCTCCACATCGAAACCGGCATCGGAGCGGCTCACATCATTGGCCACGATCGCGTCCAACCCTTTTCTCCCCAGCTTCCGCCGCGCCTCGCTGAGCAGGTCGTGCGTTTCCGCCGCAAACCCGACAAACGTGCGCGTTCCTTTCCGGGGGCCGACCGTCATCAGGATATCCGCCGTCGGTTCAAGTCGCAGTTCGGACAGCCGGTCAAGCTTCTTGATCTTCAGGGGGGCCGGTTCGGCGGGACGCCAGTCCGCCACCGCGGCGGACATGATCAGCACCTCGCTCCAGTCGAGAGACGCTTCCACGGCGGCCAGCATGTCGGCTGCCGTAACCACCGGTATCGTCTTCACCCCATGCGGAGGCTGAAGCGCCGCCACAGGTCCAGAAACCAGAACCACCTCGTGACCGCGGTCCCGGGCCGCCGCGGCGATGGCATAGCCCATCTTCCCTGAGGAACGGTTGCTGATGAACCGCACAGGATCGATAAACTCACGGGTGGGGCCGGCTGTTACAAGGACACGCATGGGGCTCACAACGACCGACGCCCCTATCGGGCGTCAAACTCCCGGATCTTCTCTTTCACAACCGCCTCGGCCTCGTCATAGATCTCATGAATCATCGGATCCGAAAAGTGGTACACGCGATCGGCAAAAGGCGTCGTGCCGATGCGGTCGAACAGGCGCTGCCGGGCGGCTTCGATATCTTTACCGTAGATATGATACGAGTCCGCCTGCCAGTTCAGGCGAGCCAACTTCACCGTCCGCCCCGCGCGTCGTCCGATTTCCGCGGCAACCACATCGCGATTGAAGAGCACGAACCCGAACATATTCATGAAATTCGCGCCCCAGGCGTCATTGCTCCTGAACCGGATATTGCAGTTCAGCCACCACACCCCCTCCGCATCTTCGTTGATGCGATACCAGATGGACTGAAGACAGGGCGGATCGTAGCACTCCAGATCCGTGTTCGGCATCCACGTGATCATCTGGGCCTGCCGGGTGAAAGGCTGCTTGACGAGCTTGGCGATCACCGCGTCGATCTGGTTGATGTCAAAACAGCCCGCCTCGACCGATTCGTAGTTGCGGATTTCCTTCCAGGCGCCGTAATGGGCCAGGCGTCCGTGATAGGTGTATTCCCACCGCGTATCGGCCGGGTCGTTCATATTCTTGACCCAGTGATCCTTGGCACCCTGCAACTCCATCACATACTCGCGCAGATCCTCGATGCCGCCCGGAAAAGCCTTGTGAATCATCGGTTCCGCCAGCGGGTTGTGGACGGTGATGTTCATGGTGGAATCCAGGCTGGCGGGATCACCCGGCTTGTCATACTGCGTTC
Source organism: uncultured Verrucomicrobiota bacterium (assembly GCA_964404035.1). Lineage (GTDB taxonomy): Bacteria > Verrucomicrobiota > Kiritimatiellia > CAIKKV01 > CAITUY01 > CAMBRF01. The sequence continues at coordinate 10,836 of CAYOIT010000023.1, read as the reverse complement.
GAAAGCGAGTTCCCTTTTCGTGAAGCGTCACCAACGCCTTTTCGTAGGCTTCGGCCAGGGATTCCCCTTCTACATGCAATACCGGTATGCTGTCCATGTAACGGTCTCCTTCTTACGCTAGCTGGCCGAATTATGTCGGCTCGAACCCAAATGGAAAGCTATTTGTACGGAACGAATCGGCGGATGGCAACTACAACGCAGCACTACCGATGCCCATGGGCACACGCATGATGAAGAGGCTATGGATATCCTCCCAGCAGAAAACGAGTTCGCGGGACTCCTCATCAAGGTATCCGCTCGGATAGTTCAGGCTCACATTCGGGCGGAGATCCTTCACGAGGTCCGCCTTGACCCGCCACGTCTTCATGCCGTCGTCGCTCACCCAGAGCGCCAGGGGATTGCGTCCACCCATGAGGGCGCCCTGGTGCCCCACCGGGTTGTGGATCATAAAAACGCGCCCGTCCGCCGCCTTCAGCAGGTTCACCTTGGCCGACGGATTCGGAATCTCGGAACGTACCGCGTCACTCCATGTCTCGCCGCCATCGCTCGACTCGCTGCGCAGAAGCCACCCTTCCTTCTGCGAGCGGATCAGCATCACCGTGCACCCGCCGGCGAGTTCGACGACCTGCGGCTCCATGAGGTGGCCATGGACTCCGCCTGTGATGTGGCCGCGCAACCGGAACGTGGCGCCGCCGTCGTCCGACAGCATGACCCCGCAGGCATAGCGATGATTCGCGTCCGCCCAGGCGTTCCCCAGGCCGTAGCGATACGAAAGACTGGCCCCGAAGGGGGCGGCCGACTGGTTGAGGGGGCGTAACCCGACCTGACCGGTCACGGCCGGCTGACCATGCGATGGCTCCGCCCACTGCTCGCCCATCAGCTCGGCCCACGCGGCCGGGATCATCCACCGGCCGGACGCGAGGGTGATCCCGCGATTCGGCCAGACCCCTTGAATGCCGCCCGGGATGGAATGCGGGCCCGTCCACGTTGTCCCGCCGTCGCGGCTGATGGCGCGGTAACTCAGAAGCTGGGTCATCCAGGCGCCGAACGCATAGGTTCCCAGGAAAGCATGCACCTCACCCCCGCCGGGGCAGAACAGCTCGGTGGTGAAAAGGCCCCGGTGGGGATGACGGAATAGTCCCGCATCCCGCCACGTTCCGCCGTTGTCCTTGCTGCGCGCGATACGTGTGACATTGCCGTCCGATGGTTCGGTCACCCCGCCCGTCGTCCAGGTCAGCAGGAGTTCGGCCTTGCCCACACGGCGCAGCAGGCCTTCCCTCAGGAAAGCGGAGCCTCCGCCGTCGAGGCATAACCCCTCGGTGCCATTCAGTTTGACCTCGGTATTCGTAACCTCGGGATGAAACACTCGTTCGTTGCTCATGGGTTTGTTTCCTTTGGGGGCGCCGCAGAGAACTTCAGTGGCCAAAGCTTTTCCTGCGGCCCCTTCAGGACCAGGCCCACGCGAAACGGGGCGTAACCTTCGCAGTATCCGCGGAACAGGATTTGATTCCATCCTTGCTGGAGCGTCAGGGTCTTCGCCGCCGTGCATCCTGAGGCATATAAGGGCACCCTCGGCTTATAGGGTCCCGGATCGATCTTGGTGCCGTTCAGCGTCCAGCGCAACGTCGTCTGGTTGTGCCCCTGGAACTCAAAGTCCAGCTCGGTGGCTTCAGGGGCATGGATCCAGGTGGCGCCGAACCACAACTGGGCTCCGGAGCCCAGGATCACGCGGGTGTCAAGATCGGCAATCGCCGCCGGCTTCCATTTCACCTGTTTGGGATCGGCCCAATGACCCCGGACCATCGCGCCCGTGTAGACGGCACTCAGGTCCACGTTACCGTCGTCGGGCGGATAGACCGTCGTATCGTAGAATTTGCGCACGGCGGGCTTCTGGTCTTCCTTGGGGTTCCAGCTGAACGCTTTGGCTTCCTCCCCCCCGAACGGACCGCAGATGAGCCAATTGCGCACGGCCACGCCACCGAGGATGTCCAGGAATGACACCGGGGCCCATGACCCTGGGTAGAATTTGGCCTCGCTCGGCTCATCGTAGGTTTCGGCATTGGCTGAGCCATCGCTGTTCGCCCACCAGAACTTGTTGTGCCCGCCCAGGTTGGCACTGAAATTGACCATGGTCTTAAGCTCATTTCCAAAGGGTTTTTCAAGGGAAGGGATGGCCGTACGCGGCAACTCGACCGCCAGCACAAATCCCTTTCCGTCTTTGTCGAGGGCGCTCCCATACCGCGCGCCCTCAATGGCGCCGACATGGGCAAAGGTCGCCGTGGCGACGGGAGTGCGGTAGGTCTGCGGGTTGGCAGGGCCGGGGCCTTTCCATTCGGGATACAGGCCTATGCCGACCGGCTCGATCGTATCTCTGTTCTTGAAAAGGCCGAAAATGAAGCGGATGTCGCCGGGGCGCCCGTCCCTGGCACCCGGCTTGGCCTCCGGGTCGCCCTGAAAATAGAAGTCCACCGTGTCGGCCAGCAGATCGTGCGTGAAAATGCGCGGCAGCGCGGGCAGCGGTTTCGCCTCGAATACAAACCCTTTTCGCACGTGCCAGCGGAGATACAGATGCTCGCGATCGTAGAGACACCGCACTTCGACGCTCTGATCCCTGTCCGACTCGAAGCGGATCGGGGAGCAGGATTCCCAGCCCGCTAAGGATCCGTCCAGGGAAGCGCCTCCAAGGGCCGGGGCGAACCGGGCCAGTTTTGCCTTTCCAGGTCCACCCCGGAGGCTCAGCGCCAGTTCCGGGGGCGAGGCGATCTGCGATGACGCAATGGTCACTGTTTTCGGCAGAGACGCCAGGGGCCGTACGGGGTTCTCTTTCAGCGACCAACCTTCAGTCTCAAAGAGCAAAGGCGTGTATTTGCCCACACAGATGTAGATCTTTCCATTGTCCTGATTCGGGAAGAGGCTCCCCGCAAAGAACTCCCCGGGCATCTGGTAAATGCCCGAGGTTTCATGCGGAACACGCTTGATGTCAGGGAAAAGCGTATCGATGTACAGTCCCTCCTTGTCGTAAAGGAGGATCCCGCAGCGCGACTGGTCAATCACGCTCAGAATGCCGTTGATCGGTCGGCGCAGGCGCATGGCTCCGTAGATCTCCCCGCGTCCGGCGACGTTCCCCAGGGCGGTACGGCCGACCCGCCACTGAAGGTTGAAACGTCCCTCCTGATCCGGGGCGTAGTAGCTGATCTTGTGCTGGGCGCCATAGTTCGCCGTGAAGTTTCGGCCCCCACGCGCCTGCACGTAGAAGCCCTCCCGGTCGGAGCCATCGGCCTGGGCCCAGTCGCTGTTATAGCTCTCGGCCAGTTCGTTGCCGCCGTGGACGGCATCGGCTTTGCCGGCGGCCCTCGCCATGAAAATCGGATCGGTGAGCAGTTTCCGCCACTCCTTGTAAACGGGATTTCCCTGCGAGTCGAACTCAGCCGGTACCAGTCTCCAGACATCGCGACCGTTCTGGGCAATGGCCAGATACGACAGGTCGGAAAGCCAGTTCTGACCGTGGTAGGTGATGACCTGTCCCGGCAACGGGGTCGGCACCATCTCATCGTCATCCACCTTCCCGTTCCCGTTGGCATCGTGCCAGAGAGCGGCATTCTTGCCGTTCACGATGATTCCGGCCGAAAGCAGACAGGCGTTGTCCGTCAGACGGTAAACGTTGCAGCTCCGTCCGCCGGCCAGATAGAGCGTCCCGTTCACCCGGAACAAAACAGGTTTGACGAGCTTCGGCAGTTTAGGATCGTTGCCCACGTTGGGCCAGACGGCGTCAACGGCCCACGTCCCTTTCGCAAAATCCCCCTTGAAGCGCACAAGCCAGTCCTGGTGCCCGGGAATGTAGAGATGATCGGGATGGTCAGGATCAAGCCCGTATCCATCGTTGGCACGGGTCTGGTAGGTCGGGAAGTCGCGAACCAGTGAACCCGTATCGGCATTCCACTCGCTGGCCCGGTTCGGCCCACCCATCTCGACAATGATCAGTCGGTCGCCGCCCTTGTCATCCGTCCAGGTGGCCAGTCGCTCGGGGGAGATCAGCGTCTCGGGATCATAGCTACCCGCCTTCTGCACCGGCAACCTCCCGAACGTGCGCAGAAGGTTCGCCTTGGCATCAAGTTGGTAGACCTTGTTGGCTTTCGAATCGCTCAGGTAGAACCGCCCGTGGCGGTCGACTTCAAGATCAGACGGCGAGATCAATGACGGAACCTTGAACACCTGTTGCCAGTCGCCTTCCGGGAGACCGTCATTGAGCGGGACTGAACTCACCGCATATCCGGTGTCTTGGGCATGCAGAGCGTACAGGAGCCCCCCTTGAACTACCAATCCCCGGGGTTTCTCGATCGGAACGGAGGCCAGTTGATGTCCATTATCGCCGTCATGCACGGTAACAAGATTCACGAACGCTTCATCGTCTTCAGTGTAGCGAGCCCTGACCCGGTTCCCTTTCTTGACGTCCTGGCTCAGGATCTTGCCGCGCTGGGCGATGTAGACAAAGGATCGATTGGATTCGGTGTTGCGCCAGGCCGCCATGGCCGTCACCCACCCTTCGGGAAGATACGAGTTCCTCCGGTTGGCGCTCGGGCTGGAGCCGAAGGACTTCTCGTCGGTGCGGTAGACGTACTTCGGGCCGCCATCCGTGCTGAAGGCCCAGGCACTCTCGCCATCCGTCGCCACGCAGGGCCCGCCGCCCGCCCCTCCGGACCTGAAGGCGCGCAGGAACTGCTCGGGACCCACCGCCTTGTTCAGATCGACCATGGGGCAGTTGCGTCCGTTTTCCAGATACTGGTAGTAAAACACGGCGACGCCATTGGGCCCCACGGCAACATCCTTCATTGGACTGTTGACCGGGTCGCCCCCGAAAGGCTCCCTGGGATGGGGATCGGTAATCCTGGACGTCCAGGCGGCGATTGTGCCCGCATATTTCGGCACCACGGCATGCCAGTCGTCATCAATGTCCCATTTGACCGCGGGCATATAGATCCCTTTGACGGAGTACTCGCCGGGAGGAACCGGCATGAAATTCTCATCAAGCCCGTTCCAGGTGGCGGTGAACTTCCCCTGGTTCTCCTCCGTGACGGTGAAGGGCCGGCCGGCCACAAACGTGCTGACAACCCACTTGGTGTCCTTCGGATCGACGATGGCCAGCGTCACCAGATAGGTCTTCGGCAAGGGTCCCTCGGTGGGGAGAGAGAAGGCAACGGAGGCGCCCTTCTCCACCGTCGTACGGGCCGGTGGCGCGCTTGAGGGCTGAGGAGCCACCCCATTCGTGGCGGCAAGGAGTGCCGGAAGCGACAGGAGCGAAAGTACGGCGACCAAAGGGAAGGGACGTTTTCTGCTGTGCATGGCTTGTTCCTCCTCGTTTCAAAATACCGTTGCTGCCTCCGTCTGTCGACCGGATCAGGCGCGATGCCCACGTTGATGGTCCGGCCCCGCAACAGAAAGGGATGTCGGGCAAGTATATAGCCTCCCGACTGGTATTTGTGCAATAAACTTGACCACGCTGCAGCCTACAGGCAGCATCACCCCGCCGCTGCCTTGGGTTACCAGCCATGGGGCAGCTTTAGAAGAAGAGCGGCGGGTCCGGCGGCCCCGCCCTACCAACGGGATGGCGGGCAAAGCCCGCCTTGGGAGAGAACACACATGCATGATGGAATTTCTGTTGCCTGCGACGAGAAAACCGGCCTGATCCGGTCGTTCAAACTTTACGGCGAAGAGTTGCTGGATCCCCAATCGCCGTGTTCCTCGGAATTGATGGTCAACGGGCTCCCGCTGAAGACGCGCCTGTTTCCCGTCCCGGACAAGAAAGCAGGTCGGCTGGAAGATTCCACCCGGCTCAAGGGTGAGCGGTTCATCGATCATTTCTCCGGATGGGGACTGGTTGTGGCGCGGACCATGGGGGCGCGGACCAACCTGAAGCATCCCTGCTTCGGCATCCACTATCTGGTCCGCCGCGAGCAGGCCGATATGACCGATCTGCCCTGCCCGGGGCCCGGCGGGCCGGTGATCGAGGCGCCGCTCCACGTCGACACCTTCACCCCCATGCTGCTGAACTGGAAGTTCTGGGGCGACGATACGCGGATGATCCACCATTCCTCGCACTCCAGCGGGCCCTACGACGAGTTCGGGCATGTGGGCTACGAAAACGACACCCCGGAAAACGCGCGCAAATTCATGCAGAATGTCTGGCGCCGCATTTACCCCGGTGTCATGACGATTCACGGCGGCGTGTTCTACAACATCAAGACCGGCCACTGGATGGCCATTACGTGCCGGCGTCCGCAGGTGGGCTACATCCTGAACATCGAGAATGCCGGACGGGGCGTGACGTACGACTTCACGCTGCACGCACCGTTCAACCTGGGAGACTCGCTGACGCTGCCGGAGATCAAGATCTATTACGGACGCACCCCCGAGGAGATGCAGTCGTTCATGGCCGACTACACCACCTTCTACTACCGCGAGGCCCCGGAGTGGATGTTCAAGACGTTGTTGGGCGAAGGATTGGCCTGGACCAACAAACCGACCTGGACCGAGCAGGGCGATTACTGGGAGAGGCGACTGGCCTCAGGCGAAGTGACCGGCATCGGCTATTCCCTCGTCACGAACCGGCCGATCCAGAGCGGAACAACGCCCCTGGGATATGAGCCGGACCCGAACCACGGGAACCTTGACGAGTTCAAGCGCATGTGCCGGAGAATCACGGACAAGGGCGTCCCCCTCCTCATCTGGATGAGCCACAGCGGCCTCATGCACCGCGGCGGGCCCGACATCGATGACGACTGGTTTATCAAGGGGATCGACGGCAGGATCTGTGCCGCGTGGGGCAATGCCGACACCCCGTCACTGGCCCACATCAACCCCGGGCACCCCGGCTACATCGAATACACGAAGAAATGGATCCGCTTCTATATGAAGGAGTGCGGGGCCAAGGGCTTCTTCTTCGATTGTCTCGGCTGGGCCTTCCCGCCGGACTTCGCGCCCCGCCCGTTCATGCGTTACCCCGGCGACACCAACCGCATGGCCATCCCGTTCATGGAAGAGATCGGCGCCTATGTCAAGGAGTGCGACCCGGACGGTGTTTTCTTCGGCGAGGGAACCACGTTCGACGCGCCCGTGGACCTGGCCTCCGTGAATTTCAACCCCGTGCGGGCCATTGACGGCATGGGCCCGCGCGATTTCCTGCTGGCCCTCAATGAGCACGGCCCCAAACGGATCGTGCTCGACCAGGGCGCGCGTTTCTCGGTGGCCGCAGGCATGACGACCATGCTCGAGGGGCCCGGAAACGAAGCGAAGAACCGTTATCTGGCCCGCCTGCTGAAGGAGAAGGGCGGCGCGCGTGCCTTCACCATCCTGCCGGGTGAACTGGCGATACTGGAATCGGACTCGTTGCTCGTGGTTCCCCTGATCCAGGGTTGCCAGCCGACCGACAAGATTCCCGATGTCACCCTCACCGGCAAGTGGAACAAGGTGAAGACGCTGACCGAGCAGACCGACAAAACGACAATCGTCGTCGGCGCTGACGGGAAATTTCACAAGGTGCCGGCCGGAATCTACAAGATGTCTTAAGATAGGCTGAAAGCTTCCGGATCGTTCGACACTGTCTTGTTGGCACCTTGGCGCCAACCTTCGGAGTGCGGCAGTTCCCACTGCCGCCTTTCTTCTCACCAACCTGAGGAAAAGGCGGCAGTAGCAGACTGCCGCACTCCAAGGCGGGCTTTGCCCGCAACTCAATGGAAGGGCGCGCATGCTGCGCGCCGCGGACGGCGATACGCCGTCCCTCCCAAAAGAGGCTACGCAGATACGTCGCCCAATTTGTTCCCGGAAGATGCGACACATTTGCGTCCCGCCTTAATCCGAGAGTGAAAAAGCTTGCCTGGCAGGCCCCAGTGAGGAAGCATAGACCGCAGGAGGTGAGTATGACGTCACAGTCCTGCCGGAACGCCTTGTTGGTCGCCCTGATTTCCCTGACCGCCCTCTTTCTCTCGGGCTGTTCCACGCCCGGGTTGAAAGGGACCCCCTACTACTCAACGGCCACCGATTCCGACGCCCGCTCGGCGAAGGAACGCATTCCGTTGTGGCCGATCGTCTACTACCGGAGCCCCACCCTCTCCGTGCTGTGGCCGTTCTTTGAGAAATCCGATGAATTCATGGCCCTGCGCCCCTTGGCCTCGGTGTACGGGCTCGATCAGCCGAAGAAGATCTACAGCCTTCTCTGGCCGCTGGGTCAATTCGACCGGGTGGAGAAGGTCAATCGCTTCTTTCCGGTGTTCTGGGGAAAAGAGTACGTGGTGGGCTTTCCCCTCTATTGGCACTTCGATCACCCTCTCGGACCGGATGGCGGTACGGATGCACTGATCCCGCTCTGGTGGTATTCCACCAATCGACAGGGCTATTCCTTCAACCTGGTCTGGCCGTTGATGAATGTCCAAAACCGGCCGGAGTCCAAAGGATGGCGGCTATGGCCCTTGGTGGGCAGCTACTCACACCAGACCGATGGCTACTACCGGTTTGCCGCCTGGCCGCTCGCCCATCAGTGGGGTTCGCGGGCCTCCCAGACGCATGGCGAAGCGGTTCTTCCCCTGTATGTGCGCCACACGTCACCCGATCGGCGCCTCTTTGTTTCCCTCCCCTACTCACGTCAGCGCAGCGCCAGCAAGCAATGGGATCTGCTGCTGCCCGTGTTCTATAACAGCCGCAATGCCACGGAATCAAAAACCATCACACTGCTCGGAGGGATGCAGCGGGATCGGCACGGAATGGGATGGGTGGCCGTGCCGTTGCTTTCCGGCGGCAAGAAAACCCCTACCGGCAGCAGCACATGGCTGTTGGGCCCCCTCGCCCATTTCGGGCACAGCCCCGGGATTTCACGCCGGCATGTCTTCCCTTTCTTCTATTCAGGCGTCGATCGCTCCGGTCAGCTCTTTCTGTCGATCCCCTGGTCAAGTGGCTCCACGCGCGATGGCCGCAAGTGGCAGTTGATCCCGCCGCTCATGCTGAGAACCGCGGATAACAAGGATCACCGGTTGATCACCCCGATCTATTCAGCGGGCACCAGCCACGGCGCCACCAAGTCGTGGCAGACCGTGGTTCCGCTCTGGTATCGGAGTCAGGGTGCCGGCGAAAAGATGCTGGCCACGGCACTGGGAGGCTGGCAGACCGGCGCCGACGGGCGTCGCTGGCTGATCTGGCCGCTCCTGTCGTTTGGCCAGAAGGGACGGGACAGTCGGGATGTCTGGGTGGTGGCCCCCCTGTTCCATGCCCGCCGGGATCAGGCCGGTCTGTCATCCCATCTATTGCCGCTTTATTGGTGGAATGCCCATGACAAGGCCTTCCTGTCGTTGGCGGTGTCGAAATGGGGCAATTCGACGACGGGTCAAAAAACGACGGTGATACCGCCCGCTTTGACCCTCTATGCGTCGGAACCGAAGAAGAAAGACCTGTGGGCGTTGGCAGGTGCGGCTCATTTCAGTTGGGGCGAGGAACCCGGTTCGTCGCACATTCTGCCGCTCTACTATCAGGATCGATCCGAGGGAACATTCCTCTCCCTTCCCTGGTCCTCGTGGACGTGGAACAACCATTCGACCAATACACTGATTGCCCCTGCCCTATCCTGGATGACACGCCGTGAAGAGCGGAGCGACCTGTGGGCCTTGGGCCCGATGGCTCATTTCAGTTGGGGCAAGGACGCCGGTGCCTTCCACATCGTGCCGCTGTTCTACCGTAACAAACCAAACCATACGTTCGTTTCGCTCCCCTATGCCCATTGGGAGGCGGACCAGCAGGAACACGACCTGTATCCGCCCCTGCTGTCCCTGTACTCGAAAGAGGGACGTGAGAGGCGGTTGGTTTCCTTGCTGGGGCTGTTTTCGGAACGCTGGGGCAACGACCTCCATGAGGGGTATTTCATTCCCTTCTACTACCATGACCACTGGCAGGAGTTCTATTCCCTGCTCTTCGGCTGGAACCGGGACGCCGATACCGGCTTCTTCTATCCCCTGACACCGCTTGTCGGACTGCGAACCGGACGACACACGGGGGGCTGGGTGTTCCCGTTCTGGTCGCGCCACCGGGATCCGGATGCCAAACAGACCACCGGCACCGTCCTCTGGGGTTCATACCGTTCTGACGGACAGCGCACCGAATCGTCGATCATTCCGATCTATGGCTACAAGAACAGGGGTGCCCTGCCGGCCGTCATGCCCACCAACTCAATGGGAGCCTCTTACGGAAAGACCTTCTGGAGTCTGCCCGCGATCTGGTACCGGAACACGGTGGAACTCAAGCCGGCTTACCGCCACGGGAATCCCACCGGACAAGTCGAACGTTCCTCGGTTCGCGACCATGGGTTCTTCCCCCTCTGGACCTACACGCACCAGATGACGCCACTGGGAGGCGATGAGACCTACGGATCCATCCTGCTCTGTCTCTACAACTTCAAGAGCGCCCTGAAACCGAAGCCGGAGGCGAATCAACCGCAGGAGGTGCATATCCGCAACCAGATTCTCTGGCGGTTCTATCATTTCGAGCGGAATAACGAGGACGTGAGTGTGGATATCTTCCCGGCCATCACCTATGACCGGACCCGGGATGGTTTCCGGCGATGGGCCTTTCTGTGGCGCGCGTTCAGGTATGAACGCGGTCCGGAAGGCCGGAAGCTGGACCTCCTGTTTGTTCCCCTGATGAGGTCACCGGCCGCACCAGCCACGGATCCATTGGCATCCGGAAAGAAGACCTGAGGCGGGCTTTCGTCCTCCAAGTAGTCCGGGCGCTACGTCGCCCGGCATCGGCGGGCAGCGTAGTGCCCGCCGTACTGCCGTAGTGCGAGGGAAACGCATGAGT
>CAYOIT010000022.1:39484-41108 GCA_964404035.1 uncultured Verrucomicrobiota bacterium | reverse complement strand
GTTGCGGGCGATAACCCCTTGCACCCCGTCTATTCCCTTGGAGGGCGCCAATCCTTTGGTGCCGTGTCCATCGGGCCGGTGAAGGGACCTTTTTCAGCGGAATCTAATGTCCAGATGGTGACCCCACCGCCCTCCGGTGATGAGGGAAGGGGCCTCAGCGATGGGGCTCGCTATCCCGATCGGTTATTCCTTTGCCAAGCGTTTCTTCACTTCGGCAACAAAGGCCTCGATGCCCTTGTTGATCGTATTTGCCCACGCTCTAGTGCCGGCCGCCTGTGTGTGTAGTTCGACATACCCACGCACCGTCTCCCCATTCTTGAAGGGCGGGATATCACTCTTGATGCTGACTCTTGCTTCAAACTCCATTGAAACAGCCCAGAAGCCCGGTGTGACCCATGACCAGAACTGCTCAATATCCGCCTCGACAGGAACAGCTTTGTCGTTCGATCCCGGTGTGCTGTCAACTGAGAAAGCCGAGGGTCACGTCTTCAGAAAGCCGAGGGTCACGTCTTCACGTTGCACACTTCGCTTGCATGGCGCGCATGAGCCGACTGATACCGCTGTTGTTTGCCGCACGCTGCTCCAGGCGCTTCACCGCCATCGCCACGGCCGTATAGTCCATGCCGCCGGCCGCTTCGCCTGCTTCGCGTAGTGTCATGCCGGCGTAGCGGCGGGCCGCCCATAGCAGTAAGGGTCTCCCAATGGACCCCCGTTGCTTCCTTAATGGATCCAGCCGCTCACCGGTCACCTCTTCCGCGAGCGCCACCAATTCTGCCCAGGCCACTCGGCGCCGCAGCCCGGCGGGCACCGCGATCTCTCTTCCCGGCTTGGCAAGGGTTCGGATCCGATCCCGAAAGGCTTCCGTGCCCAGGGCAAAGGCCGCCCGTGCCTGTTCCGCCCGATCCGGATCAACCCCCTTTGACAGGCGCCCCTGCACGTCCTTACGGTACTGCGCCACACGTTTGTTGGCCACGGTGGCGGCGCGGCTTAGGATCTCCTGCGTCGCCAACCACGCGGGTGGTTTCGCATACCCTGCGTAGGCTCGATAGGAACTCCATCGGTACTCACGCAGCCCGCGCAACCGTGCGCTCACCTCTTCTCGACTGGGAACCCGCAGCCCCTGCGACTCGGCCCGCTTGCCCGTTTTGTCCAACCCAAGTGACCGCCGCATGACCGGGTTCAGGTGCACATACAAACTCAACTCGTAGGCCCACGCCGCCCCCTCGACCAGGATGCTTTTGAACCGCCCCTGCATCAGGGGCCCCACGCGCCCGTGTCGTCTGTTGAACCACACCACGTAGCTTACATTTAGCCACTGGATCGCCCGGCTCAGGTTGGCTTCAGGTGTCTGCACGATCAGGTGGTAATGGCTCGCCAGTTGGACGTGCGCATGAATGACGACGTGGAACCGCTCCACCGTCTCCGCCAGCAGGTCCTCGAAGTGCTGGTGGTCTCGAGCATCCGTAAAGATTACCCGCCGTTCGATACCACGTGCGGTCACATGGTACCAGCCGTCTGCCATGTCCAGTCGAAGAGGGCGTGCCATACCTGCCTCTATCTCCCAAAACCACCGCTGCCGTCAATTCCTAAAGTGAAAGGTGAAGACGTGACCCCTCCGGCAGTG
>CAYOIT010000022.1:0-39384 GCA_964404035.1 uncultured Verrucomicrobiota bacterium | reverse complement strand
GGCGGGAGCGGTCATAATCAGGCAGACCGGCGGGCGTTCGGGGTCGGGTGGCGCGGCGGTGCTGCCGGCGATGCGGCGGACGAACCGACGGCCTGATTTGCCTTAGACTTCCATTCAATCCCGTCCCAGCCAGCCTCGAACCGCTTGCGGTTTACGGGGCGGGGCTTGGAGCCTTTTCCGTTCTGCGTCATCTCGTGCTCTCCCTGATTTGTGTCGTGATCACCGTCACCGGTTTGTCCTCGGCGTGCCTGGTGATGCTTTGTGCGACCTCCAGAACAGCATAAGATGAAAGGGGCGCGGCTGTCAAAGCGACTGCTCGCAGGAACTTCCCCGGTTTTGTGAACAGCAGGCAGAAGAATTCTTCACCACTGATGGGGATGGCCTATTCACGGACGACACAGAAAGAGAATTCACCACCCGCGATTCAAACTGTCTTGTTGGCGCCTTGGCGCCAACCTTCGGAGTGCGGCAGTCAGACTGCCGCCTTTCTTCTGCCCCGCCAACGACAAGGCGGCAGTCGAACTGCCGCACTCCAAGGCGGGCTTCGCCCGCAACCTGAATGGAACGCTTCACCCGAGTTCCTTGTAACGAAAGCAATCGGTCGCGTGGTCGTTCACCATGCCGACGGCCTGCATGAAGGCGTAGCAGATGGTTGAGCCTACGAAGTTGAACCCGCGCTTCTTCAGGTCCTTGCTCATCTGGTCGGATTCCTTCGTCGACGCGGGAATATCGCCCATGCGTTTCCTGGTGTTCTGGATGGGGGAGCCACCCACATAGCGCCAGAGAAACGTGTCGAGAGACCCGTGTTCCTCGCGCAGGGTCAGGACGCCCCGCGCATTCCTGATCGCGGCCTCTATCTTGAGGTGGTTTCGCACGATGCCGGGGTCCTGGAGCAGCCGGGTGATGTCCGCCTGGCTATACCGGGCGATACGTTCGACGTCAAAGGTGTCAAAGGCCTTGCGGTAGTTCTCCCGTTTCTTCAGGATCGTAAGCCAGCTCAGGCCCGCCTGGGCCCCTTCGAGAACGAGAAATTCAAAAAGGCGCCGGTCATCATGGACCGGCACGCCCCACTCATCATCGTGGTACGAAACGTAGAGCGGATCGTTACCGCACCATTGGCATCTTGTCTTCATGGTCGCTCCAAGCTCCAGCATTATGCGTGATGGGACTCAGGGGATCTTATTGAAGTCGGACATCCTGGCGCCCATTAGACCCACTCCAATGCCGTTGGACCGAAGGACCCTGGTCGCTTTGCCGACGAAGTGAACCAGAGTGATCAGGCCGACCAATGGAATGAAGAGAAGGATCACATACACCCACGCGTGGGTGGCCCGCAGTGCTGTCGCCAGTTTGTAGACGAAATAGACGCCAACGACGGCGGTCAGCATCAAGCCGAAAGGAATGATCAAGGCGGCAAGGTTCGCCAACACCAACCACTGGATGTACTTCTGGTATTTCGCCACTTCCAGCAACGTGCTCTTTGACCACGCCGCATGACTGTCTTGAACAGGGGCCAGCGTCAACGGCGTGGGCGGCAGGGCAGGCGGGGCCGGCCGTCCGGTCCCGGGGGAACGGAGCGCCTCCACCGTGGTGGCTTTGGCCCATTCCTCCTGGCCCTCTGTCCACACCAGGGTCTCCGGTTTGAGCGTGCCGCTGCGAAGCAGCCTGATCAGTTCCTCTTCAAGTACCGGGCCCGCCTGCTTGTCGTTTTGGCAGTAAAACCATTGTTTCATGATCATCGGCGTCCCTTAGGCATGGTCGGATTATAGCGGTTCAGGCCGGAGGGACAAAGGCAAAACCATCGGGCGACTGGCGACAAATGCCGTAAAGGCGGCAGTGAGAACTGCCGCACTCCAAAGGCGGGCTATCGCCCGCAATGCAACGTGGCACGGGTTTCCAACCCGTTGCCCCGGCCAACGCCCAACGCCCAACAGCCAACGCTCAACAATCAGCAATCAATATCCAGCGCCCAACCCGTGGACACGACTCTCTTCGACGTTGGAAGTTGGGCGTTGGTTGTTGGACGTTCGCCTTCAGTGTCCCGCCCGGAGCCCGGATGTTGGCCTGTCACTGCATCTTCTTGTTGATGTACTCGTCAATCGCCCGCAGCAGGGCGGCAGCCTCACCGGGCGGCGGTGCCCTCCTCCAAAGGCGGGCTATCGCCCGCGGCCCACGGGATGGTCTATGGAGCAGGGGCGATGCGCTCAGCCACAAACCCGGGCTGACGTTGGGCTTCTTCGATAAAGGCCAGCATGTTTTCCAGCGGTACATCGCCTTCGACGGAATGAGCCGGTGCGAAAATGTAGCTGCCGGCTGATCCCAGGGAGAGCAACTGTCGTGTGGCCGCCCTGACCTGGTCGGGTGTTCCGAAGGGCAGTGTCTTCTGGGTGGAGAGTCCGCCGTGAAACGTCAGCCGCCCCCTGTAACGCGGCATCAGCGTCTCCACGTCCATCACTTCAGGCTGGAACGGGTTGAAGCAGTTTACGCCCATGGCGATGAGGTCGTCGAAAACCTCGTCGACATCGCCGCAGGAGTGAATGGAGACATATTTTCCGGCCTCCCTGACAGCCCCGTACATGCGCTTAAGTTCAGGCTGGATGAATTCGCGCCACAGTGCCGGTCCCATCTGGAGCCCGTGCTGTTGTCCCCAGTCGTCCCCGAAGTGGATGGCATCGATGTCGAACGTCGCCGCCTTCCTGGCTTGGGCGATGTTGTAGTCGGAAATCGCGCGCAACAGCTCACGCACAAAGGCCGGGTGCTCCAGGAAGTCGAGCATCAAATTCTCCATGCCGCGCAGCGTCCAGGCGCGTTCGTACAGGGAGAAACCGAGGTTGAAGACGCGGAACCGATCGCCGTACGCGGCGATGTTCTGAGGGATGTCGGCAAAGAACCGGTCCGACAAAGGGTCAGGGAACGTGTATCCCTTCAGGGTGGGTTCGGCCAGGGGCGCCTGCTCGACGATCCCGATGTCCTTGTCGGTGCTTCGGTCCCAGACGACGCCGAAGACATCCCGCATTCGGTCATTGCCGACGTTCTCGAAAAAGCCAATGCCGCTGCCCAGGCCGAGAAGATGATTGTGGAGGATCGGTTCCAGGTCGTCGCTGCCGTAGTGCCCCACCAGCCGTTCCCGGGCTTCGTGCGTGAACGAGAACGACCAGGGGACATAGGGGGGGCGTTCCCCATTGAGTACGGCTTTGACCACATCGCGTTTTGTCATTGTCTGTCTCCCTCCTGGCGCCTGATTGGCCTCAGGCTCGCGCCACTGGAGGGTTGCAGTATCAACCTTAATGCCTCGCCTCGGCAATAAAAGACTTACGGACAGCCAGCGAAAGGCGCCTCCGCGATTCGGTGCACCTCACGGCAGGAGTCCAGTTGGAACCAATACTTCCGCATGAGGAACACGCCGGTAGGCGTTGGCGGGGGATACAGAGGAGAGGTAGGACTGGCTGCGGAGGGGCCGGGGTCTTTTCAGGGGCTTACTTGGTTGCCTGGGCGACGGGTTGGAAACCCGTGCCACGCCGGGTTTCGAGGCGGGACTTCCGTCCTTGCTTCCTTGTGACTCACGGCCTACTCTGGTTTCTGAAAACCAGCCCATGAGGCAATATGAATGATTTCTGGATTTGTTTTGTTCCTCTCTTTGTGGCGGTGGACGCCATCGGGGTCGTGCCCATCTTCCTGTCGCTGACCGAAGACATGGAACCGCAACGGCGCCTTGCCGTCGTGGTGCAGTCCGTGATCACCGCGGCCTCGGTGGCCATCGCTTTCCTTCTGTTCGGGCCGGCCCTTCTGTCGTTTGTGGGGGTCACCATTCCTGACTTCATGATTGCCGGCGGGGTGCTACTGCTGGCGGTTTCCCTTGGCGGCCTGTTGACGGGAGAGAAGAAGCACGGGGTAATCGATGCCGAAAGCCTGGGGGCGGTACCCATCGGCATTCCGTTGATCACAGGGCCGGCTGTGTTGACGACCTGCATCCTGCTGGCAAACTCCCACGGGAAGATGGTCACGGCACTTGCCGCGGTGAGCAATATCATCCTGGCCGGAATAACGTTCGCACTGGCGAAGCCCATCACCAAGGTGCTGGGGCGGACGGGCACCAGGACCCTTTCCAAGGTGGCCGGCCTGTTCCTGTCGGCCATTGCGGTCATGCTGATCCGAAGGGGGCTTGTCCAGGCCATCAGTGACGCGGCACACTGACGGCCTGCGGAGGTCACGGCCTGCGGAGCATTCCTGACGTCAATGGACGAGGAGGCTGTCCTCGCGGCGGTATATAATGATGCGGGCCTGCGGCGTTGCGGCGAGCAGACAGATGCCGCAAATACCCGCTGATATTGACTTTTCCCCGGTGCTCCCCATACCATGGGCGAAAAGGCGGGCGGATAGGCATGCAGACGCTTGATAGACTTCGCATACGGGCATTGGCCGTGCGGTGCAGGGTGGGGGTTACGGCGGAAGAACGCAAGAAACCGCAGGAACTCCTGATCACGGTCACCTTGCATGCCGACCTTTCGAAGGCCTGCCGTACCGATCACTTTACCGATACGGTGGACTACAAGGACCTGAAGCTCAGGATCCTGGCCACCTTGGAGGCGAAGTCCTTCCGGTTGATTGAGCGGGTGGCGCAACGCGTGGCGGAGCTGGCATTGTGTGATCCGCGTGTGAGCGTTGTGGAGGTGCAGGTCCAGAAACCGGGCGCCTTGCGGTTCGCGCAATGCAGCGAGGTTGAAATTGTGCGAACGAGAGGGAGCCGTGAAGGAGAGAAGCATGAATAAGAAACGCGTGGCCGGATTGATCCGGGAACTGCTGGTGGAAATCGGAGAGGATCCGGAACGGGAGGGACTTCTGAAGACTCCCGAACGGGTGGCGTCCGCCTACGAGTTTCTGACCTCGGGGTACCGGACCCAGGTGGTGGACGTGATTAACAATGCCGTCTTTCAGGCTGAAGCCAATAACATGGTCATCCTAAAGAGCATTGAGGTCTACAGCCTGTGCGAGCATCACATGCTGCCGTTCTTCGGACAGTGCCATATCGGCTATATTCCCCGCAAGAAGGTGCTGGGGGTGAGCAAGATCGCCCGGATTGTGGACTGCCTGGCGCGGCGGTTGCAGATTCAGGAGCGGCTTACCGGCCAGATTGCGCAGGAGATCATGGACGCCATCAAGCCCGAGGGAGTGGGGGTGGTGATGGAATGCCGGCACCTGTGCATGATCATGCGCGGGGTTGAGAAACAGGATTCGGTGATGACAACCTCCTCAGTGTTGGGGAGTTTCCATAATAATGCCTCGACACGCTCGGAGTTCTTGAGCCTGGTGGGCAAATGATGACAAGGTCGAATGGAGTGGATGCATGAAGGAACTTGAAGAAGGCAAAACGTTACAACTCGATTTCAGCAAGATCGCCAAGGTGGCGAAAGTCTGTTCGGACGTGATTCCGGTGGCGGTCCAGCATGCCGATACGGGTGACGTGATCCTTGTCGCCTACACGAATGAGACGGCGTTCAAGAAGACACTGGAGAGCCGCACGCTGGTGTTGTGGAGCACGTCGCGCAACGAGCTTTGGGAAAAGGGCAAAACGTCCGGCGAGACCTTTGAGGTTCTGGAGACGCTGGTGAACTGCGAACAGAACTCAGTGGTGTACAAGGTTCGCCCGCGGCGCGGCGCGATCTGCCATACAAAGAACCTCAAGGGTGAGCCGAGGAACTGCTACTACCGCCGCATCAACCCGGCCACGATGGAGCTGGAAAACCTGGATCCGTAACACCGTGCCGTCGGCGCGTCCATCCGGTTAAGAGGCTCCGCAAAGGGTGACCCGAGGGGAGGCGAGATTGACGGACAAAACCAGCGCGGTGATGGGCGGGAGGCCACCCGAGACGGTTCGGGTGGACCTGCATTGCCACTCGCTGGTGAGCGATGCCTCGCTCTCCCCGGAGCAAGTGGCCGATCGCCTGTCCGCCGCGGGGGTGGTTGTGGCGGCGCTGACGGATCACGACACGACGGACGGGTTGGAGGAGTTCCGTCGTCGCCTGGCCAGGCGGGGGATTGGCTTTATCACCGGCGTGGAGATCACCGCGGCCTATCGCGGCCAGGAGTTGCATCTGCTCGCCTATGGTTTCGACCCCGCGCATAAAGACCTGCGCTCCACGTTGCGGGCGATCCGTCGCGGGCAGGCCGGCGGCGCGCGGAGTCTTGCGGAAGCCGGTCCGGACGTGGTGCCGTTGGGGAAACTGGACGTGACGGAGGCGATCGCGCTCGTCCACCGGGCGGGCGGCAAGACGGTGCTGGCTCATCCTTTGGCCGTCGCGCAGGGGAGCGCCTTGCGCGAAGTGCTGGTGGAACTCAAATCGGTCGGGTTGGACGGCCTGGAGGCCCTCTACGTCCCCTACACGGCGGAGCAGTGCGCGCAGCTCTGTGAGCTGGCTCAGGAGCGCGGGCTCCTGGTCAGCGCGGGAAGCGACTGGCATGGCCGGAGCGGGTCGGCGGAACCCGGACTGGATATGCCGGTCGCGCTTTGGCGTTCGTTTCGCGCGGCGGTCTGTTTTACGGGCACCGGTGCGCCGCTCCCCGCCCGGCAGGCGCATCAGGCGCGAGGCTGGCTGAGCTTCGGCGTGCGTATCCTGCTGCCGGTGCTGCTCGCCACGGGGTTGTTTGTGGCCGCATTGTTCGCGGTGTTGCTGCCGGCCGTGGAACGCTCGCTTCTGGACCGCAAGCGGGAAATGATCCGGGAGCTTACCCATTCGGCGTCCAGCATTCTCGCGAACTACGAGCGGCAGGCCCAGACCGGGGCGCTGCTGCGGGCCGAGGCCCAGGAATTGGCGCGGCAGCAGGTGAAGGCCCTGCGGTACGGGCGCGAGGGCAAGGACTATTTCTGGATACAAGACCTAACGCCGCGCATGATCATGCATCCCTACCGCCCCGAACTGGAGGGCCGCGACCTCTCCGCCTACCGGGATCCGCAGGGCAACCCCATCTTCGTCGAATTTGCCGAGTGTGTGCGACGGGAACAGCAGGGCTACGTGAGCTACGTGTGGCAATGGCAGGACGATGCCACGCGACTGGCCCCCAAGGAATCCTACGTGCAGGGCTTTGTTCCCTGGGGCTGGGTGGTGGGCACGGGGATGTACGTTGACGACGTGCGCGCCCAGTTGGCGGGGATCCGCGGGAACCTGGTCCGGATCAGCCTCGGGATCGTGTTTCTCGTGGGACTGGTGCTGATCTATCTGGTGCTGCACAGCCTGCGCGAGGAGCGGAAACGGTCCGACGCCGAGGAGGCGTTGAGGGAATCCAACGAGCGGTACCGCCTGCTCGTGGAGGCCGCCACCGAGGGCACGCTGCTGGTGGCCGCCGACCGGTGCCGCTATGCGAACCCCACGCTGCGCAAGCTGCTGGGGTACCAGGAGGCGGAGATCGAACTGCTGGGACTGAATGACGTGCTCCCTCCGGATCTGACCCGCAACCGTGCGGCGCACGAGGCGATCGACGGACTGCTGCATGGCGCGGAGCCGGCCACGGGATTCGACGGCCTTCTGCGTCGACGGGACGGAACAATGGTCGACAGCGTACTCTCGCTCAGCCGCCTGCCGGGCCGCGAACGAGGATTCATCCTGATGGCCCGCGAGATCGACCCGTTGCGTCGACTGACCGGCGCGCCGCCAGGGATGGTCGCGAGCGAAGACTGGCGGGTCTGGCTGGGCGGTGGCGCATTGCGGCCGGAGGCGGAGCCCGTCGATTTGTGCGCGGAAGTGGGCGCGGTCGATTCGGTGGAGGCGATCGGGCATGCCTGCCGGAAGGCTCCCGCCCTGGCCGCCGCCCTGCTGTCCGCAGGGGCGAGGTCGTGGCAGGTGACCGCTCTGCTTTCGGCGGTGCACGACGCGGCCGTGGCGCGCCTGACGACCCTGGCGCAGGCGGAGCTCGGGCCGGCCCCGCGCCCGTACGCCTTTCTGGCGCTGGGCAGTTTCGGCCGGCAGGAACCCACGTTGGCGGCGGATCAGGATAATGCGCTGGTGTATGACGGGCCGGAAGGAGAGGCCGCGGCCGAGGACTACTTTGCGGCACTGGGGGCGCGGGTGTGCAACGGGCTTCAGGCGGCGGGATACCCGTTCTGTCGCGGGCAGACGCTGGCCGGAAACCGGCGCTGGTGTCAGCCGCTCGGGGTGTGGCAGCGGCACTTCGGCGAGTGGATTCGGACGGCGGAGCCGCGGGAGTTGATGGAGTGCAGTATCTTTTTCGATTTCCGTTGCGTCCAGGGAGAGTCGGCGCTGGTGGAAGCGCTGCGACGGCATGTGCAGAGCGAATTGAGGTCCTGCCCGGCGTTTCTGCCGCGATTCGCCGGGCACTCGCTTCAGTTCAAGCCGCCGCTGCGGCTGTTCGGTCGGACCCTGGGCGGGGGCAGGGAGGAGCCGGGCATGCTGAATTTGAAGGACGCGCTGACACCGGTGGTGGGCTTTGCTCGGCTGTATGCGCTGCACCGGGGACTGGCGGCCACGGGGACGAGGGCGCGGCTGGATGGGTTGGTGCCGGCCGGAGTGCTGTCGCCGATCGTACGGGCTGATATCGACATCGTCTGGGATTTCCTGACAAGGTTGAGGCTGGTACACCAGGTGCAGCGGCTGCTCGCGGGACTCGAAGCGGACAACTCCGTGCCGGACCGCGAGTTGCCGGCCATGGAGCAGGCGATGCTTGATCAGGCGTTTCACCGCTTGATGGCACTCCAGAAGATGATCAGCCACGATTTTCTCGGCGATACGTGATGCGGAAGATAAGGTGCAGGACGGCCTTGACGGCCATGGTGCTGTTCGGCATGATGCCGCACTTCAGCGATGCGATGCGGGTGGGGCTTCACATTACAACGGTGGAGGAGGGTTCCAATGGCGGCTTCTGATCAGAGTGTGTTGACGGGCGCGGAAATCGAGGAGGCTGGCCGGAACTACCGCCGGCGACTGGTGCTGTGCTCCAGTTTGTTCATCATTTTCTTCCTGTTCTACATCACCTCGGCCGTGATTCAGACCCCGGCGTTTGGTGCGATTGCCGGTATTCCGGTGTTGGGTATGTCCCTGGGGTTGCTGATGTCGTTGCTGATCTTCCCGGTTTCGTGGGCGATCATCATCGTGTTTTTTGTGTGCTGGAGGTAAGGCCATGACGGGAAACAATTTATTGGTGGTGGGGTTCATCCTTTTCTTCGTGGTCGCCTCGATCGTGATCACGTGGCTGACGCAGCGGTCGACGAAATCGACGTCCGACTTCTACGTGGCGGGTAAGGGTGTGCCGTGGGTCCAGGTGGGGATTGCGATGGTGGGCAGTTACCTGTCGGCCGCGAGCTTTCTGGGCTGCGCGGGCGACATCGGCGTGTTCGGCATCGACAGCATCTGGTTGTCGATCGGCTTCTTCGGGGGCTATATGGCGGTGCTGCTGCTGATTGCCGGTCCGTTGCGCAACGTGGGTAGTTACACCGTGGCCGATGCGCTGCACCGGCGGTTCCCGGACGACCGCATCAAGCTGATTGTCATGATTTCGACGCTGATCATCTCGACCTTCTATCTGGTGCCGCAGATGCTGGGCGCCGGGCTTCTGTTCGAGATGCTGTTGGGGTGGAACTTCGTGGCGGTGACGGTGGCGCTGGGGGTGCTGATGTCGATCTACATCATTTTCGGCGGCATGAAGTCCACGCTCTACAACCAGGTGTTGCAGGCCTCTTTCCTGTTTGTGGCCATGGTGGTGCTGGTGGTGCTGGCGTTCTTCAAGGTGGCGCACGGTTCGTTCAGCGAACTGCTCGCCATGATGCACCAGGCGGTGCCGCCCATCCTCGCGGCCAGGGATCCGGCCGTGGTGGCGGCGCTGACGACGGTGCCGGCGGACCAGGCCATGACCACGGCGCGCGCGATGATGCCGGCGGCAAGCAGCGTGATGGGCCTGGGCGTCAAGACCACCAGCACGCTGGCGCAGTTGAGCACGGTGGTGGCGCTGGTATTCGGAACGGCGGGCCTGCCACACATCCTGATCATGTTCTACACGGTGCCGAACGCGAAGGCGGCGAAGAAGAGCGTCACGCTCTGCATTGTGGCGCTGGGCATTTTCTACCTTTGCGCGATCCTGCTGGGCTTCCTGCTGATCCCGGCCCTCTATCCCAAACTGGTGGCGTGGCTGGCACAGGGACCCAAAGGCGTGGGACTCGCCAAGAACATGGCGGTGCTGGACATGAGTCTGAAGATGGGGGGGCCCTGGCTGATGGCCATCGGCGCGGCGGGCGCGGTGGCGGCGATTCTATCCACAGCGGCCGGGCTCATGATCACGGTGGCTTCGACGATCAGCCACGATCTCTACAAAGTCTACATCAACCGGCACGCGACGGAGAAGCAGGAACTGGCCATCGCCAAGATCACGACGCTGGTCATGTCCGGCATCGCCGTGATTCTGGCCGTGGCGCTCAAACAGGAGAACGTGGCGTGGCTGGTGACGCTGGCCTTCGGGATCGCCGCCAGTGCGATCTTTCCGGCCATGATGGCGACGCTGTGGTGGAAGCGAGCCACGCGGCAGGGCCTGATGGCCGGCATGATCACGGGGCTTGTCGTCTCGGTGGTGTTCATCGTGCTGCTGCTGACGGGGGTGAAGTCGTTCCTGGGACTGCCGACGTCAGGTGGCCCGGGCATCTTTGGCGTGACGGCCGCGGTGGCCGTCCTGATCGGGGTCAGCCTTATGACGCAGGATTACGGCAGGGATGTGGAGAGCTTCTTCGGGCTGGCGCACCGGACCGAGAAGGACTAGTCAGCCGGGGGGCCCGCAAGGCCCGTTGCGACGAGGATCTATCCCAACTCGCGCCGCCTGAAAAGGGCGATCCCTACGGCGGCGGCAACTCCTGAATAGAGGACTCCGAGCACCAGCAGCGCTTTGCCGGTCATCGCCCAGCTGACCAGGCGCCCTTCCGCGAGGAGGGGCACCGGGTCGAGATGCAGCATGGGTTTGGTGATGGTGTTGAAACTCCTGAACATCCCGATCACCGTGGTGTCGAGCCACGTCGGCTCGGGTTGCGGTCCTTCGTGGGCCACGTAGAACACGCCCGACTGGGATACGGTTTCCACGTAGCCGGACGAGGCCAGGAGCACGATCACAAAGAACGCCACAAAGACGGCCACCGGCATGGATAACAGGCAACCGGCGGTCAGGCCGAGGGCGGCCAGAAACGCCAGCCGGCACAGCACCACCAGCAAGGCCCGGGCCAGATTCGGGCCGAATCCCCCCACGGGAACCAGCAGTTGGGGCGCCTCGCCATCCGGCGCCAGAATCAGCGTGGCCGGATCCTGAGCCGGCTCGCGGGTGAGGGTCACCGCGAAGGGAGCGGGGCCGGCCATCGCCTTGGCGGGGATGAGCTGCTGCCAGGGCGGACCGGGATAGTTGGTCGTCTGGACGGAGACCTGGTGTTCGCCACGGCCCAGTTCCCAGCGGATCGCCATGGAGCTTCGCTCCGGCCGGGACGATGCCGACTTGAGGACCAGCGAACCGTCCTGATCGGGCAGCCGGTCGGAGGGAAGGGTGAAGGCCAGCGACAGGGAGCCGCCGGGAGGCAGGGAAAACGCCGAGCGTGTCAGGTGGCGGCGGACCTGCCGCGCCAGAACGTCCGGTGCCATACCGTCCGGCGCCCGCCCGGAGTCGATGATCGTTTGGGTTTCCTGTTCGACCCGGGCATCAAAGTCCTTCTGCGGCGGGTCGGCGGTGACGGCGCTTCGCGCCAGGAGCAGCTGGCGGATCGCGCGCTCCTGGGCGGGCGACTCCGTGTTCCCGGGGCGCAACGTCCAGGCCAGCATGCCGGAGAGGGTCACGCCCACCAGCAGCAGCAGGCCCGCATTCATGGCCACGATGGCCAGCCATTTACCGATCCAGATCTCGTGGCGATGGACCGGTTTGGCGGCAATCAGGTAAAACCGCCGGTCCTCGATTTCGCGGGCGATTCCGCCGCAGGCGGTCCAGAGCGTGGTGACGGAAAGAATGGCCACGGCAAATCCCAGCGCGTACCGGATCATGACCTGAACCCGGCCCAGGAGCGTGCCGTCGCCCTGGATCAGCGCCGGCAAGGCGAGAAGTCCCAGGATCAGGAGCAGGACCAGGGAGAGCAGGAGCCGCGATCGGAGGGCGTCCCGAAAGGTGACCGAGGCGATGGCGGAAATGCGATGAACATTCATGATCCGCGCTGGCGACGGGTGACGGTTTCCACGAACAACGACTCCAGGGTGCGGCCGGCGTGATCGATTTCGGGGCGGGTTCCGGTTTCCTTCTCGATGAACGCCAGGAGGGCCGGCAGGCTGGTTTCGCTCAAGCCGCGCAGGGTGATTCGCAGCGTGTCGGGTTGCCGGAGCAATTCCTCGACAGGGCCGGCGGCGCAGATCCGGCCGTCGAGCAGGATCGCCACGCGGTTGCACACGTCCTGCATGTCGGCCAAATGGTGCGAACACACCAGGATCGTTTTGCCCCGGCGGGCAAGGCCGAGCAGCAGATCCTTGAACTGGCGGCAGGCCACCGGATCCAGGCCTGAGGTTGGTTCGTCCAGCAGAATCAGGTCCGGATCGTTGAGCAGGGCCTGGGCCAGGCCCACCCGGCGGGCCATGCCTTTGGAAAACTCGCCGATCTGGCGCCGCCGGGCCGCGGTCAGGTCGAGTTGTTCAATCAGTTCGGCCACGCGGTCGCGGGATTTCCGGCCGGAAAGGCCGCACAGCCCGGCATAGAACCCGAGGAGTTCCTCGGGGGTGAGATACTTGTGGAGGTAGGACTCCTCCGGCATGAAGCCCATGCGGGCCTTGGTGGCCACATCCTGGGGCGATTTTCCAAGGACGGTGAGGGTGCCCTGGCTGGGGTATAGCAGGCCCAGGATCATTTTCATGGTCGTGCTCTTGCCCGAGCCGTTGGGCCCCAGCAACCCGAAGATTTCCCCGGACCGGATCTCCAGGTCGAGGCCGTTGACGGCGCGGACTTTCGGGCGGCCCCAGAAATCCCGGAAGACCTTGGTGAGTCCGCGAGCTTCGATGACGAGGTTGGAGAGGTCGGCAGTCATGAATGGGTATGGCTTGAGCTAGAATTGTCGGTGTCTGAACGCCGCGAGCCCGAGGCTCAGCACGCCGGCGGTGTAGACGATGGCATAAGTGGCCAATTGACGCAACAGGGCAAGGGAAATGACACCGTCGCCGGCCAACCTGTCCGCCGGCCAGAAGGACTGAAGATCCGGCAACAGCGAGCGGAGAGTGAAGGAGAGCAGCGGGACGGCGGGGAGGCGGCTCACGAGGTAATCGGAAATCAGGCCGGCGAAGAGGACGATGGCGAGCAGGGCCACGGTGGGCGAGGTGTTCAGGCGTGTGGCGAGACTCAGGGCGACGGCGGTCAGCACGATGAGGGCGCAGCCTTCCAGGCAGCAGGCGGAGATCAGGCGCCACTCCAGCAGGCTGCCAAAGGGAACCCGGTGCCCCTCCCTGTCGACAAAGCCGATCGCGATGACGGCCAGGGCGAGGGTGAGGGCGAGGAAGACGTGGGCATAAGCGACGAACGAGCGACCCTTGAAAAAATTGAGGGCGGCGGCGGGCAGAAAAGCCATCAACGGGATCAGCAACACGAGCCGCAGCCCCAGGCTGTCCAACTCAAACATCACCGGGGCGAGGCGCGTCCCGAGCAGGGTGGCCGCGGTGGACTCGGCGACAAAGAGGGCGAGGAGGGCGGCGACCGCCACAAACTTGGCCAGAAACAGGGCGCTGCGGCTGACGGGTTTGCTGAGGACCGTCATGACGGTGCCTGAGAGGCATTCGTTGTGGAGGGTTGTGCAGGCGGCGTAGCCGGCCAGCACGACGCCAAAGACGAGTTCGAAGGCCAGGGCCCCGTCACGGGCGAGGTGACCTTGCTGACCCAATTGGATGGTCGTGGCCATGGGCAGCAGGATGGTCAACGCCACGCTGGCGAGCGGCACCAGGAAGCAAACGGGCTGCCGCAACAGTTCTGTCGCGGACAGCCCGACCAGTGAGGCATACTGTCTACAGGTGGAAGGCATGCCTGACGGACCTACTTGACCTGCTCCACCGTGATCTTCTCGTCGATCTGCTCGCGCAGGATGCGTTCAATGCCCTGCTTGATGGTCATGGTCGCGTGCGGACAACAGCCACAAGCTCCCTTGAGTTTCAGTTTCACATCGGTCCCTTCGATGCTGACGACGTCCATATCGCCGCCGTCGGCCTGCAGGTAACCGCGTACTTCTTCCAGTTTTGCTCGGATTTTTTCTTCCATGGATGGATTCCTTTCGTGCCGCATTATGACAGAACACGGGCGCGCGTGACAAGTGCGGGTAAACAGGAGATTCGCTGGTTCTCGGAATACGTAACAGAAGAGTTCTCACCACTGATGGGGAAATGAGGAAATCCAGACAGGAAGCGACCATATTTGGCGATGTGTTCGTCTGGCGGGCGCCAGACCAACACATCGTCAAACGAGGCTTTCGGAATCCGGGAAAATGGGGTGATAAGCCCCACTTCATTTCCTCCAATTCCCGAAGAACGATTGCGGAATTTTCTCTGGGGTGTATTCCACGCCAGAAAAATGCCGCAACATGGTGTTCATTCCGTTTGGATTTCTTCATTTCCCTATCAGTGGTGCCTCTCTCAGAGCGTCTCAGCGAAACCGGTTACTGTAAAAGCCGTACTCCATCCGTCCGCTGTAATCTGGGGAATGTCCTGCCGGTAAAAAGGTGACTGAATTTACGGATTCGGGTATAGGGTGCGAATGAATAACAACCGATCCATGAAGCGGCCGCTTCAGGCCGTTCCCTTCACCCAGGTCCGTTTCGACGACACGTTCTGGCGGCCGCGTCAGGAGATCAACCGCACCGCCACGCTTCCAGTAGAGTATGAGCAGTGCGAGAAGACCGGCCGCCTGGCCGCCTGGCGGCTCGACTGGAAAGCGGGCATGCCCAATCCCCCCCATATCTTCTGGGATTCGGATGTGGGCAAATGGATTGAAGCCGCCGCTTACAGCCTGAAGACGGCGCCGGACGCCAGCCTCGAACGCTGCATCGACGACGTGGTGGCGCTCATGGAAAAGGCCCAGGCCCCCGACGGCTACCTGAACACGCACTACCAGGCGGTGGAGCCGGACAAACGGTGGACGAACCTGCGCGACTGTCATGAGCTCTACTGCGCCGGTCACCTGATCGAAGGCGCGGTCGCCTATTTCGAAGCGACGGGAAAGCGAACCATGCTGGAGGTCCTGTGCCGTTATGCCGATCTCATCGGGCGCACGTTTGGCCCGGGACGGGGCCAGAAACGGGGCTACTGCGGCCACGAGGAGATCGAGCTGGCGCTGGTCAAACTCTACCGGGCCACGGGGGAAAAGCGTTACCTCGATCTGGCCGTCTTCTTCATTGATGAACGCGGACGACAGGCGCCGCATTACTTCGATGCCGAGGCGAAAGCCCGGGGTGAAGATCCCGCCAAGTGCTGGTCCGGCCCCTCCTACGCCTATTACCAGGCGGATAAGCCGGTGCGGCAGCAGGACCGCGTTACCGGCCACGCGGTGCGCGCCATGTACCTGTATTGCGGGATGGCCGATGTTGCCCGGGAGACCGGCGATGCCACCCTGACGGCCGCGCTGGAGAAACTCTGGACGCACCTTTACACAAAACTGCTTTACGTGACCGGTGGCATCGGTTCCTCCCGGCACAACGAAGGGTTCACCTTCGATTACGACCTGCCCAATGAGACCGCCTATTGCGAGACCTGTGCCTCCGTGGCCCTGGCGTTCTGGGCCCACCGGATGCTTCACCTGACGGGGGAGAGCCGGTTTGCCGACGTCATGGAACGCTCCCTCTACAACGCCGCCGTGGCCGGGGTTAGCCTGGATGGACGCCACTTCTTCTATGCCAATCCACTGGCGGTGCTTCCGGCGGCCTCCCAGGGAGCGGCGGAGCATGTGGCTTCGGAACGGCAGGAGTGGTTCGGTTGCGCCTGCTGTCCGCCCAATGTGGCGCGGTTGTTGGCGTCGGTCAGCCAATATGCCTATTCCGTGAGTCCGGACGCCGCGTGGGTTCATCTCTACGCCCAATCGGAAGCCACCCTGATGGTCCGCGGGAAGCCGGTCCGCCTGCAACAGAAGACGCGTTTTCCGTGGGCAGGGGAGATCACGCTGCGCGTGCAGCCTGAGGCGGCCCTCAAGTTCGTTTTGGCGCTACGCCTTCCGGGGTGGTGCGGCCGGTTCACGCTGCAGGTCAACGGCAGGAAAGTGACACCTAAAATCGTGAAGGGGTATGCCCAGGTGGATCGAGTCTGGCAGCCGCGCGACGTTGTCCGCCTGAGTCTGGAGATGCCGGTGGTCAGGCTGGAGGCGCATCCTAAAGTCCGTATGAACACCGGGCGCGTGGCGCTCCAACGCGGACCGCTGGTGTACTGTGTGGAGCAGGTGGATAACGGAGCGGACCTGAATGACCTGGCGATCCCGCGCGACGCCCGCTTCACCGTCCGATTCGAAAAGGAGTTATTGGGCGGGGTGGCGGCCTTGTATACCACGGCGACCCGCCGCCGGAGGGAACCGTGGGAGGACGAGTCGCTCTATCGGCCGGGACCGACTCCCCGCCGCCGCATGCGGCTGAAAGCGGTACCCTATGCCGTGTGGGGGAATCGCGGGCCCGGGGAAATGCTGGTCTGGATCAACCAGGGAACGTGAGTCAGGCGCGCGTTCCCTCCCGCTCCGACCTTACGCCGTGCTACTCGCGCCAGTGGACGAAGATCTTTTCCGCCAGCATGCGGTCCACGGTGAACTGGCTGTGGCCGATCGCGAAAATGTACGAGGGGAAAAGGCGGATCAGGCGGATATCCGAGCCCGGCAGGATGCCCATTGCCATCAGTTTCTGAATCTCGCGGTTGTCCCGTGTGCTGAGATAGGCCACCACGCCGTTCTGTCCCGCCCGCCCGTCGCACAAGGGGCCGACTTCGCGGACCTGGTCGCGTTCCGCCCGCCGGCAGCAGTCGCCGCGCGGAATCGGACGGCCGTGGGGGCAGGTGAGCGGGTGCCCGAGCAGGGCGCAGACGCGGTCCTCAAGGCCCGGGCGCAGCATGTGCTCGAAGGCACAGGCATCTTCCTCGGCCGATTCGACATCGGGCAGTTGCAGGACGTCGCACAGCAGGCACTCGGCCAACCGATGACGCCGCACCACCGACTTGCCGAGTTCCTGGCCGCTCGCGGTCAGGACGGAAGCCGATCCGTTGATGGCAACGTAACCGCCGGCGACGGCGGCCTCCAGGACCGGCCCCTCCACCGGACGCGGCGTACGGGCGGCGTCCTGGGACTGCAGGTACAGATCCTCCAGAATCTCTTCGATCTTAGGGTCAATCATTTCGAGCGTCTCCAGCGTTTGAACCATTGAATCCAACGGGGTTCCTTGGGCGCCTCGTACCCGCAGAACGGGCACTTCACCTTATTGCATCCGCCGCTTGACGGACAGCCCCGACAGGCGGTTTCCGCCTTGGCCTCATCGAATTGTCGTCCGCAGAATGAGCAGATCATATATCAGCATCCTAACGTGGGCCGCGCCCACAACCCAGTACCTTCACCACGAAGTTCACGAAGAACACGAAGGGTTAATCCTGGAAAGAGCATTTGGACAGGATGAACAGGATAGATTCGGCAGATCAAATCCCTCTTGAGTATCATGTTATCCTGTCCAACCTCTTTGAACTGCTGGACTTAGGTTGATTCCTTCATCCCGCTTCGTGCTCTTCGTGTTCTTCGTGGTGAAACAACTTGTTCTCTGTAATCGTTCCTGATGGATAAGGCACTAACACGGATTCTTCTCCGTCTTTGTTGGCGCCCCGGCGCCAACCTTTGGAGTGCGGCAGTTCCCGTCTGCCGCCTTTCCTCTCACCCGCCCAGGGACAAGGCGGCAGTAACGAACTGCCGCACTCCAAGGCGGGCTATCGCCCGCACCGCAACTTCATAAGCCGAACGCCAGCAATCCAACATGGGTCAGGAAGCCTGCGGCAAAGGCGATCACCAGTACGCCGGCTGAAATCCAGAGGGTGACCTTGGTGCCGCGTTCCTTCTGCATGACCAGGAACTGGGCGACACAGGGCAGGAACAGCGTGAGCGTGATGGCGGCCACGGTTAACTGGTGCATCGTCAGCCCGCCCGCTTTCTGGAGGTCGTACAGGCCGGCCGCGCCGTAGTCCCGGCGGAAGAACCCGAAGAGGAACGCGACGGCGGCCTCATTGGGGAGCCCGATGGCCCGGACGACCGGCTGAATCCCCCGGATGAGAAGCTGGAACACATTCGTGATCTGGCCCACCCAGATCAGCAGGCTGGCCAGGATGAACATGGGCAGGATTTCGCGGAAATACCAGGCCATACGGGAATAGGTCTTCACAAAGACATTGCCGAGGGTCGGCAGCCGGAGGGGCGGGAGTTCCATGTAGAACATCGGCTGATCGCCCGGCAACAGCTTGCCGGCCAGGTAACCGACCACCAGCATGATCAGGAGGACCACGCCGGCCCAGATGGCCAGGGCGGCCGGACTGGCGGACAACAAGCCCAGAATGACGCCGAGTTGGGCGGAGCAGGGGATGGCCAGCGCCAGGAGCAGGGTACAGATGATGCGCTCGCGATTGGTTTCGAGGGTGCGGGTGACGAGGGTGGCCATCGTATCGCAGCCGAACCCGAGGACCATGGGAATCACGGCGCGGCCGTTCAGCCCGATACGCTTGAAGCCGCGATCCACCAGCAGCGCCAGCCGGGGGAGATAGCCGCTGTCCTCCAGGATGGCGAACGCCAGAAAGAAGGTGCCGACGATGGGGAGGATGATCGCAATGGCATAGCGCAGCCCCAGCGTGATCATGCCGTATTCCCCCATCAGGAGATCGCGGAGCGGCATCCAGGGCACCGTGCGGTCGACCAGGCGGGCGGCCCAGGGAAGCACATGCGTTTTGAAAATCGTGTTCTCCAGGAAGTCCACGCAGGTGCCGGCGCCGAACTGCCCGACGAACTTGAAGAGGGCGAAGTAGAGCACGAAAGCCATGAGCGGGTAACCCGTCCACGGGGCGGTGCAGAACCGCTCCAGCAGGCTGCGGAAGCGGTTGACCGCGCGCTGGGGGGCGGAGAAACAATCCCCCATGATTTGCGTGGCATGGGCGCGCAACGCCAGGGTCACATAGTAGTGGGGCGAGTGATTCAGTCTGGCATGGGTGCCGGCCACGATCTCCAGGACCTCGGCGGCCGCCTTATCGTTCTTTTCGGTGATCAGGCGTTCGCGTTCGCGGGTATCGCCCTGGAGGAGCAGTCCTGCCCGGGCGCGCGGGGCGATGGGACTGGCGGGGGACAGGTGGGCGGAGATGGCCAACAGCGCCTGCTCGATGATGGACCCGCACTCGGTCCGGAACAGGGAGAGAGGCGGCGGGGTGCGCAGGTGGCCGATCAACTCGGATAGCCCTTCGCTGGTGATGGACACGGTGGCGACCACGGGAATGCCCAGGTGGGCGGCCAGCTTGGCCGCATCGATGCGGATACCGAGGGCGCGGGCCTCGTCGATCATGTTCAGTGCCAGCACGACCGGCAGGCCGGTTTCGATCAGTTGGAGCGTCAGTCCGAGCATCCGGTCCAGATTCTTGGCGTCCACCACATGGACGACGGTGCGCACGCGGCCGGAAAAGAGCATGTCGCTGGCCACACGTTCCTCGTCGGTGATGGGCAGGAGGCTGTACATGCCGGGGGTATCGACGATTTCAGTCTCATGGCCGAGCGCATGGCAGTGACCATGGGCGATCTCAACGGTAGTGCCCGGATAGTTGGAAACGGTCACATAACGGCCGGTGAGTTTGTTGAAAAGGGCGCTCTTGCCGACGTTCGGGTTGCCGACGAGCAGCACAAGGGGGGCGTTGGCGGCGGGTTCGAACGATGATTCGCCAGCGTTGACGGCCCCGATCAGTTTCAAAAATGTGTTCTTTGCCATGGAAAGGGCGGTCATGATACCAGTTCACGAGTTGGTCGTGCCAGCGTGAATATGGCCATGCATCAGGGGCAGGCCCATCAGTCCAACCACCACGGTTCGGCCCGGGGTTTGGATTGTCGTGTGGACACAACCCTGCTATGGTTGGACGCATGCCTGAGATAAGCAGATTCCTTGGCATTGTTATCGCCATGCACTATATTACTGATGTCCGGCACGAACGCGATTACGTGTTGCGGCTCGTCTTCGAAAACGGGCACGAACGTATCGCTGATCTTGAACGTCATTTGGACGGCGAGATGTTCGAGCCTCTGAAGGATCGTCATCATTTTTGCACGGCCCACCTCAACAAGGACATCGATACGGTTGTATGGGATAATGGTGCGGACATGTCGCCGGATTTCCTGTACGAGATATCCATCCCCGTAGACAGCGCGCCCCTGAAGAAAGTTGCCGAGAAATCTGGCGCATACGGCTGACTTTGTGAAGGGGCTTAGTACGGCCGGCGCTACGCCGCCGGCCGGGGCGGGCGACGTAGCGCCCGCCCTACTGGCATTCGCCTCGGTCCGTCGGTTCCAACTGGACTTCTGCCGCGAGGTGCATCAGATCGCAGAGGTGCCCGGTCCCTCAAAAAATCAAAAAGTTCGCTTGAGCCCTTGAATTGATTGTAATAATATCCTCTCTAATCGATAGGGGGGATTATTGGTGGCGATTCCGTTCCGCGAATCCAAGTTCCGCGCCATGGCGGCCCAGTTGCGTGCCGCCATTCTCAATGGCTCCTATTCGGCCGGCGGCCGGCTCCCTACGCGGATGGAACTGGCTGAACGGTTCCAGACCACCAACGTGCGCGTTCAGAAGGCTTTGGACGTGCTGATCGAGGAAGGTCTGGTTTACTCCCGCGGCTGTCTCGGCACGTTTGTCAGTGAGACGCCTCCCCAAGCACGACCCTACGCCTTGACATTTCCATCGGAGGCCGGCGAGTTGAACTCCTGCTTCTACCGCACGATTCTGAGCGAGGCCAGGAAACGTTCAGGGAAGGGCTCCTTCGAGGTCTTTCACGGCATCGACGTTCGCCGGGATTTGCCCGACTACGCGCGCCTGGTCGAGAGGGTACAGAGCCATGCCGTGGCCGGCCTCATCTTCGGAGCCTACCCGCGCACGTTGTGGGACTCGCCGGTCGTCCGGGAACCCAGCATGCCCAAGGTGATTATCCAGGGCGGTCCGCCGTCCGACAGGCTTCCATCCGTGTACCCGGATACGACCCTCTTTCTGCCGCGAGCGATGGAGTATCTGGCCAGCCGCGGTCGGCGGAGAGTGGCGGTCATCACATTGGTGCATGTCTGGGGCGATAGACCCGCTGTGGACGACATGCAGAAACTAGCCAGCCAGCACGGCTTGATGATGCGAGCGGAATGGCTTCAGGGAGTGCATGCGGAGGCGGCGTTCTGGGGGGAGCAAGTCGGGCGTCTGCTCTTCAGTCCGGGGCGTGGCCCACGACCGGATGCCCTGGTGATTACCGACGACAACCTGGTTCCGTACGTGACGGCAGGCCTGCTGGCGGCGGGTGTCAAGGCGCCGCGGGAGGTGGAGATTGTGGCTCAGGCGAATTTCCCGCAGCCGACGCCGAGCGCACTTCCGGCGACGCGGCTGGGGTTCGATATCGGCCGGTTGCTGGACCTGTGTCTCGAACGGATCGATCAGCAACGGCGGGGAGAGAAACCGGCGTTGCGCACGGCCCTGCCACCGGTGTTCGAGGAGGAGTTGGCGGAACGTGCGAAGGGGCAAGCGGTAAGCGGGAAGCAGAAAGAGGAAGCGCTTCTGTAGTGCGGCTCTCCCGGTCATCCGGGGAGCCGCAGGAGGCTGAACAGATTCAGGAGGGACCGAAACATGACGACGGTACTGCGGAGGATCGGGTGGGGTTTCATCGCGTTGCTGCTGGCGGTAGGGTGGGTGGTCCCGGCAAGCGCCGGAGTGTTTGATGCGGCCTGGAACAGGAAGATGGTGATCACCTTCAGCGGGTACAACCCGCCGGGGGGCGGGACACTGACCGATTTTCCGGCGTTGGTGGTGTTCAGCAACAACCTGAACAACTCCGGCTTCACGTACACCGATGTCGCGTTCACGAATGCGGCTGACCTGCGCTTCACGACGGCGGACGGGCTGACGGAACTCAACTACGAGATCGACACCTGGAACCCCAATGGAACTTCCTTTGTCTGGGTGCGGACGCCCTCCATCGCCAGTTCCAACGACTACATCTGGGCCTACTGGGGTAATGGCGCGGCCACGCAACCTGACTACACGACGAACGGCGCGCCGTGGGATCCCGGTTATCGCGCCGTGTATCACCTCGGCGATGCGGCCAACAACGCTCAAGCCATCGATTCCACTACAAACCGCCGTACCGCGCTCAATGGCACATCCGCGAACGCAACCGGCATGATCGCCGACGGACAGGTGTTCGCCAACGCCGCGGCAAGCGCCCTGACCAACACCGCGGGACTGGGTGATCTTTCCGTGACGGGAGTGACCGTGTCGGCTTGGGTGAATTTGCGCAACAACCGCAGTTATCCGATGGTTCTGACCTATAGCAACACCCCGAACGCTATGGACTTCCGGTTTAACGCACAAACGAAACAAGTGGAGTTGGTTTGCGGTGCGACGGTCCTGTTGACGGCGAATCCCGGAGATGCCATTCCGGAGAATCAGTGGCACCATGTGGCGGCGACGCTTGACGATCCTGCCGATACCGTCCGGCTCTATGTGGATGGCCGCATGGTCAAACAGAGCACTTCCTGCACCACTCATCTTCCCGCTTCAGGGATCGCCTATATCGGGCGGCGTTCGGATACCTACTACTTCGATGGATTCATGGACGAAGTCCGCGTGTCGGGGGTGGCCCGTTCCTCCAACTGGCTCTGGGCCTGCTACGTGAATATGATCTCCAACATGGTGTTCAACAACTACGGCTATGCGCAATCGGTGACGCTGCCGACGCTGTCGTGTCAGGCGGCCTCCGACATCACGCCGACCTCGGCTACCCTCAACGGCACGGTGGTTTCCTCCGGTACCGTGCCGGCTTCGGTGTTTGTTTGCTGGGGTACCTCGGATGGGGGAACCAACGCGGTGGCTTGGGCGAACACCGCCCCCTTCGTCGGTTCTGCGGCACCGGGCCCTCTGGCGACCAACGTCAACCTGAGTTTGCCGAACGCCATCTATTACTATCGCTATGGGGCCACGAACTCGGGCGGCGTGATCTGGGCGCCGGCTTCGGTGTCGTTCATGGCGGGGACGGTGAACACCTTCACCAACGCCGGCAACTGGAACGCCGACACCAACTGGAGTCTGGGGCACATTCCGACGGATGGGGAGGGCGTGCTGATCAATGCCAACGTGACGCTGAGCAACTCCACCGCCAACCTGGCCAGCTACACGCTCAGCGCCGGCAAGACGCACACCTTCGTCGGCACGAACACGGTGCTCACCTCGACGGTCGTCGTGGTGTATGGCACGATGACCCACAGTCCCAACGCCGACACCAATTGGCTGGACGGCTGGCAGGCCAGCAACTGCGTTTGGATTGCGTGCTCCAATCTGAGTGTGGTCTCCGGCGGTGCGATTAACGCGGACGGCAAGGGTTATTCAGGCGGCATCAACGGCGTCAACCCCCCCACGGGGTCCGGCAACAACAGCGGCTTCGGACCTGGCGGCGGCGGCAATAATGGGGGTGGAAGCTATGGCGGACGAGGCTACGGCGGTGGTCTCAGCACCTACGGAAGCGTGAGCAATCCAGGTGAGCCGGGCAGCGGCGGCGGGTCTTACGTTTCCGGCGGCGGCTGGGGAGGCGGTTGGATTCGGATTGTCGCATCGGGCCTTCTCAGCGCGAACAGCACCATTTCGGCCAACGGCGGCGCCGGTGCCGGTGGTGGATCGGGTGGTGCCATTAATATCGTCTGCGGAACGTTCTTCGGCAGCGGCACAATTGCCGCTCGAGGGGGTGTCGGGACCGTAACAGGCGGGGGTGGAGGCGGTCGCATTGCCATCAGCAACGATTCGGTTAGGCAACTGGCGCTCCCGGTGCCGGGAGTGGCGGTATCCGCGGACCGGGGCAGTGGTGTGAATGGCAGCGGCGGGATGGGTACCATCTTTCTCTCTGATTCCCGCTTGTTGCCGTCGACGATCACGACGAACTATAACGGGCGATATTACGGATTCACCAACTGGGTCGCCGACAACCTGACGATCTCCAGTAACAGTTGGATCTGTCTGGACCAAGGAGGTCTGAACCTCACCGTGTCGAACGATACGGCCATAGCCGGCCAGATGGAACTGACCAACGCGGTTGTGAGCTGTCTACGGAATCTCGTTGTGACAAACGGCGGCAGACTCTACCTGTACAGCGGCATGACGAACGGCTCGCCGGTGACCAACTACGGCGCGCTGGTGAGTGTGGCGCAGGACTTGGTCACGTATAGCAACGGATGGATCTATCCGACGAGTCATGCGACCAACGGCGGCTCGTGTTTCTTCCAAATCAGTAACCTGACGGTGCAGGCCGGAGGCGGGATCAATGCGGCGGCGCGCGGCTATGCCGGCGGCAACGGGACCAAGCCGGGAGCCGATGTGCATGCGGGCTGGGGCCCCGGCTATGGCGGCAACAACAGTGCGGGCGGCTATGGCGGGCAAGGAGGCGGCTCCGGCGGCAACAGGGGACCGTATGGGGCCGTGACCACCTCTCCGCAGCCGGGCAGCGGCGGGGGAGACTATTCAGGCTCTGGTGGCTGGGGCGGCGGGCTGATCTGGATGTCTGTGTCGAATGAATTATCCATCAGCGGGACTCTTTCCGTGCAGGGTGGCGCCGGCACGGGACAAAGCAGTGGCGGCTCGGGTGGCGGCATTTTCATCACCTGCCGGACGGTGACGGGCAGCAACGGTCTATTCAATGCCAACGGTGGGAACGCCGGAGGGAACGGCAGCGGCGGCGGCGGACGCATCGCCCTCTTCTACGACACTGCGGCGCAAAGTTCGCTGGCCAGTCCCGGTCACAGTTTCTGCGCGATCCAGGGCACGGGAGGAAGTTCCGCCGGCCAGCCGGGCACGATTTATCTGCCGGACAGCCAGTTGATGGTCCCCGCGCTTACCGCGAACAATGGGGGGCGCTATTACGGGATCACGGCGTGGTCGCCTTCCTCGCTGAGCCTGAGTAATGCGACCGTGACCTTTGCTGAAACCAACGCGCTGCTTTGGGTGACCAACGATGTGACCCTGGACGGCGCGACGGCGATTCTTACCCTGAATGGTTCGTCCCTTTACAGCGGGGGCGGCCTGCTACTGACCAACAGCGCCCGGATGGTCTTCAATGGCGCGTTGACGAACGGTCCGGCTCCGCACTATGCGCTGACGGTAAATGGCGCGGGAACGATCGCGATCGCCACCAACAGCAGCATTACCGTGACCGGTAACACCACGAACGATGCATCGGTTTACCTGAAAGCCAACGACCTCATTCTGGCCTCGAACGCTTCGATCGTCGCGACCGGCGCCGGGTTCGGCGGCGGTTCGGCAACGAACGGGTGGGGCCCCGGCGGAGGGCTCAAGGCGGAAGGCGGCGGCGGCTACGGAGGCAAGGGCGGTCATGCCACCAAGGGGGGGCCGGTCTATGGTTCGGAGACCGCGCCGGACCTCCCGGGTAGCGGCGGCGGCGGCAACGGGACCGGCGGGCGCGGCGGCGGCTATGTGCGCGTGGACGTTGCGAACACGGCAACGCTCGCGGGCACGATCAACGTAAACGGCAGCACCTCGCCCGGAACGGGCGGTGGAGGATCGGGGGGCGCGATTTTCATTTCCGCCGACACGCTGGCGCCGGCCGCGGGAACCCTGACGGCAAACGGCGGCAATGGCGCCGCAGCCAACTACTATGGCGGCGGCGGCGGTCGCATTGCGCTGGCCTACCGGGTCAACAACTACTCCGGTGCCACCAACGTTCTGGCCGGCGGCACGACGTCCTACACGGGCTTCCCGGGCACGGTTTCGATGCAGCTTGTCGGATCGCTCGTCGCGCTCTCCGTTCAGGGGAGCCCCGTCGTGCATGGCACATCGACGCCGTTCGGGTATGGCGCCAGCGGCGTTCCGTCCGGCAGCGTGGTCACCAACACGGTCGACAGCCCCACCGATATTACCTCGACGCAACGCTTTCTCTGCCTCGGCTGGACGGCCACGACGAACGGTTCGTTGTCGGCCTCCGGCGGGACGACCCAGGCGGTCTTCACGGTACTTACGGATACCGTCCAGACGTGGCTTTGGACGAATCAATACTATCTGACCGCCTCGATGGGCCCGAGCGGCAGCCTGGAGACGGCGGTGACGGGCTGGTACACGAACGGCGATGCCGTTACGCTGACCGCCGTTCCCGAGGCGGGCTATCGGTTCTCCCAGTGGACCGGCGACCTGCCGGCCGGTGTCTACACGAACAACCCGCTCACCGTCACGATGAACCAGGCGCGGACCCTCGCAGGGTATTGCGTACCGCAGGCGCCTGTGACGATCACCTGGAACGGAACAGGGGACTGGTTCAGTGCCACCAACTGGACCCCGGTCGGCGTGCCCGGGATCCAGGATACGGTCAGGATCAACTCAGGCCTGGTGACGTTGTCTAGGGACCCGACGACGGTGGCTTCGCTCGACATTGGCGGCCGACTCCTGGTTCAGTCGAACTCGATTCTGACCGTGGGGCAGGACATCGCGGTCACCGGCGCGACCGCCCGGCTGATCATCAGTAATGCGTGGCTCATCGGACAGGGTAGCCTGGCACTCACGAATGGCGGCTCCCTGTATGTCTACAGCGGCCAGACTAATGGCTCGCCGGTGACGAACTATGGCGCGCTGGTGCGCCTCGCGCAGGATGTGAGCATCGGCAGCGACAGTTGGATCTATCCCTACAGCCATCCGACCAACGGCGGCTCCTGCCTGTTTCAGGTCAGCAACCTGACGGTCCAGGCCGGGGGCGGGATCAATGCGGCGGGCAAGGGGTATTCGGGAGGCAACGGAGCCAAACCGGCAGCGGACGTGCATGCCGGCTGGGGGCCGGGTTGCGGCGGCAACAGCAGCGGCGGTGGCTATGGAGGCGCGGGCGGCAACAGTGGCGGCGCACCTTACGGATCCGTGACCGCGCCGAATCAGCCGGGCAGCGGCGGTGGCGATTACTACTACGCCGGCGGCAACGGCGGCGGGCTGGTGTGGGTCCAGGCGGCGAACGCGGTGACGGTCGACGGGTTGATCTCCGCGCAAGGTGGCAATGGCGTGAACGGGGGCGTGGGCGCTGCCGGCAGCGGAGGATCGGGTGGCGGCATTTTCATCACCTGCCGGACGGTGTCGGGTAGCAACGGTCTGTTCAATGCCAACGGCGGGAACACGCCGCAACCGGGGGCGGGTTACGGCGGCGGCGGCGGCGGACGAATCGCCCTGGTCTATGACACGGTGGCGCAGAGCGCGTTGCCCAAGGCCTCGCTGAACTTCTGCTCAGACTTTGGCACGGGGGCCTCTGGGAATGGTCAGCCAGGCACCATTTACCTGTCGGATAGCCAGTTGCTGTCTTCGTCGCTGACGACGAACAACAGTGGCCGTTACTACGGACTCACCAGCTGGAGTGTGGACTCGCTTACGGTCAGCAATGCCACGGTGGTGTTTGCCGAGGCGGGTGTCAACCTGCGTGTGACGAACGACCTGACCGTGTATGGCGCGGCAGGGTCCCTGACGTTCAGTACTTCGAGGCTGCGCGTCGGCGGCAGCCTGACGTTGACCAACAGCGCCCAGCTGACATTCGCGGGGGCCTTGCCCGATGGGCTGCCGCCGCACTATGCGCTCGACGTCGACGGCACGGGCACCGTGGCCATTGCCAGTAACTGCAGCATTACCGTGACGGGGGCGACCACGAACGATGCCTCGGTGCGGTTCCGGGGGTCGGACTTTGTCCTGGCGGCAGGGGCGACCGTGACCGACCGCGCCGGTTTTGGCGGCGGCGTCGGGACCAACGGGTGGGGGCCGGGCGGCGGACTCATGACGACGGGCGGCGGCGGCTACGGGGGCCGCGGCGGTGACGCCGTCAAAGGCGGAGGCCTCTATGGTTCCGAAACCGCGCCGGACCTGCCGGGTAGCGGCGGCGGCGCCAGCGGGACCGGTGGTCGGGGCGGCGGCTATGTGCGCGTGGAGGTCGCGAACACTGTGACGTTGGCGGGCGCGATCGACGTGAACGGCGGCAATGCGTCGGCCACGGGCGGCGGCGGATCGGGCGGTGGGATCTATATCTCCGCGGACACATTTGCACCTGCCGCGGGCGTGTTGACGGCCAACGGCGGCAATGGTTCCGCGGCGGGATACTATGGCGGCGGCGGTGGACGCATTGCGCTGGCCTACCGGATCAATAACTATGCCGGCGCCACCAACGTCAACGCCGGCGGAACCGGGTCCTACACGGGGCTTCCGGGTACCGTATCGCTGCAACTGTCCGGCGCGCTGCTCGAGCTCTTTGTGCAGGGTAGCCTGGGGTCGCATGGGACTTCGACGCCGTACAACTACGGATCGAGCGGCTTGCCCGAGGGGACGGTGGTGACGAACGCGGTCGATAGCCCCACCGATATCACAGCGACGCAGCGCTTTGTCTGTCTGGGCTGGACGGCACAGACGAACGGTTCCGTGTTGACCACCGGGGCGACGACCCAGGCGATTTTCACGATGGTCACCAACACGGTGCAGACCTGGATCTGGACCAACCAGTATTACCTGACGGCCTCCACCGGGCCCAGCGGAAGTCTTCAGACAGCGGTGACGGGCTGGTACACGAACGGTAATGTGGTCACCCTGACGGCTGAGCCCGTCGCGGGCTATCAGTTCTCCCAGTGGGTGGGCGATCTTCCGACCGGCACGTATACCAGCAACCCGCTGGCCGTGACGATGGACCAGGCGCGCACGATCGCGGGGTATTTCACGCCTCAGGCGCCCATCGCCATCGCCTGGAATGGGACCGGCGACTGGTTCAGCGTCACCAACTGGACGCCGGTCGGCGTTCCCGGAGCCCAGGATGCGGTGCGCATCAACTCGGGTGTGGTCAAACTGTCCAAGGATCCTACGACGGTGGGGGCGCTGGACGTGGGCGGGACGCTCATCGTGCAGTCCAATTCGCTGTTGACGGTGATGCAGGATATCACCGTTACCGGCGCGACGGCCCGGTTGGTCATCACCAATGCACTGCTCGCGGGGCAGCGCAACCTCACGCTGTCGGGGGGCGGGAGTCTTTACACGTACGCCACGGGCACCAACCCGGCGGCCCTCGTGAGCACCACCTGCCAGGTGCGGGTGGACCTCGCCGGAAACCTGGCGATCGGTTCGAATAGCTGGGTCTATCCCTATTCGCATTCCGAGAGTGGAGGGGTGGCACGCTTCACGATGCATGATCTTACGATTACCGCTCCGAATTCGGGATTCGATGCCAATGCCAGGGGATATCGCGGCGGCAACGGGGTCGATGTGAAAGGGGCCGGCCCGGGCGCCGGAGGGAATACCGGGGGTGGTGGCTATGGCGGAACGGGTGGCAACTATGCCCA
Source organism: uncultured Verrucomicrobiota bacterium (assembly GCA_964404035.1). Taxonomy (GTDB): domain Bacteria; phylum Verrucomicrobiota; class Kiritimatiellia; order CAIKKV01; family CAITUY01; genus CAMBRF01. Next base: position 9,840 of record CAYOIT010000022.1, on the reverse strand, counting down.
TCCTTGGGGCCGGACCTACGGCGATTCCAATGCCCCGGCAATGCCGGGCAGCGGCGGCGGGCAATGGGGCGACTATGGGGGCTACGGAGGCGGTTGCATCTGGATCCAAGCGGCGGGAAAAGTTGACGTAGGCGGTGCGTTGACCGCCAATGGAGGCAATGGAGCGAATGCCGCCAGCGGCGGATCGGGCGGCAGTATCTATGTTCGCTGCCGGCGATTGAAGGGTGGCGGGCTCCTCTCGGCGGATGGCGGCAGTTCGGGGAGCAATGGCGGAGGTGGCGGCGGCCGGATCGCGCTCTACCACAGCCGGGACGATTTCACCGGCACGATCACCTGTACGAATGGAACGGCAGCGGTCGGCAGGACCGGACAAGTGGGCACACTGGTCCGGGTGTTGACACCCGAAACGGGATCGACTTACATTATGCGGTAAAACGCGGGGGCCCGCATCGGTTGATCATTATGAATGACTCTCACGTACAGGTTGAAGCGCTGTTGGCGCGCATGACGCTGGAGGAAAAGGTCGCGCAGTTAAGCTGCGTCAATTTCGACGATTTCTTTGTCGACCGGAAAACCGGCTATCTGACGGGCGACATTGACGAGGCACGGTTCGCACAGTCACTCGCGGGCGGTATCGGGCAGATCGCCCGTGTGGGCACCAATCGACAATATGGGGCGGCGCGGATCGCCGAGTTGTCCAACCTCATCCAGCGCTATCTGCGAGAGAAGACGCGGCTCGGCATTCCGGCCATCATCCATGAGGAATGCCTGGCGGGGTACTGGACCCGTGATGCCGTCACCTTCCCGCAAGCCATCGGACTGGCCAGTACCTGGGACCCGGCGCTGATTGAGCAAGTGGGGCAGGTGATCGGCTCACAGGTCCGGGCGGCCGGCGGGCATATGGGGCTGGCCCCGGTGCTGGATGTCACGCGCGACCAGCGGTGGGGGCGCACGGAGGAAACCTACGGCGAGGATCCCTTCCTGGTGGCGCAGATCGGCATGGGGTATATCCGCGGCCTGCAAGGGCCCGATCTGGCGCATGGGGGGGTGATGGCAACGGTGAAGCACATCGTCGGCCATGGTGCGCCGCAGGGCGGGCGCAACTGGGCGGAATCGCATCTCGGGCCTCGTGAATTGCGCGAAGTGCATCTCTTCCCCGTGGAAGCGGCAGTGCGCGGCGCCGGCGTGCATGCGGTGATGTCCGCCTACCACGATATCGATGGAGTCCCGTGTTCGGGGTCGCGCGAACTGCTGACGGAGACGCTGCGTGATACGTGGGGGTTCACCGGGCTTGTGGTCTCCGACTATAACGCGGTGCGGATCATGCACGAGGTGCATGGCGTGGCCGGCAACTTCCAGGAGGCGGGGGTGATGGCGCTGAAGGCTGGCCTCGATCAGGAGCTTGCCGATATTACCTGCTATGGTCCCGTGCTGGCGGAGGCCGTCCGCAAAGGACTGGTGGAAGAAGCCCTGGTGGATCGGTCGGTGCGCCGCGTGCTGCAATATAAGTTCGCGCTCGGCCTGTTTGAGACGGCGACGGTCGATCCGGTGCAGGCGGCCGCGGCCTTCGATCACGCGCCGCATTTCCCCCTGGCGCTCCAGGCGGCACGCGAATCGCTGGTGCTGTTGAAGAATACCGGCGTCCTTCCCCTCGCCGGGACCCTTCGGCGCCTGGCGGTCATTGGCCCGCAGGCGAATTCCTATGAGAACATGTACGGCAACTACACGACGACCTGTCATTTTCCCCCGGAGACGCCGGACAAGGCGACGGTCGGCAGTGTGTGGGCGGCGCTGCAACGCCTGGTGGGCCCGGGCGTCGAAGTCCGCTATGCCAAGGGCTGCGAACTGACCGAAGGCGAGACCAAGGGCACCATTCATCCCGATGCCGCCCGCGTGCAACCGGACGAGGCATCGGTTCAGCAGGCACGTGAGGGCGAAGCGAACATGGCGGAAGCCGTGGCGTTGGCCCGTGCCTCCGACGTGGTGATCGTGTTGGTGGGCGAGCAGTCCGGCTGGCGTCCGCACAGCACCAGCGGCGAAGGTTTCGATCGTGCTGAACTCACGCTGCCCGGTCGTCAGGAATGGCTCATCCAGGCCGTCGGCGCGACGGGCACGCCGGTGGTCGCGGTGCTCATTAACGGGCATACGGTCGCCTCGCCGGCGCTGGTCGACAGCTGTGCGGCGGTGATTGAAGCCTGGCTCCCCGGCGAAGCCGGCGGGCAGGCCATCGCCGAGGCCCTCCTGGGGCGCTTTAACCCCGGCGGTAAGTTGCCCATCACCGTGCCCAAGCACGTGGGCCAGGTTCCGCTCTTTGGAAGCGGCAAGCCGTCATCCGCGCTCATGCGTTATGTGGATATGGATAATCTGCCGCTCTTTCCCTTCGGACATGGCCTCTCGTATACAACCTTTGCGTATGATGACCTCACCGTGTGCCCACAGAGCGTCGATCCAACCGGCGAGGTGACCCTCAGTTGCCGGGTCACCAATACCGGCGCCGTTGCGGGGGATGAAGTGGTGCAGGTGTACCTGCGGGATGAGGTGGCGACCGTCACGCGACCGGTGAAAGCTCTGGCGGCGTTCCAGCGCGTCACCCTGCAGCCGGGAGAAGTGAAGCGCCTCAGCATTCGAATGCCGGTCGAACAGTGCGCCTTTTACAATCGGCAACTGCAACAGGTGGTGGAGCCGGGCTCCATGAAGGTCTTCGTCGGGAGTTCCTTTACGGATATCCGCCTGGAAGGGCAGTTCACCATTGCTGGAGAGGTAGCGGTGCCAGTCGTGCGAACGCGGTATTCTCCGATGATCACGGTGAGCCCCGGGTAACCTGGGGGGGCTTTGCGTCGCTAAAAGGCGCGATTCCTGCGTGTCTCTGGGCGTGGCACGGGTTTCCAACCCGTCGCCTCTTCTCTTTGTTGGCTTGCCCGGTTGCCTGGGCGACGGGTTGGAAACCCGTGCCACGCCGGGGTTGCGGGTGATCGCCTGCGATAGCGTGTATCGTTCTGGAGCCTCTTCTCTTTGTTGGCTTGCCCGGTTGCCTGGGCGACGGGTTGGAAACCCGTGCCACGCCGGGGTTGCGGGTGATAGCCGCCTGGAATTCCGAGTGATTTCACGACCATAATTCGATAATGATGATGCGATAAGGAGCGAAACATGAGAAAGCTGTCGAGAATTGTCCGTACGACCCTGGGTTTGGTGATGCTGTGGGCCGCTGGAGCCGGAGCGCAGCAATCCGACAACAACGCGCTGCATGCCGTGCCGCCGCCGAAGGCGACGGTGGTGGACGGAAAACTGGACGATTGGGACTTGAGCGGGCAGATCGAGATCTTCGCCAATTACCGCACGCGGGCGACCTACTCGGCGAAGGTGGCGGCGATGTACGACAAGGACTTCTTCTACCTGTCCATTGTCTGGCGCGACCCGACGCCCCTGCAGAACATGGTGGATGCCAACTTCGAGATCGGTTCCGGCTGGAAGAGCGACTGCATCCAGTTGCGGCTCAAGACCGATGTGCCGATGCATCTCGACTGCTGGTATTCGACGACCGCCTCGAAGCCCGTCATCAACATCCAGTATGGCATGCACGAGAAGAAGAGCGCCTTCTATATGCCCAAGCTCGAAGCGTTCGCTGCGGCCAACGCGCTGGACGTGGGGGCTAAGGAGGCGTTCTGCCTGGGTGAGGACGGGAAGAGTTACACCCAGGAACTTGCGCTGCCGTGGAAACTGATTACAGGCGGTGCTATCCGCTGGAAGGAGGGGGGCAAACCCGTCTCCGAGCGAACGGGCTATGTGGCCGGCGAGCAGTTCAACATGGGCATGGAGTTCCTGTGGGGCGGCCCGGACGGGCGCACATTCCCCATCCATCGCTATGCCGACCTGGTGAAGGAAGGCACCTCAAGCCGGGAGTTCTTCTGGACCGCCGAGAACGCCTGGGGCCCGGTCATTCTCGAACCGAAAGGCCATCTGACCCTGCCGGCACCCGATTACGCCTCGCGCATGGAGGCTTACCTGCAAAAGACCGCTGGGCCTGTGAAACTGCCGTATACGATGCCGTTCGACGGGTTTGTGACGCTGGTGGTGGAAAACGAGCAAGGGGGACGCGTCAAGAATGTGGTCGGCATGGCCCCGCGTAGCAAGGGTCAGCAGACCGACTTCTGGGATGGCACGGATGAACTCGGGCAACTCGTCCCCGTCGGCAAGTACCGATTCCGCGGATTGGTGCATCAGGGAATCGAGCCGGTGTATGACGCGACCTATGGAACGCCGGGTACACCGCCGTGGGATACCGGCGATGGCGCGGGCGCATGGTTGAGCGATCACACGCCGCCCCGTGCCGTGGCCGCCGGCGGAGACATGATGGTGCTCGGGGCGGAGCGTGGCGAATCGGGCTACGCCATCATCGGCACCGACCTTAACGGCCGCAAGAAATGGGGCGACCGTACGTTCATCGGCATCAATTCGATCGGGGCCGATGCCGACTACGTCTATGCTTACCTGAGCGCCTGGGACGTCAAGGATCCGGTCATCGGCCGCCTGGAACTGAAGACCGGCAAATACGCGCCCTTTGCGACGGCGGCGGGACCGCGGTTGAAGGTGCCCGTCTTCAAGGAGGGCGAGAAACACGAATGGACGCCGGGGCTGGCCGTCGGGCCGGACCGGATCGCGATGCCGCTATGCGGCGCGATCCAGGTGGTGCGATTCTTCGACAAAAAGACGGGCGCCATCGTCGGCGAGTTGCCGGTGCCCGAACTGGGGGCGGTGGCGTACGACACGAAAGGCACGCTCTACGTGTGGTCGGCCGGCCAGCTGATGAAGGTGGTTGAGGGCAAACTGGAGCCGTTCATCAACCAGCCCGCGCAGAAGTTCCCGGCCGGAATCGCGTTCGATGACCAAGGACGCGTCTTCATGGTCGAACGCGAGACGAACCAGATTCGCATGTACGACAACGCTGGGACGTTTGTGCGGGCGATCGGGGTGCCGGGAGGCCGGCCCAAGACGGGTAAATGGCAACCCAACGGGCTGTTGAACCCGGCCGCGCTCGCCGTCGATGTACAAGGGCGGATCTGGGTCGCCGAGGAAGACTCATCCCCCAAGCGTATCAGCGTGTGGAATAGTGCCCCTTCGGCGGGTTCGACAGGCTCACCGCAGGCAGGCTCAGGGCAGGCGACCGGGTTCGTCAGGGATTTCATCGGCCCTACCGGCTATGGCGGCTCAGGGGCGAATGCGGATCCCGATGACAAGACACGGGTGTTCGGCAGTGGGTGTGAGTTCAAACTCGACTATGCGACGAACCGGGCAACCATCGTTGCGGCGCTCGGTGACGTGTCGGGTGAACTCATGAAGATCCAGGGGCGCGAATACATCATGAGCAAGACCGGACGGCTCTATCTACGCACCGGCGCCGCGTTGCGGCAGGTCGCGGCCGTGGGCACGCCGCTGGTCAAGGGTCTGGGCGAGTTGAAAGACATTCCGCTACCCGAGGTGCCCAAGGGCACACACGGTTATGCGAGTTACACGTTCATGTGGTCGGATTTGAACGACGATGGCACGGCGCAGCCGGAGGAGGTGACGACGGGGTCCCGGTGGACGGGCTGGGATAAGATGAAGTTCCCGGTCGGCACGTCCGGCTACTTCGGCAGTTACTGGCTGGACGCGGACTTCAGTATCGTTGGCATTGCGACGGAAAGCTTCGGACCGCAAGGCGGCAACCCGCGGGGTCCGTTCCTGACGAAGACGCCGATCAAGGGGTGGACGAAGGGCGGGGCCCCGATCTGGGATTTGGCGAACCAGAAGGTCATCTGCCAGGATGCCAAGCTGCCGGGGCCGTTCTACATGGCGGCCGACGGGATCAACGTGACCGGGATGACCGGGGTCCGCGATGACGGGACGGTGCTCTGGACCTACAAGGATCAATGGCCGGGTGTACACGGTTCACATGATGCGCCGATTCCCGAGCGCGACGACACCCTGATCGGGACACTGGGCTGCATTGGCAGGGTGAAGACACCGGTCGGCACGGTCTTCGGGCTCCACTCCAACATGGGACGACTGTACCTGATGACGATGGATGGCTTGTTCGTCGCCAGCGTCTTCCAGGACTGCCGATTGGGCAGCGATCCGTGGCCAAGCGAAGCACGGCGTGGGGCACCCTTGGGCGGCGTCACCATGGGCAGCGAGTGGTTTGGCGGGCATCTGTTCAAGTCGGAGAAGACGGATGAATACTACCTGATCGCCGGGTTTACCGCCTACAATCTCATCAAGCTCAATGGTCTGGCCACACTGCAGGCGTTGCCGGCAACGAAGATCGAGGTGTCAGTAAAGGACGTTCAGGTGGCTGAGAAGCTTCAGCAGGAAGGCGCCGCGAAACTGGCGGCGAAGAATGCGCTGGTGATCGCGAAGATGCCTGCCGAGGCGGCGGCCAAACTCGGCATGAATTTGTTCCGCAGGGACAGTTTCGTGGAATGGTCGTCGGGTCCATACCGGATTCGCGGTGCGGTTGCCGTCGATGCGTCGACCCTGTATCTCGCGGTCGACGTGTCGGGTGACAACAACCCGATGGTCAATGGCGGCAAGGACGTCAACCAGCTCTTTGTGACCGGCGATTCGGTCAACCTGGAACTGGGGGCGAACGCCGGGGCAGACCCGAAGCGCAAAGATGCAGTTCCCGGAGATGTGCGGCTGTTGATCTCCGTGCTCGATACCAATCCGGTCGCCGTGCTCTATCGATGGAAGGTGGCCGAAGGAAAGAACCCGGTCACCTTCTCATCCCCGTGGCGATCGCACGTGGTGGACCGCGTCGACGTGATCCAGAGCGCAAAGATTCAGATTGGGCGCTCCGCCGGCGGTTATAACGTGGTCGCCTCGGTACCGCTATCCGAACTCGGGTTCAAGCCGGAAGCCGGCAAGGAATACAGACTCGACCTTGGCGTCATTTTCTCCGACGCGAAAGGTGACAATCGCGTGGCCCGGGTCTATTGGTCGAACAAGGCGACCGGCCTCGTTGCCGACGTTCCCGGCGAAATCATGGCCACCCCGCAGTTGTGGGGGACGGGAAAGGCGGAGTGAGCGTGGTTCAGCACCCCATCTCTATTTACATCAACTGGGCAGCCTACGACGAATTGTCCGATCACGTCGAGTTGACTGAGACGATTGCCATGCGGCAATTCAGCGAGCTGCTGCGGCTCCGGCAACTCGGGTGCCGTTTCGATTACTATCTCATGGATTGTTTCTGGTATGCGCGCGACGGTGGCTACCGCACCTGGCGTAAACCGCATTGGCCTGATGGGCCGGACCGGTGGCTTGGGGCGTGCCGCGAGAATGGCGTGCTGCCGGGCCTGTGGGTGGGCACCAACTGCGGGTGGTGCGGGATCGATCCCATTCCGGCCTGGCAGGACTCGTTGAACGAAAAGAGAAACGGTTACTGCCTGTTCAGCGGCGGGTTTCTTCCTCATTTACTGGAAACGTTCCATCTCTGGTACGACCGCGGGGTGCGAGCGTTCAAGTTCGATTTTGCCGATCTCACGGCCGCCACGCCGGCGGTCGCTCGCACGATGCTGCCGTCGGAAATCAGGAGCGCCAACGTGCTGGCCTTGAGCGCCGGGCTTAAGACGTTCCGCGAGGCGCATCCCGATATCGTGCTGCTGGGCTACAATGGTTTCGAGGAGGCGGAGACCATGGGGAGCACCTCGCTTCCGTTCCGCCGCACCGTCGATCCGAAATGGCTCGAGGTCTTCGACGCGCTCTATTGCGGCGACCCGCGGCCGGCCGACGTGCCGGCCATGAACTTCTGGCGCTCGAAGGATGTCTATTCCGATCACATGGTCGGAGTCTACGAGCGGAATGGTTTTCCGCTCCCGCGCATCGATAACGCCGGGTTCATGATCGGCACCACCGGGACCTGCTACCACCGGGGCATCGCCGCCTGGCAGGGCATGCTGTTGCTCAGCCTCGCACGCGGTGGCTGGACCAATACCTACTACGGCAATCTGGACCTGCTCGATGAGGCGAAAGGCCGCTGGTTTGCCAAGGCGCAGGCGATGTTCCGGCCCCTGCTGGCCCATGACGTTGCGCGCACGTTTGGCGCGATGCCCGGCACGGGCGAGCCGTACGGATTCGCGTTGCTGGATGACGGTCACGGCCTGATCGCCGCCGTCAACCCAGGCCAGTGCCAGGCCACCCTGAGCCTGCCGGCTACGGGGCGCGTGCTGTTCAGCGACGCCGGGTTCGCTCCGGTGCTGGCGGCGACAAGTCTCACGTTGGGCCCCGAGCAGATGGCGCTGGTGGGTGTGGGACGCTATGCCTCGCCCGAATTCGACCTGGGTGTGCAGGAGGACGTGGTCATTCCGGAGTCGATTCGAAAGCTGGACACCGTGTTCACGGCCGACGGCGACCTGGCCCTTACGGCCACGGTCGCGGTTCCCCTGCGGGGCCGGCTGCGTATCGTCTTCCGTCAGCAGGACGCGGGAGGGCTGCCCCTCCGTTCGTTTGGCGGGAAGGGGCCGAAGGGCGTGAGCATGGGACGATTTCTCACGTTGCAGGTCACGCAGGACAACGAGGCTCTGCCGGTCCGCATTGAGTATGACAAGCTGATCTGGAGCGGCCTGTCCTGGGCCGTGGGTGAATTGGATTGCACGCCCCTGACGCCCGGTCGTCCGTTGCAGATCCGGTGTGCTACGGCCGAGCGCAAACCTGTCCAGTTGGTGGGAGAGTGTTATGTCGTTGAGTAAGTCCAATTTCAGTAGGACCACGAGCTGAAAGGAGGTCTTGCCGCACGGATTGGCGCTTCTCATTCACCGTTGGCGGGCTGGACTTCCCCGTAATCTTCGAATGGGGCGCTTGGATGAGGGCCCCGCCGGATGAGAAGTCGGCGAGCCGGGAGATCCATGACGATGCCCGCGAGGGTCCCCGCAGGGCCCAATTCGTGGTGGGTGGCGAAGGGCCGGCAGATCGGCAGCGTGGCCTCGGACTGGTCCCCCAGGAGGGCTTGCAGGTCCATCATGGACTGCTCCGGGCAGGCGGCGGCCAGCCGCACGGCGGTGTCGTAGCGCGCGTGGCTTGAGCCCTGCGGGGTGTGGCCGGTGGCGTCGGGTGAGGCGAGATAGTGGTTGGTGTGAACCAGTGTTCCGTTGGAGGGCGCCAGCTCATAGGCGGCATCGCCGGTAAATTCGAGGTCGAAGCAGCCTCCTTGCGCATCCGCCACCAGAATGTTGCTGGCCGTGCCCACGCCGGCGGAGGTGACGCGCCGGCGGGCCTCATCGAGTGAGCGGCTATCGAGGACGGCGCGCAGGAGGATATGAATGGGTACGCCCCTGAGCGGCTTCTTAACGCTGAGGAGGTTCAGGCAAACGCCGATGCCGCAGGAATTGAGGCCGATCTTGCCGATCAGGCCGGGTTCCGTGAGCATGCGGATCTGGTGGCCGGTCTCGTTGGTGAGGGACATCACGACTGTCAGGTCCTCAAGTTCGGCGGCGAAATCCCAGTTCTGACCCAGCAGACCGGTTTTCTGGAAGTAGACGGCGGTGCATTCCTGCGGGGGGATCGCGAGCAATTCGGTCCGCGCATTGAGGGCATAAATGAGAAGGGGATCCAGGCCCGCACCCTCGGCAATGGCGTCGATTTCACGCGCGTAGTCCGCGTCGAACGCCCGGATGGTATCGCGAAAGTGGTCGGCGACGCGCAGTACCTCCGCTTGCGGCAGGCGGAAGACGCGGAGATAGTAGGCGACCGTCGCCCGGATACGGTCTGCGAGCAGGCGCCCGTGTTCAAGTCCGCGCTGGCGTGCGTTGCCGCGAATGGTGACGAGTGGAAAGGTGCCAGGGGCGGAGGGTTTCGGTATCAAGGTCATGA
>CAYOIT010000021.1:4388-42465 GCA_964404035.1 uncultured Verrucomicrobiota bacterium | reverse complement strand
GACGACCTGCGCATTACGAATGCGCTGCTCTACCAACTGAGCTACGTTGGCTTGAAAACGCTGTTCACGATACCGAAAACAAGGCCAGTGTCAACTACTCCGTGAACCAATCGCACGAATCAGCATAAATTCAAGGACGGTTGACTGGGGAACACCGCTGGAGACCATGGCTTCGTGCGTCTCCACCACCAGCTTTTGGATCCTCCGGAGTTGACCCGCCGTGAAGTTCTGGGCCTGCTTGGCCAGTTTGCCCGCCGCAAAGGGGTGAATGGAGCGCGGCGGCCGCTTCAGCGCGACCGTCAGCACCTTCTCCGCCTCGGGCGAAAGGGTCCCCCATTCGGCGAGCACGCCATCGCGGTACGACGGTTTGACGCGTAGCCAGCCCTGATCGATCGCCTCGCGATAAAGCAGCAGATCCCGTATCCGGTTGAACATCGACACCACAATCCCTATCGGACTCTCCTTGTGAGCCAGGAGATCCTGAAGCGCTTTCAATGCTTTGGTCAAATCCCTGGCACCCAGGGCATCCTGCAGGTCCCACATGACCGAGGCGGCGGAAGTCGAGACAATGGCCTCGACATCGGGAGCCGTCACCGCCGTACGATCACCGACAAAGAGAGCCACCTTGTCCAGCTCGCAGGCAATCTGCCTGGAGTCCGCGCCCACCCGCACCCAGAACAACTCCTCGGCCTCTGGGTCCGCCCTCAGCCCGCGGGCTTTGAAACCTGACCGGATGGCCTCGCGGGCCTGACTTTCCGCCAGATGGGCTTTTTCAGGAACACTGAAGTCCCGAACCTCGAAATGCTCCGAGCACAACTTGAATAGAGCCGAACGCTTGTCAACCTTCGGCGTGGTGATCAGTAGAACGTTATCCCCAAGTCCCGAGCCGGAGAGCAAGGCGGAAAGGGCCTTCACCTGGGTCCGGACCGACTCCGCCTGCGCTGTCTGGCCGTCCGCCAGGAAGGAGACATCCTGCCACCACACGACCTTGCCCTGCGTGAGAAGAAAGCCTTGCGTGAAGAGCGCCTCCTGGCAACGCTTGATCGAGGTCAACGCTTCGTCGGCGCCATCGGCCTGGCCGTCGACAATTTCCAGTCCAAACGCCTGTTCAGTCTCAGGGACCAGGCTGTTGATGAGCTGGCGTGCCGCCGTATTTCTTGGGAATTCATCCTCACCCGCGAATAAATAGACACCCTTGCGATTACTCATACCTTGCCAGTCCCCGTGAAAAGTGCATTAATACTTCTAGCAGGTTGAGGTCCGTTTGTCACGGACCCCGCGAGCATGAAGCAATGGATCTCCAAATTCAGGGCGCAACGCCTTCGTGAACGCCTGAAAGGGGCGGGCCGGCAGACACCCAACCATCAGGCCGGCCGGTCGAGTGGCTCCTCAGTTCGTCTGTTGCTGGGGCTGGTGCTGTGGGGATCGGTCTGTGCGCTCATGTACGCGGGGGGACGGGAGGCTTCCGACTCGTTCACCGCGACCCTCGAACTGGCCCGAAGCGAACTCCTGCTGCTGATCGGAACCCTGGTGGCCGCCGGACTGCTCCGGGTTTTGGCTCCCGCCCTCTTCCTTGATAATGCCAAACTGCTCCTGCTGGCCATGTGCGGCCTGTTAAGCGTCATCCCGGCGGACATGCTCTTTCATTGGCATCACGGACTTGGGTGGCTGTCAGACTCCACCGTCGAATTCATGATTCCCTTCGTTCTGGCACCGCTTCTGGCGGGCGTGCTACTGGGGGCGGCCGCCGCAACCGTCGTCGGAATCTGGGTCAGTTATGTCTGTACGATCTTGTTCAACAACAGCCTTGCGGTGCTCGTGACCGGCCTGATTGCCACGGCCGCCGCCGCCAGCCTGGTCCCGCGCGTTCGCCGGCGCACACAGATCATTCGCATAGGACTCATGGTTGGTTTGGCGGAGACGGCAGGTGTGGTCGCGCTCCTTAACCAGCAGCCGCCCGGCATGCCTTTTGCAGTGCACCAGGTGGCGGCGTGTCTGTTGGATGGGGTGGGATCGGCGCTGGTGGTCGTCACGATACTGCCGGTGGTCGAAGCTTTGTTCGGCCTGACCACCAACGTGACGCTTATGGAACTCTCTGATCTCGGACATCCGCTCCTTCAGCGGCTCGCGTTCGAAGCCCCGGGCACCTATCATCACAGCTTGATGGTGGCCAACCTGGCCCAGGCTGCCGCCGATGAGATTGGCGCCAATGCCATTCTGGCCCGCGTCGGGGCCTATTTCCACGATATCGGCAAACTGACCAAGCCCGGTTTCTTTTCCGAGAACATCCAAGGCGTCTGCAATCCCCACGACACCCTTGTCCCCAGCATGAGCGCCCTGTTGGTCATGGCGCATGTCAAAGAGGGGCTCAGCCTCGCCATGCTTCACAAGCTCCCCAAAGCCGTCACCGACGTCATTCAGCAGCACCACGGCACGGGATTGGCGGCCTACTTCCACCATAAGGCCGGGCGACAGGCGGAGGCCGCCGCCCAGGACCGCTCAGGCAGGGCGATCGTCGAGCCGGTAGACCAATCCCCCTACCGGTATGCCGGACCGCGTCCGGTGAGCAGGGAAGCCTCGATCATCATGCTGGCGGATGCCGTTGAAGCCGCCTCCCGGTCCCTGGAGAAACCGACTCCGGCTCATGTCGGCGAGCTGGTCGACCGCCTGGTCGATAACCGGTTTGAGGACCACCAACTGGACGAGAGCGAGATGTCTCTCGCCGAACTCGCTCGAGTCAAGCAGGCGTTTGTGCATTGCCTCTCCAGCATGCTTCACAGCCGGATCGCTTATCCGCGGCCATGAGAACCAGCATTGCCATGCCTCCGGGAAAGCCCGTCCTGAATCGTACCAAGGCGCTGAAGTTGCTTGAGTTCATGCTGAACAAGGCCAACGGCAGTTCCGGGCGCGAATGGGGTGATGTTTCCGTGGTGGTGACGAACGACCACGGCATTCAGGAAGTGAACGGCCTGCACCTCGGGCATCATGATACGACCGATGTCATCACCTACACCTACGAAGCGCTACCCGGCGAACAGCCGGTCGAGGCGAGCGGCGAGCTCTTCGTCAATATCGAGATGGCCAGGAGGATGGGGAAACGCTTCGGAGGCACCGCGCGGGAACTGGCGCTGTACATCGCCCACGGCTGCGATCATCTGGCCGGTGAGAATGACCGCACACCCGATCAGCGCCGGCGCATGCGCCGGCGCGAGCTGCGCTGGCTGGCGGAGGCGTCCCGGCTCAAGCTCCTGACAGGGTTGATCCTTTCATGATCGTCAAGACCATCGGCATCGTGCTCCGGCTCGATCCTTTTTCGAAAACGTCGCAGGTCGTCACCTGGCTGACCCCTGATTATGGCCGCGTTGCCACGCTGGCCAAGGGGGCCAAGCGTCGCCAGAGTATTCTTCTGGGCCAATACGACCTGTACCAGAGTTGTGAGTTGCTCTTCTATTCGAGCGGCCGCGGATCGCTTCATATCCTGAAGGAATGCTCTCCCTTGAAGCTGCGCGAATCCCTTCGCACCAACTGGCGGGCCTCCGTGGCCTCCTCCTACCTCTGCGATATGCTGAACCATCTCACACCGGGCGGGGCGGCTCAGACTGGATTACATGCCTTCGCTGACGCCGCTCTCGATTTCTTATGCGGGCACGGCGCGTCTCCCGCCATTCTGCACTGGTATGAGATCCAGTTACTGCACTTGCTGGGAGTGGCCCCTCAGTTAGGCGCATGCGTGAGCTGTGGGGCAAAGGATTTGGAATCATTCCCGTCTGTTGCCGTTTCGTTTCCAAAAGGCGGGCTGTTGTGCCAGCGCTGTCGCACAGCAACCGCAGGAGCATCCCTCGATCTCACCCGGGATGCGCTATCGATGCTCCGGATCTGGCAGAATTCGCCATCACCGCTGCTGGCGAAACGGACAAACTGCACGATGCGTCAATCTCAGATGGTGGAGCAGGTCCTAGGTCGATTCCTCGACTACCATCTTGAGACGTCGCCGCTGTCGCGTGACATAGCGATGGAGATGCTCTGAAAAAGAAGAAGCCGGACGCGTTGTCCGGCTTTCTTCGTGATGCTATGGAGTCTCTCAGGCCTTGATATACCGCGCCTTCAACTGACCCACCGTATCGACCAAGCGACTCCGGAAGGTGATCGCCAGCGACAGCACGATCGCCAAGATCATCCAAACCGTCTCAGGCTCGGGAACGATCAGCGTGACATACATGTCATCCAATCCATACACTTCCGTCCCAGCCGCTGCCGCCTCGATGAAGAGTCCCAGCCAAGTAACATCGGCCAAGTCAGCATAGAATTGCGAGCCAACATAAGTGCCGTTTTGCCCCTCCCAACCCTCAAAAGCACCTATCGGAATGCTGTACTGGGTGCTGCCCGAAGATGGAGGAGTAATCTGAGAGAGCAGATCGTACCCCCACAGTCGCCCAGATGAACTCATGAAATAGAGGCCGAGTGCATTGGGAGTGGAACCAGTGGTAATGAAGTCAAACCGAACCTGAAGGTCAGGAGTTGGTGCACCGAGGGTAGCGAAGTTTCCGATAAAGTTGGCATCGCCCGTTCCAGCAACAACACCAAATCCAGGCCCCGCACCACCGCTCACCGTGAGTTCCAGATACTGACCGCCGATGTTGTGTGAGACCGCTATGCCGGTGCCATAGGGGGTATATGTTCCCCAACCATTTGTTCCTGCATCCCATGTCTGCTGCGGAAGATTCCCAAGGATAGGTGCACCATTGATACTGTACGCCGATACCAGTGTAGCTGCAATAGTGGCTACGATCATCAGGTTTGCTTTTCTCATTCTAAATCCCCCCCTTGCCATTAGCTTCAGTGCTACTTGATTTCGACCTTGTAAAACTTCGTGCTCGCACCAGAATCTTGAACTGTGCACTGGTTCTCAGTTCCAACACTTTCTACGGAGGCACTTCCAGCTTCCACAAAAGGGGAAGCATCCGTCAGACTTGAGGCCTCCAAAACCGTGTAGCTCCTGTAGTCTTCTCTCTTCCACCTCAAGATGCGCTTGCCGCTTGTGCTATTTGAGATAGTTAACACGAGTTTGGAGTTGGCGTCAAGAGGATTGGTTCCTGCAAGGAACTCCGCTCGGTTACTAAAACCGTCAGAATCCGCATCAAGCCCAGCCTGTCCATCTGCTGCAGGGAGATTATTAAGTTGGAGCCACGCCAACGCAACTCCGTCAGCCGTCATGGGCCCTTTTTCCCATGGCCCAACGAGTCTAAAGTTTTCAACCGTCAAATGGCCTGATTCTGCGGACTTCGCATCCGTGCACATCGATACACTGACTATCCCCTGAAGATCCTGAAGGAACTCCTGTTCACCACATCCCTTTAGGGGTGCTGCGCCCCATGTTGCGGGGTCATATTTCAGAGACATTTCAATATGGGTGGTTTGATTTTCAACTTCAGGAAGAGGGAACGGGCAATTCCAGAATCTTCCGCTTGCACACTTGATTTGAAGAAACGCCGACTGGATACCTCGGTGGGTTAGATCAAAGGCGACGCGATCAATACAAGCGTTGGAGTAGTCCCCCACAAAACGTCCATTTGAGGCACTTGCGTTGGCTGTGATCTTACCATTGGCATTATTCCCGGGAAGTTGGTTGAGATCGAGGGCCGGCTTCACAAACTGGAGCGTCCAGCCAGGCCGCACCGACGCAACTGTCATGGACCCAACCTTTGTCCATCCAGCATCTCCATTGTTCCATGTCTCAGGCACGTTGGCGAGAGGCAGAACTGCAGCTGCCGAGAGGACTTCTGCATTAACTACAACAAGAGCGCCTGCGAGGAAACCGACCAGACCTGTCGTCACTTTGAGTTTCATTTTAACCCTCCGCTAGTTTTCTTTGTGAAATCTTCGTCTCTCGGTTTTCAAGGAGTCCATATCCGCGGGACACCTTGGTTGTAGTAGAAGAAGGCGTTTCCAGCATTCTTAGCACCCCAAGTTGTATTGGAAGGCATCAACTGTCCTTCGGTCTTGAAATTGGGTTCAAAGTGCCAAGTTCCATCAGCCCATAACCGCAGGTGCTTGAATCCCCCATTGTAGAGCCATGCATGGTCAGCAAGGGATGACACGTCCGAGCCAGCGCCTCCACCAGTACTGGCCGTTGTGCTCCACACTCTAACGGTATTATCAACAGGCCAGGAGATCAGATTCCATCCGTTGCTCAACGTGAGTGTGGCCGGATTGGTGTTGGCCTGACCACTGATCAACAGGGCTGTCGCTCCATCAGGAGAAGCACCTGCCAGCCGGGTGATCATGACACCTTGTCCAAGCGGAATCGCATCCATTGCGGCGTTCCCGCCTTTCATCCAAGTTCCGTCCTCCTGAAGCCAATATTCAATTCCTGAAGGAAATACCTTCAAGCGTGAAGAATCTCCCGCGAAAGTGCCACCTTTGAGCCCCACCGCAAGCTGCTCACCGAGAGTCGAGTCCAAGGTATTCTGGCCCTTATAGTCGATGGGGATACCAATCAGGTAGGTGCTAGTAGCTGCAGCAGCACCAGAAATGGGATACTTATAAAACACCGAAGCCGTCTCATTGGTACCAATGAGGGACCCCACTTGGCCCGCAACTTTGTAGAAGTAGAAATTACCACGGTTCATCCCATTTGTGTCACTATAGCGGTTGGTGCCACCCGCCCCCGTGTAGAAGGACCCAATCGGCGTCCAAGGCCCATTGGGGCTTGCAGATCCAAGAACTAGGTTGGTTCGATCAGCCTCAGTAGCAATGGTCAACGTAACCGTGCTTTCAACGGGATTGGTGCGGCCAAGAGAAGCTATTGCTGCATTGGTGGAGCCGAGTGCGTAGACTGCTGGGGGAATAGTCACCATAGGCTCATCCGGATCGAGACCGGCCGCGGATTTCTGACCGACGGTCCAACCATCAGCAAGAACCGCTGAGGCATTGGATCCCGAATCCAGTTTCCCGTAGTACATGAACTCCCAAGCATCTCTCAATCCATTTGAATTGGAGTCATTAACCAATGAGAGTGGAACCGCATTCGTGATCAATACATCATCAAGGAAAGTCTTATTGGAGGAATCGCCGCCACCGTTCTGAACTGCAAACCACTGATAGGAGGAAACCGAGTTATCTATGAACCCCAGGTTTGTCGCAACAGGTACTCCACCAATGAACAGAGACCACGTCTTATTTTCGTAATCGTGACACACGCTCACGTGGCACCAATTGGAACCATCATTGCTCACTACCGGCGCTGAACCATAGGGTCCGCCAACCGTTGTGACGACATTTGTAACAAGCTGCCCGGAGCCATTTCTACTAATCGCAATCCAAGTTCCGTTGGTGATGAAGATCTGAGCGGTTGCATTGGTATCCACGGTGGGAGCGGTGTCAGTCGAGGACTGGAAGGGACGGGGAATGGTCCAGAAATCACTCCAAACGACGTTCATAGAATCCGCCAAAGATACGTTGTTGGTCAGATTCTGAAGAATGGGAATCAATGCGGCGTTGTTAGTCGAGTAAGCCCGTGACCCAATGTTAGTTATCATGACGGAGGGATCGGTGGCCACCCATTGCACCCGGCCACTTAATACGGTTCCGTTAGCAGCACCGTCGAAGTTATCCTTAACGTAGGTACCGGCCAAAGCCGTTCCCGATATAATAACCCCAGCTACCACTGCACAACGCCTGAGCATGCTATTCATCGGTCACCTTCCCCCTGCCTGAAAGATGTCTTGTTGGACGCCCGTTAGTGAACGCCGAACACACTACCTACTATTTGATCTACCTCTTACCATCTTGGTTGTCATTATGACTCACGCTGGAGCAATCGTCAACCAGAAAAAATACTTTTTTCATGCGCACCAACAAAAGCACCCGAAATCCGCATGTCTTTGCCCGTTATTCATAGAGTCACGACCTTGGACACGACCAGACTCCCCCGAAAAACGCCTTTTTCTGCGCCAGCCTTCGAATCCAACGAGACTCGCTCCACCCGCAACAACTGCGCGGAGGACTCCACACTGTAAAGAAAGCCAACCAACTGTTTCATGTTGGCTTCGATCTCAATCTCAACCTGGTATTCCTCAAAATCCTTTTCCGGTTTGGCCTCGCGCTGCTTTGTGGCCGACAGCACCACGCCGTTCTCCGTAGCCTGCTTTTCAATTTCAGCCACCATGGCCGCCGTTTCTTCGGAAGTCGACCCCCGTTGGGGGATGGTGCTTCCAAACTCATTGTATTCACGGACAGCGGCATCCTTGGAAGGGGAAGACAGGACGCGCAAGTTCCTCGCCAGTTTCTTCTCCTGCCCGACAATCGTCTCATCAAGCTGTTGGAAACGGCTCCGAACCGGGCCGAACACAACGCCCATCCCCACCGCCAGAACAAAACCGACGGCGCCCAGGAAAATCCAGGATTTCTGACCGCGACTAAATAACGATGCAAGCGATATCATGGCTGCTTCTTCTCCACATCGCAGGTTACCTCAAAATCAACACCTTCTTTTCCCTTCGCGGTCCGCGTTGTCTTGGCGTTCACGAATCTGGGAGAAGCTTCCAAGGCCGTTACAAATTGCCCCACCTCCGTACCCGAATCGGCGGAGCCCCGACACACCATCCTGTCTGTCCCGGTGATCTCGATCGCCGAGAACACCAGACCTTCACCGGCCACATCGTGGAGTTCAGCCAGGAGATTGGCTGGCACCATCTTGGTCTGAAGGCGGGTCGCCACGATATTCACTTTCTTTCGCATGCTTTCGATGTTGTCGGCGTCCTGCTGAGTGTTGGTGATCATGGCGTTAAGGTGATCCAGATAGACCTCCCGCCGTTCAACATGGCTTATCAGCCAAAGTGACAGGAGCACGAGGGCCGCCATGATCAGCAGGACCGCCACCGTCATCAGCCTGGCTTTGACAACCAGGGCCTTGCGCATGCTCACCGACTCCGGCATCAGGTTGACCTGCAGCCCTTCCGGCCGTACAGCCGCCCCCAACAATCCCGTCACGGAGACCTCATGAAGGTGTGGCGCGTCCGGCACGTCATCGATCTTGATGGGGTTCCGAATGGCAGTCACTTCGAGTTTAAGCACGGACTGCAGTCGCTCGTTGAGTCCCTGGATGCGCGCCGCAGCCCCGGACAACACCAACTGCTTGACCTCACCGGAGGAGTTCTCGTTCTTGAAAGCTTCCAGGGCGCGAGCCAGCTCCTGGGCCAGTCTTTCTTCCTGCTTCTGCGGATCGGCCGCCAGGTCGCGGGCCCCAATCGGGATGCTGCGGCTGAACAGGAGAAGCCCCTTTTGCAGCACGATCAAATCGCCGTAGTTGGCATCAAGATCCAGATACGCCACCTGCCCAGCCTGCTGGGTCAGCGCGCCGGCGCCGTTCAAAATGGCGCCGAGCCAGCCGTCCGTGCTGACGGCGACGACCTCCACCACAAACCCCGCCTCCTCCAGCAATCGGACCCGTTGCCGCACCTGCCCTGACTGGGCGATCACGAGCATCACGCGGGTGTAGCCCTCGCGTTCCGAGTCGATCAACCGGTAATCGTAGACAATTTCCTCTTTCGAATAGGGCGTCTGTCGCGCGATCTGAAGATCGATCATGTCGGCGATTTCACGCGGATCGCCCGAGGGCAGATCAAACAGCCGCACATTCACCATCTGGCGGGGAAGACAGGCGATCACCGGGACCCCGGACAGACCCGACAGCCCACAGGCCTTCATCAGGGCCGACCCGGACAGCCCTTCGATTTCCTCCGTCCGTTTCAGGACGAGCTTCGGTACGCTCAGACTCCTGCCTGAATACGTCACGTGCACAAGCTTGAACCAGTCGCCCCCCATCTCGACAGCGACCCTGTTTCGTCCGGTCAAGGATGCCTGCGGATCAATCTTCATGCCAGTACTCGATTCTGTTCTGCTTCCGGTTCCACACAAATTCAACGCTCAGCAAACTTGTGGCGCGGCCCTTGCATCCCCCCCGCACATAGCCCCGAAAACGATCGGACCTTACCGACACGAAACGGGACGCCCCATTCAGCTGCATGCGTTCCTCTCCAGACAATTCCCCTCGGCTATCGAAGTCACCCGCTAGATTGCGTGGGTTTTTGAAAATACCCCCGCTCTCGCGAAAGTTCAATATTTTCCTTACCAAACCATCAACCCCTCCCACATCCCATTTCCCGGCCTCACCCCGGCTGAAGAGCGCCCGCAACACCGCCCCATCCGCCGTATTGATGTTGATACGGCTCCCCGCGCCCACGGTGACGTGGGCGCGCACCTTTCTGAACACCTCGCGATTCATCCCTTTGATCCATAGTAGTTCCTGCACGGATCGAAAAGGCCCACAGGGGATATCGGGGCTGATCCAGCCTGTATCGACGCCCGGACGCTCAATCTTGCCGGGTTCGGGCAGGGTTCCGGCGGCCTGAATATTCCGGGACAAACGGGCCGCATCCTCCCGGATAAGCCCACCCTCGGTCGCCAGCAATGCCGTCAGCAGTTCAATTCGGAAGGCATCCAGCTGATTCAGGTCGATTCGCCCCTGTTCATCACAAACCCCGTAGTTGGTCACCGAAGAGCCGTCTGACCGTTCAACGACCTGAAAGATGGAATACACCCCATTCCCGCACAAAACATCCCGAAAGTCCTTGGGGTTATCGGCCCAGGGCTCGCTGACGGCATCCCAGGCATTCGTATCGGCCCTCAGGACCGCCAGGCTCTTCTCGACGCCGGAACGCGCTGCCGACCAGGCATGGAGCCGTTCGTTCATCCGGCGCGCCAGTTCGAGGCGGGCTCCCACGTAGGCGCCGACGGCCACGGAAAGAAGGCCCAGAAAAAAAACGGTCCACAGCACCACGATCAGGATGCTGCCGCCGTCACCGGCGCGATATGACCACAGTCCGCGACAATTCAAGAGGTTCCCCGTTTGGTTTGCTTGCGATGACGATCCTGACAGCAGCCGGCAAATTGGTGGGATTGGTCCAGCTTTCCGTCCAGGAAACCGCCGCATTCTGGTCGGGACCACTCTCCGCAAAGGTAAAGCTCACCCCGTCCAGCGACGCCATCAACGTCTCGCGGAAGGTTTCCGGATGGTCCGGAGACACATACACCGTCGTTATACGATCAAGTGTCTGTCCGTTGCCCCCCCGCTCATACGTTACCGTACCGAGGTAATCCTCCACGCTCCGGGATTCCTGCCGCCTCACCACCAGGGGGATTTCCATCGACGAGCGATCCCCCCGAAAGCCCGCGAGCCGGAAAGGCACCGCATTGTGCAGGTCTTTCTGCATCATTTCCAGCACGAGAACGGTTTCGCCGTACCCGTCAGCCTGTCGTGCTCGCTCGAAGATCCTCAGCCCGGCGGCAAAGGCCCCGGCCACCACCACCGAGGCCGCGGCCACCAAGGCGGCCGCCACAACCAATTCCAGTAACGTGAACCCCCTGCGCCCCACGGTCATAGCGGCGCGTCCTTCGCCGGCTGGAATGGGGCCCACTGTGTCGTCAGGGTGTAGTGGTCAGCCCGGGACTGACGGTTCACGTCGATCACCACCTCCGTGACCTCCCCCCCCGCTGCCAGGGAAAGTCGCTGGCAGTCGATCCCCCAGTCATAGCGGACCGGGGGAGTTCCGTAAATCCCTGCACTTGAATTCAATTTCTGCGGCTCCACCCTGACCGCCCATTCGACTTCCGCCGCCTTCTTCTGAAGTAGCTGCGTGGCCACCAGTACCTCCGCCGCCCGATCCATGGCCGTCACGGCAGAGCTGTAAGCCCCGAGAACGGCCGCCAAGCCGGCGAAGAGGATCACGGTAGCCACCAGCACCTCAATCAGCGTGAATCCTGATGAGGGTTCGCGCTCATTGCCAGTTCCCAATGTCATCCTCCGTGCCTTCCTTGCCGTCACGCCCCATCGAAAACACGTCAAAACTTCCGGTCCGGTGAACTCCGGGGCACTTATACCGGTAGGGATTCTTCCAGGGATCGAGGGGCTTCTTTTCGAGATAGGGCCCCTTCCCGGTGGCATTCAGAAGGGTATCCAACCCCTGTTCGGAAGAGGGAAAAGCCCCCGTATCAAGACGAAAGAGCTTGAGCGCCGTGTCAAGGCTGCCGAGATCGCCGCGCGCGATGTTATCCTTGGCCTCATCGGAACGATTGATCAGGCTGGGTGCCACCATGGCCGCCAAGGCGGCGATAATGATAACCACGATCATCAGTTCGATCAGGGTGAAGCCGGCTTTGCATGTCCCCATTCTCATGGTTTGGTTCCTCCCACGTGCTTGATCCACAATTCCTCCAACCGTGCCAGACTCGGAGCCTGACCGGGATAGGCGGTCTCCAGGGCTTTGTCGAGGATCTTACCATCTCGCAAGGCCCGACAAAAGCGTCCAAATCGTTCGCCCCCGAATGTCACGATCATGAAGCCAACGACACTGGCCGCCTGACGATAGTAAAGCGCGGCTCCCCGGGGATCCCGCTCGCGACGTACGTCCACATTGACCCACTCCGCAAACGGAAGGCGGCCTCTCGTCTCCCCGTCCTGAATGAACGGCACAGGCTTGCGGCCGAACTGTTCCCACTGGCAAAATCCTTCCGCCACCCACAGCGGGAGGTGTTCCTCCCCGACAAAATCGTTGAGGATGAGGTGAGCCATCTCGTGCGGCAGTATGCTCTCCGCAAATCCCGCCCCGCCTTCGTGGTACCCGGCGATCTCCCGCCGCTTCACGTCGGCCTTCCCGGCGGCCCACACGGGAGCCTGACACGCCACGGCGAACGCCTCGGCGGTGGGATAGATCAGAATCTTCACCCGCCGGTCCCATAGCCAGAAATCGCGATAGCGCGTAAACCCCAGGTCGTTGGCAATGGCCTCGTAGTGCTTCTCGGCGCGGGCGGCCACCTCCCGCGCCTCGGCTTCGTCGACCGCATAATGCACCAGGAAATGCCGGGATTTGTGAACCAGCCAGCGTTCCTCTTCCGCCCCGGCATGGCCTCCCCACCCCAGCCACAGCCCCGCCAATCCGGCCAGCCAAAGATGAGCCGGCTTCATCTAACCGACTGCCCTATCTGAAAAATGGGCAGCAGCATGGCGAAGATGATGAAGCCGACGATGACGCCCACCACCAGGATCAGCGCCGGCTCGAGCAGTGTGGTCACCAGCCGGAGATCACGGTCCAACTCGCGCTGGTAGAAGGCGGCGACCTCCGTCAACGCATCATCCAGCCGGCCGCTCTCCTCGCCGACCGCCACCATGCTGGTCACGAACGCGGGAATGTCCTGCTGCCGCTTGAATCCGGACGCCACCGTTGCCCCCTGCCGCACCGTTTCGTCGGTCGCCGTCAGGACCGCGGCGCGCAGGCGGCGGTTGGCCAAGGTCCGGGCTCCCAAGTCCAGAGCCCGCTCAACAGGAATCCCGGCACGAATGAGCAAGGACAGGGTTCGGGCAAATCGGACAATATCGGTGTCGCGCGCGAAACGACCGATCAGGGGAAGTCCCAGAATGGTTCGATCCATGGCCATCCGTGCGCTCTCCGTAGCCAATCCGCGCTTCACCAGAACGCCGACCGTCACCGCCCCCCCCAGGATCCAACGCCAATAGCCGGCAAAAAAGGCGCTGACCGTCAGCACAAGGCGCGTGGGCCAGGGAAGGGTTCCGGCCATTCCCGCGAACAGGTGAACGATGCGGGGCAGGAAGAACGTGAGAATCACAAAAACACTGACGATTCCTATGGCCATCACCAGGACGGGATAAGCCAGCGCAGACATCACCCGCGACCTGAGTTCGTCGTCGCTTTCACGCGCTTCAGCCAGCCTCAACAGGACCTCTTCGAGCATGCCGGCCGATTCGCCCGATCTGACCATGTTGACGTACAACTCCGGGAAAAGGGCGGGATAGTGGCCCAATGCATCGGACAGCATGTCGCCGTCCCGCACCGAGCCGACCACCTCCATCAACACGGACCGGAAGGCTGGATTCTCATTCTGCTGCTGGATGGTGGTCAAGGCCCGCAGGATGGGGACCCCCGCCCGCAGGAGACCTGCCAACTGGCGGGTGAACACCGTCACCTCGCGAGACCCGATCCGTGATCGGCCACTTCGCCTCTTGAGCGCCGACGACGGCCCTGAGGTCACTTCCTCTATCCACACCGGGCTGTAACCCATGGCTTCGAGCCGGTTCACCGCGGCGGGCTGGCTCTCCGCAATGATCTGGCCATCCAGGGTCTTCTCCGGCCCGTGCTTGGCTTTGTAGGCAAATGTCGGCATGCGCGGCTAAGCGTGAGGGGTTTGGCTCGCTTCGAGGCTGGTCAGCGCATCAAAGGTAACCCGCGTGACCTCTTCGACCGTGGTGACCCCGCGGGCAATCTTGTCCCAGCCGTCGCCCGCCAGGGTCTGCATCCCCAGGGCGACCGCCTTGGCACGGATTTCGCGCGAGGAAACCCTTCTCATGATCAATTCCTGGATCTCCGGCCCGAGTGTCAGGATCTCGCTGATCGCCACGCGTCCCCGGTATCCGGTTCCATTGCACTGGCGGCAGCCTTTTCCCCGGCTGCACGGCTTGCCCTGGAGGTCGTACCATTCACGGCAGCCCTCGCACACCACCCGCACCAGCCGCTGGGCCATGAACGCGCGCACCGTGGTGGAGATCAGATAGGGATCAATCCCCATGTCAAGGAGCCGAATGGCCGCACTGGCGGCATCGTTCGTATGCAGGGTGCTGAAGACCAGATGGCCGGTCAGCGACGTCTGAATGGTGATTTCCGCCGTCTCCTTGTCCCGCACCTCGCCCACCATCATGATGTCCGGATCATGCCGCAGCATGCTGCGCAAGGCCTGAGCGAAGGTCAGTCCGATGCGAGGGTTAACCTGCGTCTGGAGGATGCCCTTGAGTTCGTACTCGACCGGATCCTCGATCGTGATGATCTTGTGATCGCGCGTGTTCAGCCGGCTGAGGCAGGCATAGAGCGTCGTACTCTTACCGCTGCCAGTCGGCCCCGTGACAAAGACGATCCCGTGCGGGAGCCGGATGAGATCGGTAAGCTGATCGAGATGCGCCGGTGAAAGGCCGAGCTGTTCGAGGCTGAACAACATGGCCGTCGGCAGGATCCGGATCACGACGTTCTCGCCATGAATCCCCGGAACCACAGACACGCGCAGATCGAATTGCTCTCGCCCGATATTCACGCGGGCGCGTCCGTCCTGGGGCAGGCGGCGCTCGACGATGTTCAGCCCGGCCATGAGCTTGATCCGCGAGATCATGGCCGGATACAACGACCCGATGTGGCGGGACACGGGCGTGTCATAGAGGACACCGTCAATCCTGCGGCGCAGCACCACCTCATCGCGATAGACCTCGAAATGGATATCCGTGGCGCGATCGCCGATCGCCTGGTGAAGCAGTTGATTGACGAGTTTGATGACCGAGGCGTCTTCCGCCTGGTGTTCGAGGTCATGGGAGGTCTCGTCGGTCTGAAGCTCGCCATGATCGGGATGATCCGCCAGGATACGTTCGACCGTTTCCGCCCCCACCCCGTAGTTGAGGCGAATGGCTTCGTTAATGTCAGCCTCGCACGCCAGCATCCGCTCGACACGAAACCCCAGGCTGCCCTCGATATCCTCGATCGCGGCCATATCGAAAGGATTGGAGATCGCAATGGAGAGGACCCCGCCCGCCACGTTCACGGGCATGACCCGGTAATGCGACACAAACCGGGCCGAGAGGCTGGCCACCGCGGAGGGATCCAGGGCACGGTCGCGCAACACGACAAAGGTCACGCCTTGCTGACGGGCCACCACACGAAGAAGACGATCCTCCGTGGCCAATCCCTGCCGGACAATCGTCTTGACCAGCGATTCGTTGCGTTCACGCGACAACCGTACCGCGCGATCGAATTGCTCGGAGGACAAAACCCCTTCTTCGATCAGCATGTCTCCGAGTTGAGGGGGCATGAGGCGCTCCTCCGCTTACGGTAAGCGGCCGATCATGTAGAACTCGCGTTCATCACGGCCGTCAAACGCGCCATCGATGATGCGCGAGACATCGTTGACCGTCACATCGGTGGGGACATACTGGCCCTTGCGACCCGTGTAGGCTTCAGCCACAAAGCAGGGCTGCGTCAGGTAATTCTGGATCTTCCTGGCGCGCTCGTAGAGCAGGCGATCGGCGCGCGACAGTTCGTCGATGCCGATAACGGCCACAATACGGCGCAGCTCGTCATACTTCGTCAACATGCGCACCACTTCCTGGGCAACGTTGAAGTGTTTCTGTCCGATGATGGCGGCATCCAGATTCGAACTGGATGAGGACAGGGGATCGATGGCCGGGTAAAGCCCCAGCTGCGCCCGATCGCGGGACAACACGAGCACCGAGTCCAGATAGCTGAAGATGGCCACGACCGCGGGATCGGTCAGGTCGTCGGCCGGCACATACACGGCCTCGAACGCGGAAACCGACCCCCCGGTCCCGGTCTTGATGCGCTCATGGACATCGCCCACTTCCGAGCTGAGTGTCGGCTGATACCCGGTTTCCGACGGAACGCGTCCCATCAGGGTGGAGATCTCTGATCCCGCCTGCACAAACCGGAACATGTTGTCGATGAATAGAAGCACATTCTTGCCCTGCGACTGGAGCCATTCGGCCTGGGTGATGCCGGTCTTGACCACTTCAAAACGGGCACCCGGCGGCTCATCCATCTGGCCGAAGGCCATAATCACCTTCTTCAGAATTCCCTGGTGCTCGAATTCGAAGAACAACTCGTTGCCTTCACGAATACGTTCGCCGACGCCCGTGAAGACACTCACGCCGTCATGCTCTTCGGCGACATTGTGGATCAACTCCTGAATCACGACGCTCTTGCCGCAGCCGGCGCCACCGAGAATACCGGTCTTGCTGCCCTTGACGACGGGGTAGAGAAGATCGATCATCTTCATCCCCGTTTCCATGACCTCCCGCTTGTTCTCCGCCATTCCGTCCATATTCACGCGAAGCTTGCCCATATCCCGGTGAATCGGGCGAAACTCCGTGGCATTGATCGGGCCCCTGCCATCGATGGGCTCACCCATCACGTTGATAATCCGTCCGAACAAGGCATCCCCCACCGGCACCCTGAGCACATCGCCGGTGGACGTCGCCACCGCATTGCGCTGCAGGTTCAAGGTGGAGGACAACGCGACGCACCGCGCCACGTTCCCTTCGAGATGCTCGGCCACTTCAAGCAACAAAAGACGCCGGTCGAATGTTTTGACCTGAACGATTTCATGCAGGTCGGGCATGTCCTCGATCCGGGGAAACTTGACATCTACAACCGGCCCCTGTACCGCCGTTACTTTGCCTTTTTTAAGCTGCTGCTGGGTCGCCTGTTCGTTCATAGCTCCCTCCCTTACAAAATCGAATCACCCGGTTACGCCACTTTTCGACTCTTCTTCTTACGCGACGAGAAAGACTCGCGCATGCTCTTATCCACCATCTCGTGCGCGGCGCGAAAACACTGATGCTTGAGTTTCTTATGCTCCTTCTGGAGCTTCTGCGTACTCTCCTCAAGGTGCATGGCGCGCGCGGCAAACTCAGCCAGCTTGCTGTCCTCAAACACCTCATAGAGCTTTGAGGCCACCCACATGCCTGCCAGGTATTCCACCATGTCCTTGAAGGCAGATTCGACTACAACCTTTCTCGCGGGCGCCGTCCATTTCGTAAGGGCGACATGGCTCGCGATTTCCGAGGCCGAATCCTTGTTGAACAGGTCTCCGCAAGGCAGCAACGGGACGGTTTCAATCGTTTGCTGCGTGAAAGAAATCGGGCGCGGGTACACCAGCATGACCCGGCCGATACGATGCTCCAGGACTTCCTTCGAAAGATAGTCACGGATGGCCAAAGCCTGTTCGAACCGTGTGTCCTGGCTAACCCCCTGGAAAAACTTGAACGTTCGCCCGGACTCGGAAAGCTTCATGGCTCCTTTTTCGCCAATGACAATATAGGAAACCTTGTCATCCGGCAGAGTCCCCTGAACATCCTTCCCCCCCTCGATCACTCCGGCGTTCAACCCCCCCATGAACCCCGAATCCGAGGTCACCAGCACCACGCCAGTGACATCCGACATCGGACGCACCAGCGGATCGTCCACGTCCACCATGTCAACCACCCGGAAGAACCCTGAAAAAGCATCCATGAACTCAGCAAAACGCTTCTTCTCCCGCTCCAGAGTGTGATACTGGGACGCGGCGATATTTTTGAGGGTTTGGATCAACTGAAGAAACTCGGCATTGAACCGCAGGTCTCTCCTAAGCTGGCTCAACAACGCCATACATCATCGCTCCCTGGAACTTCTTCAGTCTGCGACCGCCCGCCCGTGATAGGCGAGTGGTCGATCAGACATGCTCGCTCTTCAACTGGTCAATCGCCTCGCGGAACCGGTTCCGGAGACTGCCATCAATCTCAAGACTGCCAAGCTTGATTTTGACGCCTGCGATCAGTTCGGCATTGAGGGTCTCGTGAACGCCCAGGGAAATATCAAACTTCGCCACGACGATGTCCTGAATGCGTTTCTTGTGGGCCTCATCCAACGGGTGACTGCACTCGACTTCGATGGCCGGCGCGTCAATGGTAATGCTGCTCGCATCCATCTCATCCAAGGCCACCAGCAGTTCCTCAAGAAAAGCGTAATCGAGCTTCCGGCCGAGATCAGCGCTGAAAACCATCTCGTAGATCTTTCCGGCATAGTCCAGGGTGCGTGTCTCGGCTTCGCGGGCTAGCTCCTGCCGGACTCTTTCCTTGTTTCGAACCGTCTCATCGAGAAGCCGGTCGCGTTCCTTCTTGGCCTCTTCAAGCATGGTTTCGCTTTTTTTGGACAATTCCTTGTCCATGGCCTCCCGCGCCCGGGTCATCGCCTCCTGCGCGTCGGCGTTCTTCCGGCGAAACTCCGCCTCATTCTCCTCAATGCGCTTGCGAACCGCCTCCTCTTTCTTGCCGAGTTCGCCTTCAGCCTCCCGCAGCTTGTTGGTGGCCCCGAGAGTATCCCTAAGCAGCAACTGCCGGATACCGACCACCATGACAGCAAAAACAACAGCTTGCGCCAGAATCAGATATATCATCGTTCCCATAGGTCCCTCTCGCCTTCATTCGTCCCGCAGGGTCTTCCTCCCCTTGCGAGACGGCCCCTTCTTCCCTCTAACGCCCGAACAGTTGAAACAGCACCAACAGGGCGATCACCGCAATGGCTTCCGCAAACACCAGAGCAATGATCATGGCCTGGAGAATCTTCTGAGCCGCGGACGGATTGCGTCCCAATGCCCGGATACTCGCATAACCAATGGTCGCTATCACCGCTGACGGCCCCAGCACGGTCAAGAAAATGACCAGAAATATGGTGAAATTCCTCATCGCTATCTACGATTAATGCGCCTCCTGATGCGCTTCGCCCTCTTTGGGAACGCTCGCCTTGGATTCCTGCTCAAGCAGAATGACGCATTCCTCGCCCAGGAAACGTATCATACCACGTTTGATCGGAATGCGCGTTTTCCAGTTAACCACGATCTCTCCCGCTTTCAGCAGACTGACGATCGGGACATGATACGCCAGCAGCTCAAACTCACCGGCATCCCCGGGCAGGAACACGCTTTCCACATCCCCTTGAAACACAACGTGTTTCGGGTTCAGAATTCTGAGGCTAAACGTCGCCAACCGTTGATCTCCTTAACCCGCCTTCTGTCCGAAGTAATCTTTTATCACGCTGGACAGCCGCTTGTCGATGCTCGGGATAAGCTGAGGCTTGGCCTCAATGTCATCCAGCAGCGTTCCGTCCTTGTTTCGAACAAAAGCCATGATCTCCTCCTGGAACCGCACCCGATCTACCGCATCAAGGTCATCCAATAACCCGGCCTTGAGGGCATACAGCAGCACGGCTTCCTCCCCCAGGGGGACAGGCTGATTCTGCACCTGCTGCAACACATCAAGGGTAGCCTGACCCCGCTTCATCACCTGGGCAGCCTCTTTCGATAAGCCGCTCTGCAATTTACTTAGCCTCGCCACTTCAAGATACTCCATGTTGTCGCGCCGCAGCGTACTGCTCAGTTCCCGAAGGATGGGTGCCTGCGCGCGACCGCCGACAATGGACATGGATAGGTTGAAGTCGACCGCCGGTCTCATGCCTTCGCCAAACAGCGAGGTACTCAGGGACACCATTCCATCGCAAATGGAAATCAGGTTGGAGGGGATGAAGCCCGTCAAATCCCCCTGCAGAGTGTCGGCAATTCCCAGGAAGGTCATGCTGCCATTGCCGCATTCCTTGTTCAGCCGTCCGGCACGTTCCATGAGTTGCGTCTGAATATAAAAGATATCGCCGGGGTACGCCTCCCTTCCCGGAGGTCGTTCCAACAGCAGGGAAAGCTGGCGGTAGGCCCAGGCGTGTTTGGTAAGATCATCGAAAACCACCAGTACATCCCGGCCCTGACGCATGAACCAATCACCAATCGTGGCGGCAGTATAGGGCACGATGTACTGCTCACCCGCCGTCGAACTGTCCGGCGCCGCCACGATGATGCTGTAGGGAAGGGCGCCGCGCTCCGCCAGAATGCCCACCACCTTCTCAAGGGCTACCACTGCCTTGCCGATGCAGCAGTAGATGCAGATGACGTCGCGACCTTTCTGACTGAGAATGGTATCGATGCCAAGCGTGGTCTTCCCCGTCATGCGATCGCCCATAATCAACTGGCGCTGTCCTTTTCCCAACGGCACCAGGGCATCGATGATCTTGGTCCCGGAATGGATGAACGTGTCCACGGGCGACCGTTCCGTCAACAACGGCGAGTTTGAAAAAACGGCTCGCTGCACATCGGCCTGGACTTCCCCTTTGCCGTCACACGCATTGCCCAACGCATCCACCATCCGACCGAGGTAGGCGCCGCCGATGGGAATCGTGAAGGGCTCGCTGATTCCTGAAACCGTCTGCCCCAGCCGGACTCCACTGTCATCCCCCAGCAGGAGGGCGAGGACGTCGTCCTCGTCAAACCCCATGATGATGCCTTTGTTCCCTCCGCCGAAGTCCACCAGTTGTCCGTTGAGGCAGGAGGGCAGCCCGGTGATACGGACGATCATCTTCTTGATATCTTTGATCGTTCCCGTTTCCGACAGCTTGATCTTAAACGGGGCCACGCCCGTACGCGGTAAGTTGCTCATGGAGCCCCCCTTTGATTGCATCCGTAAGATCTTTCTTTTCGATCAGTTCGCGGATGAGTTCCGGATTATCCCGTTTGACCTTTTCCCGCAACCCGCTCTGGAACGCGTTGACCTGTTCCGGCATCAGATGATCCAAGTATCCATTCGTCAACGCAAACAACACGACAATCTGCTCTTCCATCGGTACGGGAGAATTCTTGTCCTGCTTCAGGATCTCGGCCACCACCCGCCCTTTGCGAAGCCGCTTCTCCACCGCTTCCGAGACGCCTGCCTTGATCCGGGTCAATCGCTCCAGTTCCTTGAACTGGATATACTCCAGCCTCAGAATGCCGGCCAATTTCCGCATGGCGGCCCACTGCACCTTGCTTCCAATACGGGAAACCGATAGGCCGATGTCAATGGCAGGCTTGAACCCCTCGCTGAACAGAGGGGTGCTGACATAGAGCTGACCGTCGGTCATGGAAATAATGTTGGTGGGGATGTAGCCCGTGACGTCCCCCTGAACCGTTTCGACGATGGGGAAGAACGTCATGGACCCCGAACCGCGCTCGGGACGAAGTTTGCAGGCCCGCTCGACCAACTGCGAATGCAGGTAGAAGATGTCGCCGGGATAGGCGTCGCGACCAGGTGACCGCTCAAGCAGCAGAGACATCTGGCGATATACCCAGGCGTGTTTGGTCAAGTCGTCGAACACGACGAACACGTCGCGCCCCTGTTCATTCATGAAATACTCACCGATGCTGGAAGCCACATAGGGTGCCAGATATTGCTGCCCCACGGACGAGGAGGCGGTCGCGGAAACGACTACCGCATAGCTCATGACGTCATGTTCTTTGAACAACTCCAGCACGCGATTCAAGGAGGCCTCAGCCTTGCCGATGCAGCAATAGATGCAGATGACGTTCTTGCCTTTCTGATTCAGAATCGTATCCGTGGCGATCGTGGTTTTGCCCGTGACGCGATCCCCCAGGATAAGCTGCCGTTGCCCCTTACCGACCGGATTCATCATGTCCAGAATCTTGACCCCTGTCTCAAGCGATTCTTTCAGCGGGGTACGCTCGAGAACAGCGGGCGCCTGGTTGAAAATGGGATAACGCTTGGCCGCCTTGATCGGCGGCCCGCCATCCTGGGGTTCGGCCAACCCGTTTACCACGCGTCCCAGAAAGCCTTCGCCTACCGGAACCGTGCACGTTTCAATGGTGGAGAAGAGCCGGTCGCCGGGCTTGATCTTGGAGCCCTCCTTGACGATCATCGCGAGTTCGTAATCCCCGTCGAATCCCACGATCACACCCTGGCTGCCCCCTTCGAAATGAATCAGCTGCCCATTCATGCAGTTGGTGAGCCCGGTGATATGGGCAATATCCTGCTTGATCTCGGCAACCACGCCGTATTCCTTGATTTGAAGAGGTGTGATTTTCAGTGCCATCCAATGCGCTCCCTTGCCTTTACTGTGGCATCCCCCACCATTTACGCCCCACCAGCGCCTGAAGTCTTCTCCGGCTTCGAGGTATCCCCGTCCCCGGTGGCCTCTTTTTCCGTCTGCCGGTCAAGTTGCTCGGACTTGCTTCGTCCGTACCATCTGAAGAAGAAGGCAAGACTGAACACCCCCAGAAAGGCCAGAATGATGTAGATGATCACCCACGTTGTCCGGCGGTCCGGACGCGGCATATCCATCATCGGAACGCCAAAACGGACCGGCTTCTCGTGCGGCTGGAAGAGTTCCTCAAGCCGGAGGATGCGGGATTCCACATCGCGCAAGGCTTCATTCTGCTGCCGGGCATGGGCAACATATTGCTCATTAACCTCGTCAGGCGGTTTTTGAGTCTTGATGCTCTCGAGTTCCTTGAGAAGTTCCAAGGCCTGATCCTGGATGACTTTATAGTCTGTTGTGTCTTTGGTCAGACGCACCAGTTCCGAAGCCCGCGTCGCAAGTCTGGGCACCCTCAACAGGGCATCGGTCCATGGGTTCCTCACTTTCACGTCGTAGACCTTGGTTTCCTGCGGGGCCAGCATCACGGCTTCAAGAGACGCGTAGCACACGTTTCGGGCCGCATCGAACCCGATCTGAAGGCCGCCGGCATCCATCACGTCCGTCGGTTTAATCTCGGAGGGAAAGTCCCTCTTGATCGAAATAGGCCGCTTTTCGGTCAGGGAGGGGTTGGTCACCTTGATGTGGATGGTGACGACATCCCCGGTGGTATTTCCAGTCTCCGCTTCAGCCGGCGGCGAACCCCGGGGCGATCCCAGAAGACGTTGCGGGGTCTTACCGGCTGAAATGACGAGATTCTCCAGCACGCCGATATCGCGCCGAATCCGGTCCATCGCCTCCAGATTGGACTCATAGGCCCGGATATGATCGATGGGTTTGGCAATTCCCACGACATAGGTTCCCTGGCGCTCGGTGACGGTCTTCAGGTTCTCCTGGATCATCGTATTCAGTTTGTCGGCCGTTGCCGCCTGATCGGCTCCCTTGAGAGCGGCCGCAAGAGACGTTGTGTGGGTCGTCAGCTCATTGAGCGTCTCTTCCGGAATCAGCCAGATATCCTTGATCACCACGTCGAACGTCCGGGTCTGGGCAGGCTCCAGTTCGACCTTCTTCTGGACAAAGTAGCTCTTGCTGGCGACATCATAGACCACCTCAAGGTCATCCGAACTGACCACGTCGTCAGGTTTCACCAGCTTGGGCAACGGCTGCCTGACTTCGATCGATTGTTTGTCAGTCTGGGAGGGATTGATGGCGCGGATCTTGAGGGTAATGGTACCAGCTATGGCCTGCGGGCCCTGCACCCCAAGCCAAAGCCCCGTCGCAACCATGGCTTGCAGCCAGGCGAAACGATTCCTGCGATAGAGTCTGATCATGGTGTAGACCTCATGCAAACCAGTGCATTTCAATGCTAACCGCCGGCCGCCGCTACTTCTGTGTCACCACCGCCGACCCTTCATTGTCGTATTGGTCACGGACGGTGATCACATTGTTGCCCTTCTTTCCGGAATTAGCCACATAAACAGCTTTGTCCCCGGAATGGCTCACAATGTTCCCAAGTGCCGAATTTGACACGCGCCACTCAAGCGGTAAGGCCAGAGGATTATTGCTCACTGCAGCGGTAAAGACGACGCTGGTTAAATTGGAGGCCCCGCCGAGAGTCGTGCTCTCTGGCGTCACGGAAAGGCCATCAAGCCCACTCGCCTCCTCGCAC
The DNA here is from genome assembly GCA_964404035.1 of uncultured Verrucomicrobiota bacterium. Classification (GTDB taxonomy): domain Bacteria; phylum Verrucomicrobiota; class Kiritimatiellia; order CAIKKV01; family CAITUY01; genus CAMBRF01. The sequence continues at coordinate 18,126 of CAYOIT010000021.1, read as the reverse complement.
CCTGTACCCACCCACAACAACGCCCCCGCCATTGCCACCATCGCCAACAAAATCACCTTAGCCCGCATAGTTGGGATCCTCCACCTGAATATTATTGAGTCCGGCAAGACTGATTTGAACCACGTAACGCCCGGCAATTCAAGCAGAGAAAGCAGGAGCGTCGATGGTTACGGCGCCAAAACGCCCTTAAGGACCTTGAAGACGTGCTGATCCGGGCACACCGCCCGCATGATTCCGTCTCGATCCACCACCACATTTCCTCCATAGCCCATGACCCCCAGCGCCTTCCACATCCTCCCGTCGCGGTCCACGGCAATCGGAAGGTCCGTGCAGGTTTCAAGGGCGAGCCGTGCAGCATCTTCGGAGCCATCGTCAGCGGGCAGAATCCACACACACCGCACGCCCTGGGCCCCAAACAGCCTGGCAAGTTGCGATAAGAAGCCCGGTTCGCCGGGAAACTGGCGTTTGATCGAGGCATCCAGATAGGCGGAACTGAAATGATAGACGACAACCTTTCCCTTCAAATCCTCTGCACTCAAGGGCGAACCGGAGGGGGGATCTCCCCGCAACCAACGCAGCGAGAAGGGGAAATCATCATAGGGAAAACGGAGCCATGCAGGTCCCGGCGCCCGTCCAGCGTCGCGTCCGCTTTCGTCTTTTCGCTCCGGATCAAAGAAGGTCATGGCCTCTTCGAGGCGGGCGCGTTCGGCAGGATCGTTCAGGTTCACCTCGGCCCTCAGAATACCGGCCTCATCCACGGCGATGCGGCCGACAGGTTGAAGAATCATCTCCGGGGCATACACCACTCTGCTGTCAGGCGAAAGCGCCTGGGTGGTGCTGATTCCGTCCGCCCGTCTTCCGTTCGCGGCCCCTTCCGAGTCGTCGACGGTGGCCCGTCCCATCCGATAGCCGTCTTTCTCCGCCGAGAGCGCATAGCGCAATCCCTCCGCAAGGCCGTTCACCTGAAACTGCCCGTTGGTATCCGTGGCCACCGGCGGAAACAGGCGCCCGAAGGGAAGCGGAGCCTCGGTTGAGCCCGTTTCGAAGCCGGTGAGGCGCAGGGTCGCACCTACCACAGGGCGGCCGCGGGTATCCACCACGTAGCCGGCCAGGGAAAGGGAAGGCCGAAGACAGAAATCCGCGGGTGAGGACGACTCCCGCCAGACGCCAACCATGACGGGCGCCCCCACGGGGAGTTCGGCATAGACCAGACCATAGCGTTCCCCCTTGGCCAATCGGCCTGCCGCCTGCCGATCTGCCTGGAATGCACCCTCTACCCCGGTGATCAGCGGCGGGGCATTTCCCCAGTCGCCAAGCACCACGTAGGCACCTGCCAGAGGCTGACCCTGGGAGTTCACCACCCGCCCGCGCATAAGGACGCGACCCACTTCCCGGTCCAACTCCTTCACCGCCTCGCGGGCTCTGGCGCTCAGGCGCGGGTCGGCCGGATACGTATCGATGAGCTGCTTCCAGGCTTGCCTCGCCTCCTCGACTCTGCCTCGTTCCCTTTCGCAGGCTCCGATCCTGAACAACAACGTCGCCGCGAGGGAGTGATTGGAGGCCGTGGCTTCCGGAAGGAGTTCACGATAGAGAGTCACCGCTTCGCTCAACGTGCCGTTCCCGAGTTCGACCTCCCTCGCCAGGGCATAGCGGGTGGGCAGCGGCACGGGAGCGGCGAAGGTGGGCGCGACAAGCCAGAGGACCGCCAGCATCAGTGATCTGCGTCTATCCTTGTTCATTGAGGGTCTCACGCTCAGCCCATCACTTCAGGAATCGGTACCCCACTCCGTGCACCGTCAGGATATGCTTTGGATCGTGCGGTTTCTTCTCGATCTTGGCGCGCAGCATCGCCACAAACGTATCCAGCGAGCGTTGTGTGCCGTAGTATTCCATGCCCCAGACATCCCGCAGCAACGTCTCACGCGACAGGGACTTGCCTTCGTTGACCACAAGATACGTCAACAGGTCGAATTCCGTCCGGGTCAACGGGACATCCTTTCCTTTTAGCGTCAATAACCGTGTCCCGGTATCCACGATGAAATCGCCAAAATGATACTGCTGCGGTCCCTCAATGACACGGTCCGTCCGGATCAAAATGGCCTTCAACCGGGCCAGCAGTTCCTTGATGCTGAAAGGTTTCGTAACATAGTCGTCCACGCCGACATCGAAACCCGTCAACTTGTCCCCTTCTTCCTTACGCGCCGTAAGCATCACCACAGGCATCGTCAGCTTCTTCTCGCGCAGCGTACGGCAGACCTCGTAACCGTTCATGCCGGGAAGCATGACATCGAGAAGAATAAGGTCCGGCTTTCGGTCCAGTGCCAGTTTCAACCCCTCCGGACCGGTCACGGCAGTGAGCACACGGTAGCCGGCAACGGTGAGGTTCTCGTCCAATCCCAGCATCAGCGAGGAGTCATCTTCGACAATCAGGACTGTTTTCTGACGGTTCATAATCGCCTCTCTTCTTCTTTCAGTCAGACGGCTGGCAACACAACGGTGAACGTGCTGCCGATCCCCAGCCGGCTTGCCACGTCTATCTTACCACAGTGGGCTTTCACCACATCCCTGCAGAGCGCCAATCCAAGCCCCAAGCCCGCCGTATTCGCGCTGCTGCCGCCTCGCTGATAGGCCTTGAAAATCCGCTTCAGATCGCCGGGATCAATCCCCACGCCATGATCCTTGACCGCCACGCTGATATGTCGGCGAGACGCATCTTCTCCCACGCTGACTTCAATTCGCCTGTCTTCGCGCGAGTACTTGACCGCATTGTCGAGAAGGTTGAACACCACCTGCTCCATCGCGCCGGCATCGAACCGAGCGGCAGGCAGATCGTCGCTGATGGCGAGGTCAATCACCCATGTCGGCTCCTCTTCCCGCCTCCCGCCTCCCGCCTCCCGCTTTCCGCTTCCCGATTCCCGCACTTCCGCCCCGATTCCGGTGGCAAACGTCTCCACCACATCCTTGATGAGGCCGCCCAGATCTCCTTCGGAGGATTGGTACCGCACCGCGCCCTGGCCAAACTGGATGAAATACAAGGCCCGATCGGTCAGTCGACTCAGGCGGTCGCTCTCCTTGAGAATAGTCTGCAGAAATCGTTTGCGTTTACCTTCGTCCTCGATCCGCCCCAGGTACAGGCTTTCCGCCAACATGCGCATCGACGAGAGGGGGGTCCGAAGATCGTGCGACACGGCGGCGGCGAAATCGCTGCGTTCCCGGGCCGCTCGAATTTCATGAACCGCCTCCCGCCACATCAGCCAGCCGCCGATCACAACGCTGAGGATCAGCACAAAGCCGCCCCATCCATAGAGCCTCGATTGCAGCCGGACATTGGCAAGAAACGCCCGGGAGTCGGAGGGATAAGCCGCCAACACCACGCGATCCAAAGGCGGGGCCATCCGGCGTTCTGCCAGCAGAGGGCGAGGGCCGCGGGACGCCTCCTGCGATCCCATGACTTCAATGGCAACCCCGGTGTCACCGTCGAGCCCGGACGCCGATTGGGCCAGAGCCTTGCTCAGCCTGTCACGATCAAGTTGGACAGCAAAGAAGAGGCGAGGGGAAACCCCGGTTGAAGAAGCGCTGGCCGGGGGTTCAGGGCGGCCGGCCGGAGTAACCCAGTATTCGTTGGTCCCAATCCGCGTCACGGTCCAGGCCTCGTCCGATATCGTTCCCGAGTGGGCCCATCGCAGGAACTCCTGTTCCATGCGAATCCGCAAGTCCCGGTCCATGTCGCGCCCCCTCTTAAGCTCGCGCCACTGCGACAAGAGCGCGGCCTCCCGTTCCCCGGTAGGTCGTCCCGGCCGCGTTTCTCCCAGGCGTTTATCGAGATAGAGGGTCGCCAGCTGCCTCTGGCTCACAGCCATCGTTTCGTAACGATCCAGCACCCGGCGTAACAGCTCTGTGTCAGCGCCCCTCGCCCCTTCCTGGTCGCCGACCGCATCACAGAGTTCCGATAAGGCCTTCAGGGCGATAAGGTCGTAGTAAAACCCGTCCTCAGGGTCACGCGCGACCCGACGGCCCGAGAGTTCCTGCCGGGCGGCGGCAGACCATGAGGCTCCGCCTCCCCCGTCCTTCACGACCTGTTCGACGCACGCCTTGGCCTCCTTCAGTTGGCCCGCTTTCCGGTACACCTGCGCCAGGCGCAGGCGGGTGCGACAGAGAAAATCGGCACTCCCCTCAGGCTGGTCCAGAATCTGGCGGTACTCACGAATGGCGGCCGCAGGATTGGTGGCGGTCACAGGAGATCCGCCGTCATACGAGAGAGGGGAGAGGAAGGACATCGACGTATCATCCGCATGATTGGACGCCGTCGTCTTGTCTTCTCCGAGGGGATAGATCAATCCCTGAGTCTCGGAGAACACGAATAGACCTGAAAGCCAGGCATTCGAGGCTGAATAGGTCGAAAAAAACTGAATCGGAGACTGGATCGCCAGGCGTTGCCGCAGGTCTCGCCGGGCATTATCCAACCGCAGGCGCCAACTCCTGACCGCGTCATCCAGTTCCCTGGCGGCGGCAATCTCCATCCTTTTCTGAAGGATGACCTGCCAGTTTTCCAGGATTCGTCCCGCCATGAATGACAGCACGACGGCAGGCCCCACCACGAGGCAGAAGACAAGAAGTACGAGTTTGAGTTCGCGCCGCAAAGGAAGAACCCCGGTTACCGGTTATGCGTGACCCGTCTACCTCCCCGCCTGGACCTCAAGATCGATAAGCCAGGAACGAACCTGAGGCGCATCACGGGCGGCGGGAGCCAGTTCCAGATACCTGCGAAAAGACTGCGCCGCCTTGTCAGGATTCTTCAGGTAATCCGAATACAGGACGCCCAGGTTGTAATGAACGCGAGGATCCTTCGGGGCCTTCTTGAGAGCCTCGCCGTACAGCTTCTCCGCCTCACGTGACCGTCGCGCCTTCAGAGCGCTCTGAGCGGCCGCCAGCAGCCCTCCCAGGTCCTCCCGGCTCACAGGGGCGTCATCGCGCGTCTGTACGGATGGCCCCACGCCCCCCGAAGTCGGAAGGGTGCCCGCCCGGTCCTTTTCGCCCTCCAGCTTCGCGTTCTCGGCCTGCAAACGTGCGATCTCTTCCTGTTGCTGGAATGACTGACGGGCAATCTTATCAAGAGCCTTTCGAAGCGACGCCTCCCTGGACCTGGCCTTATCCAGATCCTGATTGAGGTCTCCGAGTTCCTTCGAGAGCTTCTCAACCTTGGCAAGGTATTCAGTAGCCTGTGCCGTCACGGCATCATGAGCTTTGGTCTTGGCTTGGAGGGTTTCGCGCTCACGCTCCAATTGCTGCCTCAGGTCGGCATTTTCTTGCTCGATCTTGCGGAACAATGACGACCCCTGTTCCGGGGACGGCAGGGGGGGCGGGGTATTGGTGGAGGCGGGAACAACAACGACGAGGGACTGCCGGACGCGTTCAAGCTCGTTCATCAGGGCAACCCGCTCCGCCCGCAAACGGTCGAGTTCGGCCTTGCTTTCCTCGGGGGTTTTGAGTTGGGACACCAACAAAGCCAGCTGCTCCCGCTTGGATTCCTGATCCTGTATATCCAGGATCAGGTCGGCGTTCCTGCGGCGCAGGTCGCTGTTTTCCTTCGTCAGGCGCGTCTGTTCCTGACGCAACTCAATATTCTCATCGACAACGCGCTGGTAGGTGGCGGGGTCGATTTGCTGAGCCATGGCAGAGAGACAAGGAGAAGTGGCAAGAAGCACCATAAAGGCTAGATCGAGTGAGGACCTGCGCTTGACTGCGTTCATCTTCCCTTTGTTCCCCGAGGCCCTGTTTCGGCCCTTCAAGGCGTCAGGCCGGCCCCGACCAAGCCCGCTTCTGCAACCCCATCGGACTTGGTGGGTTTCTTCATGTCCTCAGCGCGCTCGAAGAACTTGGCACCCGTGACAATGCGAGGCGTCAGAAGCGCAATGGTCTCGGTCTTCCTAACCTTGGTTTGTTCGGACCGGAATAGTATGCCCAGCAAGGGGATGCTACCCAGGAAAGGAATCTTGTTGATTTCCTTGGTCTCCGACTTATCAATCAAACCCGACATGATGATGGTCACACCATCCTTGACGGAGACGCTGGTTTCCGCAAATGACTTCTTCACCCGCGGCACCCCTTGCCCTGTGGCAGAGTCGTAAAGCCCAATGACGCTGCTGACCTCGGGTCGGATGTTAACCGTGATGAAGCCCAACTCATTGATGCGGGGCGTGACAGCCAACGATACCCCCACATCGATGAACTTGTAGGTCTTGCCGGTAATGTTGGTGGTACCGGTTTCGAAGGTAGTCTCGGCATACGGCTCCGTCGTGATCACCCTGATGGTGGCTTCGGCGCCATCCAGCACGGTGATATGCGGATTCGAAAGCAGTTTGGTATCCCCCACCGTTGCGAGAGCCTCGACAAGCACATTCAAGTCACCACCGGCGGCAATAGTGTGATAGTTGATGCTACCCTTTGAACCGGAAACAAGCCCGGCAGCAGGGAATTGCGACAAGGACTCCAAGGAGAAGCGAGGCTCCAGTCCCTGCAGCACGTGGCCCCACTGAACCCCGAGGCTGAACTCGTCCCTGAGTTCCACTTCCACAATCTTGGCCTCGATGAAGACCTGCTTCTGGGCGCGGTCAAAGATCGCCACCAGTTCGCAGATTTTCGGCATGGAGGAAGGCAGGTCGGTTACGATCAGAGTCTTGGTTCGCTTATCGCTCCGAATCTGCCCCACATCTTTCGTCAGGAGCGGGGTGACCTGCAGTTCAAGATCCTCTGTAGTGGCGTATTGAAGCACGAAATTGGTCGTGACGGTCGGAAGGACGCGTTGAATGGTCGGGAGCTCCGATCGTTCAATGACCGCCTCCATCTCCTTGATCTTCTGGGGCGTATCGATCAGCACGATATTCCCGGTGCCGTCGTCAAAAACCACCTTGCCGATGCTGCTCTTGATGTTCTCCAGCATCTGGGCCACCTTGCTCGGCATCGCGTACTCGAGCTTGATCACCTTCGCCTGCTTGCGTTCGTAGAACCCTTCGCCGTAAAGGTCACGGTAGCTCTTGTCCGTCATGATCTTGATGATATTGCCCTTGATCTCGTAGGCCAGATCGTTGGCGGCAAGAATGATTTCAAGCGCATCGCCCAATGTGACGTTCTTGAGCATCAACTTGCTTGTCCCGGTCACCTCGCGCCCGATGATGACATTGAGGTCCGCTTTGGTGCACAGGAACTTGATCAGGTCCACCACATCCATGGCCTCGATAATGTCGAGGGAGATGGTCTTATCCAAACCGGGAAGATGATACTCGGTAATGAGATGCGGTTTGGAGGCGGGAGTGTTGGTGGCGAGCTCCTGCCCAATGGCATTCACCCCCAGCGCCAGCAGCAATACGACAACGCATGCGACGTTTCTCACTTCAGTTCAACCTCCTGCTTGTGGCTCTTCAGGATCACACGATCCGCCAGCACACGTGCCAACGTCAGCCCGGTGTCTCCGACGGTCTGCCCCACCTTGACAAAATGCGTCTTGGAATCGACCTTGTTTCGGATAATGGCAAGCGATTCTCCGGGATCTGAATCGTCCATGGAAATCCCCACCAGTTTCAAGTCTCCAGCCGCCCCCTCCACCACCGACACAACATTCGTCGTCACCGAGCCGCCGCCTACCCGCGTAAAAAGGTTCCGTCTGGACACCTTGTCGAGATAGTAGTCCAACGCCGGCACCGTCTCGCTGGTCATCATCACCGGCGTCCAAGGCAGGCTCCCTGCGCTTGAAACCTGTGTCGATAAGTTCTTCGCCACATCCGCCCGAATTGACGCTACACTATAGACAACCAAGACCAGCAACACAAGCACAACAAGAGCCAGAATACGGTTGACGAGAGCCAATCCTCCCACTCCCCGGCGTACCGTCATGATTCGGGGTGCCGCAGAAATGGCCGCCACCGCAGGCTCCTCTTTCGGGAGTGGAGCGGGCTTCTCCGATGGGGCGGCCACTGAAGCGATGGCCGCTTCCGGTTTGGTCACCGCCGGCGGAGTCGATTTTGAGCCGGCGTCGGCGGGAGCGGGCCCCTTTGAGGCGGGAGCCGCCAGCTTCTTTTCGGCATCGATGGCGCTCTGCTCCGCCCGTGCGGAGAGTTTCAGTTTCTTCTCGGGCGGAGGTTCTGCCTTGGGAATGGGTGGCGCGGCTTCCGGGACGACGGGAACAGCAACAGGAGCAGGAGGAGCGGAGGGCGGAGGCGCCGGGGGTACCGGGGCTTCCCGGGGAACCGCTGCGGCCACCACAGGCACAACAGGCTTCTCAGCGGAAGGTGGAGTGGGCTCCTGACGCTTGTCGGACTGAATCAACGCCAGCAGCTTTTCTTCGGGAGTCGGTTCTTGTTTCGCGTTGCTCATAGTCTTTCGTACACCCATCAATACACATTCGGAACTTCGTTGGCCATCTCCACCTGTGGCCGAAGTTCCGAGGTCACTACGTCCTTCACCAGTGGTGCATCCACCACTTTCATGTCTCTCATCACCAGTGTTTCCAGAAGGTTATGGCACAACATCGACATCTGCCGGGGATAGCCGCGCGTATGCTCATGAATCATCCGGATGGCATCGTCTGTGAACAAGCTCTCCCCTTGATGACCGGCCTGCAGGAGTCGAAAGCCGATCATCTCTTTCGTCTCACCCAGATCCAACGGCTTGATAACACACTTAAGCGCAATCCGGTCCCAGAAATTCGGCATCGAACTCAAAACCGGCACCAACTCCATCTGTCCAACCAGAACAAGTTGAAGGATTTTGAACTCGTTTGTTTCATAATTGAGAAGAATGCGCAAAATCTCAAGCACATAATCCGGAAGCAGTTGAGCTTCGTCAATGAGAAGGACAACCCGTTTCTTCTCCTGAACCCCGGTTCGATAAAGAAACTGCTCCACGGCCTCGATGCAGTCCAGCCCGGTCGTCTTCTTGGGATCGATGGGTGCATGAAAGAGGGAGACCAGCCTCGACAGGAACTGTTTCTGAGTTTTGAAGTAGGGATTCAGGATCATGTGAAAACACACGTCTTGCTCCTCCTTCAGAATCTGGGAGAGCTTGCGACTGAGCGTCGTCTTCCCCGTGCCGACATCGCCCACAATGATGCTGAGCCCGCGCTTCAGGCTGAGCGCAATACGAAGGCGGGTCAACGCCGCCTTGTGCTGGGGGGAGAGAAAGAGGAATGAGGGGTCTGGACTGGTCGAGAACGGCTCATCACGCAGCCCCAGAATGCGGTAGTAACTCATCGCTCGGTTGCCCCCCCCCTCGCAACTCATACGTTGGTCGGGTATTATGACGGGCACGGGAATAAGTTCAAGAGAAGAAAACGGGCCGGTTCATCAGGCAACCGGCCACACCACCTCGTAGTCCCGCCATGGTCCCGGGTCGCCCGCCGCTCCGGATTCGGCAGCTCTGACCAGGTTGTACATCTCCCGCGCCGAGACATAGTGAAGCTTCCAGGCCGCTCCATCGTTGAACTCCTGCCGGAGCGTCTCATGCGCCTTACGCATCGCTTCTCCCAGGATCACCTTCGCATTCCCGGGCACACACCCATGCGTGTGGACCTTCACAAAGATCCAGTCAGGTCTGCCGTCCACATGAATCGCCTGCCTGGCCCACAATCGGATTCGGTCCGCCGTCGGCAGGTTGGCCCCTGAGATTTCACTATTTTCAACCCGGGGCAGGAGCCCCCATTTGCGGCGGGCCCAGTTCAAAGCCAGGGGACCGGTGATGAGAAGAAGGCCGCCGGAAGCGGCGTGCCCGGTTATCGGTTCGTGGTTCTTTGTTGAAGGAGAAACAGTCCGAACCTCATTCATCGTTCCTCCAATGACTGATAACCGGCAACCAACAACGCTCCCTTGATCGGCGGCCCTGGGTTTCCCGGGTGTGTCGGTGGCATAGTAGATCGCGTTGACCATTCGTGACTGGGTCCGTGACGGGGCGGACGGAAATGTGAAGTCGGCGTAACACCCGGTTTCCGTCAAGACGCCCAGTTCCTCGTTCACGCCGCACCAATCGCCATCCGGCCGAGAATTGCACAAGGCCCAATTGCCGTGGATAAAGCCATAGCGGCAGGCGGAAAGCGGCAAGCGGGAAGGGGGAAGCGTTGGGAACGGAGATGACACCTTTCCCGATTCTTCCCGGCTTCCGCCTGACGCTTGCCGCTTACCGCTTGCCTCTTGCCGCTTACCGCTTGCCGCTTCCCGCAACTCCCCCAGCAATCCATGCCGTCTGTGCAAGAGGTCACGAAACGATTCGAGTTTTTGCCGAAGCCCAGCCTCAGTGTCATGCCGGTGGTGCAGATGGATCTCCACCTCGCCGTATCCCTGACGACAGAACTCCGCCAGGCGGTCCAGAATGTCCTCATCGTATTCCTCCTGCGGGTAGAAGAAAGTGTGGCAGGGCGGCCGCCCGTCCGCATCGAGGAAACCAGCGACCGCGGAAGGATAGGCTGAAAGCCAGTCCTTGACCGTGCAGCGAGCCTCAGGAGCGTCCACCCCACCCCGGAACGGCTCGAAGTGATCACAGAGGCAGAAGAAAAGATGTCGCGGCCGTGTGGCCAGTCGTGGACGGCGCAGCACAGATTTCAGATATCCGATCAACCACTTGTCAATGGCCTTAAACATCACCAGTACTCACGATCAGTTCCCCTCCCTGGAGGGGCAGGGGTGGGTTCTGCTCTTGCTGTCCTTCTCCACTTCCCTGAGACTTCTCCCCGGCAGAAACGCACAAACCCGACAAACAGGGCCGCCTGCATTACCACAAAGTACCGGAGCGGCCTGAAAGCATGGACTCTTTCCCCCATCAAGGCTGCCGCCAACAGCCCGGTCACTCCCAGAATGGAAAGGTGCGGAAGAAAGCCCAGCCAGGGCGCTCCGGGGCCCCTCTCGCCCAGCACGGCAGCCACAGAACACGCCGCCATTCCCAACAGCAAATGCGGCGTGAACCAGCGCAGAACCTTGTGGGACCAGAACATCCAGGCGAAAGCCCCATAGCGCGGCAACAGACAACGACGACACAAGGACAGGGCTTGATAGGCTCCTGTTCCAATCCGCACCCGCCGGCGCCACTCATCTTCAACCGTGGCCGGCAACTCTTCCGTCGCAATGGCTCCCGGCTCGTACACCATGCGATACCCCGCCTCCCGGACCTTCATGCCAATCACAAAGTCATCGATGATCGTGTTTTCAGGGAACTCGGAACCGGCCTTGGCGCCGGGACCCGCCCCGTGCCTCTCCGTCCTCCCGGGAAACAGAGGCGCCCGAATCGCATAGATCGCGCCATTGGCGCCCAGGCAGGACCCTAGCGCGCTCTCCGACATTTTGAGCCGGGTCTCAAGATTCCAATAGATCGACTCATCGGTTCCACTGGAGAGCGGAGTCCCCACCAACACCAGCCGCCCACATACCCCGCCAATCCGGGGATCGGCAAACAACGCCACCAACCGCTTCAAGGCGTCGTGGGCAAACATCGTGTTCGCATCGGTGAAGACAAGGAGCGGCAAGCGGTAAGCGGCAAGCGGCAAGCGCGAGACCGATGCAGAATCGGCATTGTCTTCCCCCTGCCCGCTTCCCGCTTCCCGCTTCCCGCAGGTTTCCACCAGTCTCTTCAACATCGCCGTCTTGCCGCAGTTCTGCTGACTCACGACCACACGTACATTGGGATGGGCTTGAGCCCAGGCCAGAGCGATCTCCGCGGTGCGATCCTCCCCGCCGTCAACCCCCACAAACACGCGAAGGTGGTCGGCGGGGTAGTCCAGGGCGGCCAGGTTCTCCAGTCGCTGTCGGATCACGGACGCTTCGTTGTGAGCAGAGAAAAGGATGGAGACAGGCGGAGAAGAACCCACCCCTTCCCCCTCCAGGGAGGGGAACCAACAGGGCGAATCCCCTCCTTGCAAGGGGAAGGGGTGGGTTCTTCTCCGCCCCAAGGCCAACACAATCCACGGGTACCCGACCCACGCGTAGGCAAGGAGAACGATGATGACTATCAATGCGATCAACATAACAGGCACTTCGTCCGGGCTCCGGGCCGCCTACCGCCCGCCGCGCACAACCACTCGAGCCGGAATTCCAACCACCGTCGCCCCGGCGGGAACATCGTCGACCACCACGGCATTGGCCCCGACTTTAGCGCCAGTCCCCACGTGCACGGCACCGATAATCCTGGCTCCCGCGCCGATGAACACGTCATCGCCCACCTCCGGTGATCCACCCTTTTCGGCGCCGATCGTCACCTGGTGTTCGATCACCACGCGCTTTCCGCCCCGAACGGAAGAATTGATCACCACGCCCAGACTATGGACCAGGACAAACCCCTCACCAAAATCAGCCCCGCGCCCGATGACGCAATTCCCGCATACGACATTCATCTTGTTGAAGAGCATCGCGAGGGGGCACAGGTGATGCCGTTGTGCCCACTGCATCCATCGGTACAAAACCATCGCCGCGGACCCGTCGGTGAACCTGGCTTTGAGCCGGCTGCGCCAGGAGGTATCGCCGTAAAGCCACCGCGCCTTGGCAAGCCTGTCGGAACGGATAAGGGAAAAAAGGTTCATGGTTATTGGGTATCAGTTATCGGCCAGGAAGAGAAGCGTTAAGGCGGGCGAGCACCCACAACTCAGCGTGGCACGGGTTTCCAACCCGTAGCCCAAGCAGCCGGACAAGTGAGCGAAGAGAAGAGGCTACGGGTGAGACACCCGTGCCACATCCAGAAAGGTACACGCTGAATCGTGTATTTTTTCGAAAGGACTTTAGGGCTCCCCTCGCGCGACCAATTTCAGAATCTCTTCCACCTTCCCGGCCCAGGTTTCACTGGCCATCGAATCGCTCAAGGCCAGCCGTTGCTCCGTCGTCAGGGGATGCGCTATCGCCGCTCGCACCATCGCCACAAATTCGTCAGCGTTGTGCGCGACAAACACACTCCCACGTTTCTCGAATTTCTCGACCTCCGGCAAAGCTGAAGACACCACCGGACAGCCCGCCGCAAGCATTTCCCGCAACTTGATCGGATTGACCGCACGGGTCAGATCATTCACGACAAAAGGGATCACGCCGACCGTAAAACGGGCGATATGGGAGGGTAGTTCCGCAAAGGGTTTCGGTCCAAGCAGGTGGATGTTGGCGATCCCCTGGAGTCTGGTCACCGGTACATCCGCCTTGCCGATGAGGACAATATCGGCGCGGGGAGAAGAACCCACCCCCTGCCCCTCCAGGGAGGGGATCAAGGCAGGAGCGGAACCCACCCCTTGCGCGGGGATCAGAGGATGCGGTTCCCCTCCCTGGAGGGGTAAGGGGTGGGTTGCCCCTGAGAATTCCGCCGCCAGTTTCAGAATCAACTCCTGATCAACCCATTCCGAAAGTAACCCAAAAAAACCAATGACAGGAGGCGGTTCCCCACCTGCCGCTTGCCGCTTGCCGCTTCCCTCTTCCCGCATCCCGCTTGCCGCTTGCCGGAAGTGCTCCCAGTCCACGCCGTGCGTGATCATCACCGTATTGGGATTGAGTCGGCGGCAACGCGTGTACAAGTCGGTTGATGACGCAATCACCAAGTCGGCATAGACACAGCAGCGTCGGTCCATCTCAGTCATCATCGCCGAATCATACATGTCGAATTGGTCCCACCTGTCGACACAGTGGTAGATCGAACGCACAGGTGCGCGATCCACCGGCCCGTCTGAGAGTTGGCCGTACCGCATCCCTCTTGCCGCATCCCTCTTCCCTCTTGCCCCTCCCCGCATCCC
>CAYOIT010000021.1:0-4288 GCA_964404035.1 uncultured Verrucomicrobiota bacterium | reverse complement strand
GCGCGCCCCCCGCAAGGCCGCCCACACCTTCTTCACCATTCGCAACCGGTCATGTCCCGATCCCATGCTGGGGGCCCGCATTCCGGAACCCTCAATCCACAGCACACGGTGTCCCCGCGCCGCCAGTTCCAACGCAATCCGATGTTTGCTGGTAGGATTGTCCCGCCCGGCACTCCAGGCGTTGGCAATGACGATGAAGTCCATCCTGTTCGTCACAAGCTCCCCCGGGGACAGAAGAGACGACTGGCAGCGGCAGCCGCAAAAGGAACGAGGAACGGTTCCAACGCAAAGGCGAAGCGGAAACAGCCCCAAAACACCGCCACGGTAAACACATTGATGAGAACCATGAACACGAACCACACACGATACTCCCGCTGCAGCCCTCTCCAGAACCAGCCTATCCCGATGACCGACAATCCGTAGAGAATCAAACGATAGCCTCCCACGCCATACGAAAGCCAGTTGGGCTTCCAGGGGATGGGCACATACGCCCGGATCAACTTGCCCAATACCAGGCGGGGCAGAGCAAACCATTCCTGTGCAAGGTAGGCTTTTCCCCGGTTGAAATAGTAGACATCCAAATCGTATTCCGACATCGTGCGAGCCAGTTCAGCCGCTTTAGGCTCCCCCGGAATGGTGTCGGGGAAGACCCAGTAGCCCCACAGGTCCATCGTTTTCGCCACGACCGGATTATTGCCGCCATAGAACGTCTGCCCGCGCAGGGTCGACAGAACGGGAAAATGCCCGCACACCTGGTAGTTCCGGGCCGCCCATAGGAGAGCGGGAAGCAAGAAGAGCAACCCCGACACCAGAGACAAGGCCAGCCAGCGGCAGCGGATCCCAGACGACCTGAAAGTTTCGCGGGATCCTTCTGGAGAACTGCAACGGCCCGAAGCGCCTGACGCTTGCCGCCTGACGCCAATCCACTGAAAGAGGGCCACCACCCCGATGGCCCCCACCCAGAGCACATAATTGACCCGGACCAGGCAGGCCAACCCAAACCAGAAGGCGGCCAGGCATGACCAGCGACCTCCCCTGAGGAGAGCGAGAAAACCGCCCAGACAGAGCAGGACAAACAAGGGCTCGGACTCGCCGCTGTAGGCCAGAAACAGGGCGGAAGGGTGCACGGCATAGGCTAATCCACTGATCACCGCAATGCGAATCCTGGCGAACAATCTCCATGCCAGCCAGGCGATCAGCAGGGCGTTGACGGCGTCCAGCACGATGCAGAGTCCTCGCATGACGACGTCCCCGGAGACGAAGGGAACGGCACGCAGCGCCGCGGCGACCACGAGCGGCCAGCCGGGCAATCGCTGCAGGGAAGGAGCGTTCGGCCAGAAACCATCGCGCACTACATAGCCCTGGCCATGAGCAACACTGGTGGCGAGTTGGAGGTAGTAGTACGAGTCGCTCTCCATGGGACGACCCATCCCGACTTTGTACGCCAGGCCAAGCCTTACGATCAAGGCAACCGTGAACACGAGCATCAGCGACATCACCATGGCTTTTCTATTCACGCGATTCCTCCCTCCTGTTCCGGTTCTGCATGAAGGCCGCAATCGTCTCCGCTTGACGGCGCCACGAGTAACGATCCGCATGCCGGCGGGCCAGTGATCGGCGGTCGATCGGGGACTGGGCCAGAACCTCAAGCGCGCCGGCGAGGCCGGCGGCATCATTCGGCGGGCACACGCGCGCGGCGGGCTCACCCGCCAGCATTTCCCTGCAGGCGCCCACGTCGGTGGCCGCCACCGGCAAGCCCGAGACAAGCGCCTCGATCACCACATTGGGCATCCCCTCGCTCCGGCTCGACAGGCACAATACATCCGCCACATTCATCCACAAGGCAACCTCCTCGTGGGGGCATGCCCCGAGGAAGTGAACCCGCCCGGCAATGCCAAGGCGCCGGGCCAACCCTTCCAGTGGCTGCCGCAGGGGACCGGAACCGATGATCAGCAGAAGAGGGTTCTTGGTTCTTGGTTCTTGGTTCTTCGTTATGGAACAAAAGACCGACCCACTCTCAGTCGTCTTTCCTGCAACTGACAACGAATAACCAGTAACCACTTTCGCGAACGCCTTCAACATTACATCAGGGCCTTTGATGGACACCAGATTGCCAACGAAGAGGATGAGAGAGGACCGGTCATCGGCCTGCAGTCTGTAGTCTGTGGTCTGTGGTGTTCCCAGCGCCTCCCACGCCTCCTCCCGGCTCCTGTACCGGAACAGGGAGTCATCCACGCCATTGGGCGCCACCAGCAGTCTGCTCCTTGGCACGCCGGCAGTCGCCAGGCGGTCAGCCAGCACGTTGGCCACACAGACCACGCCTGTCGCCGTTTCACAGGCGCTTAGAATCTGTCGACGGCGCAGGGACGACTTGAGATGGAACGTATCCGAGCCCAATGCCATGAGCCAGCAGGGCCAGTTCAGGTCGCGAGCCAGCCGGGCAACCGCCACGCCATCAGGGTAGAGCCACGAGGCGTAGATCATGTGCGGGGGACGGCCTACCTCGGGTAGGGCCCTCTTCAGCGCCCGATAATAGAACCACCAGTTGATGGAACGTCCAATGACAGGAAGATAGAAGACGGGAAGGTAAACGGTGGACGGTAGGCCGTGGGCCGTGGATGGGCACGGCCATTTCCTGATCGCCGCCCATCGCCACAACCGCCATTCCGGCACAAGACAAAGGTTGAGACCCGGGCGGCCAGGCCCCAGCAGAACCTTGCCCATCTCCCTGAAGAGCTGCAGATTATACAAGCCCCGACTGGGCTGGCCGGGTGTCGGGAAGAGATTGGAAATCGTGATCAGCATAAGGCCGTCTTGCTCAGCGGCAGTCTTTCGGTCAACCGGAACGATCCATTTGACGACACCCTCACCCAACCCTCTCCCCTGAAGGGAGAGGGATTACACCCTCGAAACGCTTCTCTAATATGACCTTCCTTGATCACTCATTCTTCCTCCTCTCCCCTTGAGGGAGAGGATTGAGGTGAGGGGTATCGGTACGTTCCGGCTAGGAACCCTGATAGAGCGCCTCGTAGGAGTCCAACGTGGCCTCCAACGAATAACGCTCTCGTACGCGCGCACGGGCAGCACCTGCCATCGCGGCCAATCGCGGGAGGTCGGCCATCGCCGGAGTCAGAACGCTCATCCAGTCCTCCTCGTCATCCGGCAGCACCAGCCCACACCGGCCATCCTCTATCACCGCCTTGTTTTCCCCGACGTCGGTGACCGCCACAGGAACTCCAGCGGCCATGGCTTCCAGCAGGCTGATGGACAGGCCTTCACTGCGCGACGGCAGAACGAACAGGTCCATCGCATCGTAGTAGGGGCTGGGATCGGATTGGTACCCGGCAAAGATCACCTGCCCCGACACCCCCAGATCCTGCGCCAGCTGCTCGAGACGGGCTCGTTCAGGACCATCGCCGACGAAAAGAAGGCATGGAGAGTTCTTGGTTCTTGGTTCTTGGTTCTTGGTATTCCCGATAGCCGATAACGAATAACGATTAACGTCCGCCTCCACGCCCCTCGCGAAGGCTTTGATCAAACGGTCATGGCCCTTGACTTGCGCCAACCGGCCCACCGACCCGATCACAAAGGCGTCCGCAGGAAGGCTCAGCCTGCGTCGGATTCCATTCTTTTCATCTTCTCTGCGATCAGTGGCCCCCCCCGCAGTCACCCCGTTGACCACAACTTTGATCCGCGCTCTCGGGATCCACAATCGCCGGGCCATTGAATCCGCCGTTGCCCCGGAAACAGCCACGACCTCGTTCGTGAAGCAGGCGAGACATCGGGCGCGCAGTCGGTCGACCAGCCCGAGGTTATGGACATTGGCTCCATGCTGCGTGTAGATGAGTCGCCGGTGGTGTCCGGCCAGCACGCCATATTGCCAGGCCGCCAGATTATGGGCGTGGATAAGGGTCTCCGCCTGCCCGCCCCCTGCGGCCTGAAGAAGCTCCTTCAGTCGACTGATCGCCGCCCGGTCCACAGGCCAGCATGACCGGTCCGCCCTGACGCACAGCGGCGGCTCGCCTTCCACCTGCCCGGCCAGCGCCCCCGGCTCATCCAGACAGGCAATTCTTGTCGATCCGGCGTGGCGCCTGTTCCGCGCATTGGTCCAATCCACCACCAGCCGCTCGAGCCCGCCAGGGGCGAGGGAAATGACCAGATGGAGAACCTGCGGACAGGGCATGTCGGTGCTACGTTGGCGCATTTGCCTATCTGGGGTATCCATTTGGCTGGCGTAACCACAACCTGTAGTGCGAAAGGGTTCACCACCCGCTGCGCCCTCCTTCGC
>CAYOIT010000020.1:39566-43225 GCA_964404035.1 uncultured Verrucomicrobiota bacterium | reverse complement strand
CCCTTTTGATTCGCGACGGTGCTCCGTTCAAACGCTCGGACGCGGCCCAGGCCCAGCACCTGCCTGGCACGGGGCTGCAGTTCGATTTCGGCACACCCCACCTTGATCCATTGCCTCATGATATCGTCCTTTCCCGCCGCTCCCCGGGTCTGCGCCACGCATCACGGCCATATCGCCCGAAGTCTGAAAAACGAATTCACCTCATCCGGGGGCGCACTGGTCCATGTCATCCGCCCGCCAACGCCCGGAAGGTGGACGCCGCCGACGCAGTTTGACCAGGCCGATGGATGCAGCGCCGCACCGGTTTCTATTGTGTAGTATCGTCCGGTAATGCTGTCCCACGCAAGCGCGAACCGGCCCGACTCCGGGGCCATGATCTGCGTGACACCGAACAGACTGGCACGGTTCGTCGGTGACGTGCCGGCTATGAACTCGGCATGGTTCACAAGACCATCGCCATCCCAGTCGGCGTCCGCCCCGCCGTTCGCCGCGTTCGTCGCGCCAAAATGCGCGATTTCCCACGTGTCGTCCATCCCATCGGTGTCGAGGTCCAGCATCGACGGCGGCCGGACCATGAAGGCGGCCGCCATGAGTTCCACGTCCTGGATTCGAAGATTCACAGTGGTTGAACGGACCGTGCCGGAAGGGCACGACCAGAAGTACCCCACCCCCTCCACATCGTCAAAGGTGCGGGCGGTGTAGGACACGCCGATATCGTTCAGCCGGCCGTTCCCCGTGGCTGGATTGAAGGTGGCCCACTTCTCCGTCGCGGGATTCGTCACCGTGAGCCACCCTGCGTCGGCTTTCGAGGTCTCGCTGACGTAGTACTGTGGACCGTTCTTGACCACCAGCCGGTAGGCCCCCAGACCCCCGGTGGCAATATTGATCCGCTGCGTACAAGTCGCGGTCAGACAGAGCGGTTCCCCGGCACCCGCGAGGAAGTCGGGCTTCATCCACAAGGCCACCGCAGCGGCCTCGCCCGTCCAGGCGCTGCCCTTGCCTGCGACAAACTGAATGAAGTCATTCGCAGCGTTGTCGAAAATACGGAGGCTGCTGTTGGGCGTGGTGCCCCCCACCGGTGGGTCGTACACAATGGAGGTCCATCCACCATAAAAGTTGGAGCTGCTGCCGCCGTAGCCCGCCAGGGGCGAGAGCCGTTCGGAGGGCAGCGCCGAATCGCTGAACGGGACACTCTTGCGGGCGTCCGTGTTCGTGAGGCCGCCATAGTTCGCCGCCGGACTCTCGGACACCGCCGTGCGCCCGAAATTCTGCGCGACCGACACGTAGTTGCCACCCCAATCCACCACCGTGGCGGCCGCACCCGTTCCTTCAGTGACGGTCAGGATGAACGTGTCGGTGGCGGCAAGGACACCGTCGGAGACGGTCACCACGATGGTGGCGGATCCACCCTGATTGACCGCCGGAGTGACCGTCAGGGTGCGATCCGTGCCGCTGCCGCCGAGGACGATGTTGGCGGCCGGGACCAGCACCGTGTTCAACGACGTCGCCGTGACCGCCAGACTACCCGCCGGCGTCTCCGTATCGCCCACGAAGAAGAGAATATCGGCCGCGGCTGTGCCGGCGCCGACGAACTGATCCGGGATATTACTGAGAGTCGGGGCCCCGGTCTCATCGCGCAGAAACGCGCTGTTCGGAATGGCCTGTTTGGCCAGACCCGGCCCGCTCCATTTCAGGGCCAGTCCCGGCACGCCACCGGCGCCGCGCGCGTAGGCCAGGCGCAACGGGTGCAGTCCAGCCTTGAGCTTCATTACGGCGCTGATCTCTGTGCCGCCCGTATAGCCGTAGTCGGCGTCAATGACGACGGCCTCGTGCAGGCGCAGGAACGCCCGGCTATCTGCGGCGAGATAGAAGGTGTAATCGCCGTCTACCGGGACACTGAGGTAGCCGGTGAAAAGCAGACCGATGTTGATATCGCGGGTTCGCACGGCAAGGTCGATCCCGGCCGAAGCCCCCCGCGCCACCGGCGTCAACGTGACACAATCCGGCACCCATGGGTACATCCCTTCGTAAGCCCGGTGCTCCAGGCCTTGGGTCGTGGCCGTGACAAGGTTCGCGGGTGGAACCAGTTCGTTGTCGTAGGGTGTCGCATGGGTACCGGGCCTGCGCAACTGGAGTACGCGGTCCTTCATCTGCTGTTGCACCTCGGGGAGGGATGAGGCGAGATTATTGGTCTCCTGCGGGTCGATCAAGGTGTTGTGGATTTCGAAGTTGTCGGCATGCGAAAGGATGTTGTAGCGCACCCCCACATAGTCCCCGACATAGACCATCTGCATCTCCTCGCGCACGCGGTTGCGGTGCGCCGGATCGAACTCGGGGTAGTCGGGCGTCGTGGCCCCCCCCATCCCGCCCTGGTACTCCACATAGATCGTGCTGGGGCGTTGCATGCCCGCCCCTTTCAGCGTGGGCACGAGCGACACCCCATCGGTGTGGGCCGGGGCCGGCAGCCCGGCCAGTTCGGCAAACGTCGGCAACCAGTCATGGAACTGCGACGCCGCGTGGCTGATGCGGTTGCTGGCGACCGTGCCCGGCCAACGCACGAACATCGGCTCGCGGAGGCCGCCTTCCCAGCAATCGAATTTCGTGCCGTCGAACGGACCGAAGCTGTCGAAAAAGTCGCAGGGGGTCGCGGGACCGTTGTCCGAGGTGAAGATCACGAGGGTGTTGGTCTCGATCTGGAGATCCTGTAGCAGTTTCGCCAAGTCACCTACCGCCTCATCGATCCGGCGGATGGAGGTAGCATGCGCCATGGCGGGTTCGGCGGGAGTGTTCACCCACGCCACCTCGGGCGTGGCGGGGTTGTTGTCATGGTCGTAGGTCGCGTTGGCGTAGTCGGGATGAACATAGGAATTCACCGTGCCGCTGGCCGTGTTGATCATCGCCCCCGGAGTGCCGGTCCATTGCAGGCCGCCGGTCAGGCCGCCGCCCGCCGGGTAGGCCTGCGTTGGCAACTGGTGAGGGGTATGCGGAGCGTCAAAGGCCAGATACAGAAAGAATGGTTGGTCGGGGCTCGCGGCGCGGTGATCGACAATCCATTTCTTCGCACGGGCGGCGAACAAGTCGGTGGTGTAACACTTGTCAAGCGTGCCCGAGATTTCGGTGTCGTTCTCCCACACCTCCTCGGGTCCACTGGAAAGCCCCTCTTTGGGATAGTGTTCGTGGGCGGAGTGAAGCGGATAACCGAGGAAGTAATCGAACCCGCGCTTCGTGGGATACCCCGGCCAGGTGGCAGGGTTAGTGCCGTCCGCCGCTCCGGCCAGGCCCCACTTGCCGATGACCGCGGTGGCATAGCCTGCCTTTTTCAGTACTGTGCCCACCGTGTGCGTGTCCTCCAACGCTCCACTGGGCATGTAGTTGCGAACGGTGGCATGCCCCTGGTGTACACCGGTCAACAACGACGCCCGCGAGGGGGCGCACATCGGCGCAGGACAGTAGTGACGGCGCAACTGCAGACCCTCGGCGGCCAGTTTGTCCAGTTGCGGGGTCGCATGCTTCGGCAGTCCGACCGCGCGGCCGTTCTGAAACAGCACCCCGACATCGCCATAGCCCAAATCATCGCAGAGAATGAAAATGATGTTCGGCTGCGCCGCGGCGGCGGCTTTGGCCAGCCAGACGACAATCGCCAACATAATGACCAGTTT
>CAYOIT010000020.1:0-39466 GCA_964404035.1 uncultured Verrucomicrobiota bacterium | reverse complement strand
AGGCCCTCATCGCACGATGAGAAACGTCGCCGTTCCAGCGCGCGCAAAAGGCGCGGCCATGAACTCCACCTCTGACACCTGCAGGACATGCGTAGTGGTTCCGGTCGGAAGCACGATCGTGCCTCCCTGGTAGTACCCCAGCGCCTGCACATCGCTAAAGGCGCGGACCACGAAGGACGGGCCGATCTCGCTAAACCGGTGGTCGGGATGGGCGGGGTTGAACGTTGCCCAGGTCTCAGTGGTGGGATTGTCGATCGTCAGCCAGCCGGATCCCACATTGGTGAAGGCGCTCTTGCTGAGGTAATACTGCGCCCCATCCTTCACCACCAGACGACTCTTCGCGCCGGGGATGTTGTTCCAGACGTAGATGCGCAGCGTGCAGTTCGACGTAAGGGTCAGCGACTGGTTCCAGCCGTCCAGGAAGTCATGCTTGGCCCATACCGCCACCCCCGCGACCTCGCCGGTCACGGGGGCTTTGGCAAAACCAAATTCCATGAAGTTTGGTCCGCCCGTGGCCGGCCCCACTCTCAACCGGTTACCGAGCGGCACATTGGCCCCCAAGGCAGCGTCGTAACAGATCGCGTTCCACCCCCCGTAAAAGCTGGCGCTGGTTCCGCTGTAGTTGGCCGCGGGCGAGAGCGGCGAAGTGTCGCTGAACGGGACGTACCGGCGGGCGTCGTTGACCAGATTGCTGCCGCCGTAATCCGCCGTATTGACTTCCGTCGTTATGGCGCGACGGTAGTTCTGAGCGGTCGTGCAATACGTGCCTCCCCAGTCCACCACGGTGAAGGAACCCTGGCGGCCCGCCGTCACCTGGATAGTCACGGTCGCCGGCAGGCCGGTGGTCTGGCCGTCAGTCGCGCTGAACGTGAAGCTGTCTCCCCCGACATAGTTGGCCGAGGGGAGGTAAGTCACCGCCGGAGCCGCCCCGGACAATGCTCCATGCAGGGGACCGGCCGTAATGAGGTACGCCAGCGTATCGCCATCCGCATCCGCCGCCACAAGCGTGATGGCCTTCGCCCCATTCTTTTCCGTCGTCACGACCTGTCCCTGCGCCACCGGCGGACTGTTGGTCCCAACGGTCAGGGTGAACGTGTCACGGGCGGTCAGGGCGCCGTCGGAAACGGTCACGGCGATGATGGCGGCACCGCTTTGCCCGGGTGCCGGGATAACGGTTACGGTACGGTTGGAGCCACTGCCGCCAAAGGTGATGTGATCATTCGGAACCAGCATCGTGTTCGATGAGGTCGCCGTAATCGTCAGGCTGCCGGCGGCCGTCTCCGCATCGCCCACCGTGAACGGGAGATCGGCCTTGGTCACGCCCATGCGCGTGGTCTGGTCCGCAATGTCGGAGATCGTCGGGGCGGTATTGCCTGCCGAACCGATCGTCACTGATACAACGGCTGAGGTGCCTGAGCCGCCCGCGTCGTCACTGGCCACGGCCGTAAGGGCATGGTTCCCCGCTGAAATGCCAGCCCATCGGTAACTATAGGGTTCCGAGACGTCCTCCCCCAGTTTCGTCGCGCCGGCGAAGAACTCCACCTTTGAGATCGCGCCATCCGCATCCGCCGTGCCGGCCCTGATGGTGATCGTCGCCGGGGCCGTCACCGCGCTGCCATCTTCCGGGCTGGTAATCGTGACTAGCGGCGGGTCATTCACCTCTGTCACGGTCAGAAGGAACGAGGTGGTCGTCGTCAGGGTTCCATCGGACACGCTCACCGTGATCCTGGTCGTGCCGTTCTGCTGGGCGGTCGGCGTTAGGGTGAGCGTCCGGTTCGCTTCGCTACCGCCCGGCACCAGGTTGCCGTCCGGAACCAGCGTCGTATTCGAGGACGTTGCAGTGACGACCAGGCTGCCTGCGGCGGTCTGGGCATCCCCCACCGTGAACGCGACAGGGCCTTTGGCCGTATCCTCGGACGTCGTCTGGTCGACGATAGTCGAGATCGTCGGCGCCGTGTTGCCGCTGGCCGGAAGAACAGCGATGCTTACCGTCGCCGTCTGCGAGGTCAACCTGCCGTCGGATGCGGTGAAGACGAAGCTGTCCGGTCCGCAATACCCGGCGGCGGGAGCATAGGTGATATCGGGCGCCGTGCCTGAGAGCGAACCATGGGCCGGCGTGCCGTTGCTGTAGGCCAGCGCATCATCGTTCGCGTCGCTTCCGGACAGGTGGAGGGCCAAAGGTGTGTCAACCGCGGTGGAGACAAACTGCGCGTTCGCCACCGGATGGAGGTTTCCAGTTGGATGGACCATCACCGTCGGATCCCCGTAGAGAACCCTGAGGGTGGTGCCACTGTATTCCGCGAAGCTTCGGTTCCAGATTTGCCCCAGGGTCCTGCCATCGAAAATATAGTCGTACTTCCACGAATACCCGATCGAACCGGTCGCCAGGGCGCCGCCGAGCAGCGGGTTATTCAGGCGGTCCGAACCAAAGTCGATCTGATAGGAACCATAGTAGGTGTCGAGAACAGCCCATGGTTTGGTTCTCGCCGACCAGAAGGTGACCTCATGCGTGATGGCTTTGAAGTCATAGTCCACCCCGAAGGGCGTCAACTCCTCGATGGTCAGGCTATTCTGGAAGGTTGCGAAATTTGTCTCGCCCACGGTATTGGCCGCGAACTGAAGCATGGCCACGTTGGGGGCGCCGCCGTTGTAGTCGCCGCTGCCCACCAGCGTTGTCGGCTGCCAGGCTCCGCCCCGGTAGTCGTGGACACGCTGGAAATAGTTGGAAAAGCACTGCGTTTCGAACTCCGCCTTGCTCAGCACGCTGCCCCAATCCTGGGCCCGGGCAAAGATGAGATCGAGAAAGCCCACACAGGCACGCACGGGACCGGGCATGACCTGCTGATCGAACTTCCCGTCGCCGGGCACGTTAAGGTGTTGGGGCATCAACGCCGATCCCGTGTTGTTCCCCACATCCGTCCAACCCGTACTCGGGCAGCCATAGTAAGCGGTACAGGCATAGGCGCCGGTGGTGTCAGGATGCCCATCGGGATTGATGTAGAGCCCCGAATACGGCATGGGCAGTTGCCCGACCAGAAAAACGTGAAGTCCGGGCGACGCCAGCACTCTCGGCCAAATGACGTGATGGGCAAGCCGGACGTGGGCCAGGGGGTCATTCACATCCCGCTTCGGCCAGGTCACATCCGCCACCGTCCAGCCGGCGGACTCCAGATCGGCGCGCTGCAAATCCAGACTGGCGGTGATTCGCGGCTGGAGCGTTGTTTCAACGACGCGCAGCAGCTTTTTCGATCCAGGCTCCAGATCACCCACGCTTTGGGCCTCTGAGATAAGTGCGCCGAAGCACAGCGCTGTCATGGCAATCGGCAGGCGAACCGCCTTCCACACAGCGCTTGATCTCAAAGGACGCAGCGTCTCCGACATACAGGGGCCCCCATTTCCATGCTCACCCAAAGGAAACTGGCATTACTGTAGCATGGCTGGTGCCCGTGACTCTCGCTAGACACATATCTGACAGTATCACGCTCCCGCAATCCGCGGCATCCGCTCCGGTTCCATCTGGAGGGTCGCCTGCAGGAATTCCTCCATGAGCTCAGCCTTGACGACTCGCGCGGAAGGATCGTGCCACAAGTTCCGGATCTCACCGGGGTCCTCGACGAGATCGAAGAGCTCCCCATCCAAGCCGGTCCGGTAAATGGTCAGCTTGTAGCGCGCGTTCACGTAGGTCCGCATATGGAAACGGCGCCAACCGTGATGATTCTCCGTCACCGACCAGGTGCGGGCCGGCGTGTCGCCGCGCCAGGCACTGAGCTGGTTGACTCCTGTCATCAGCCCGGGAATCTCAAGACCGGCCGCGGCGAGTAACGTGGGGGCCAGGTCAACCAGGTTCTGCAAGGCCGGCGAAACCAGCCCGGCCGGCACCTGGCCGGGCCAGCGAGCCAGGAAGGGAATACGAATCAGATCCTCGTACATGTGAATCGCCTTGGCGGTCAGTCCGTGCTGCCCGAGAAAGTGTCCGTGATCGGTTGTGAAGATAACGATGGTGTTCTCTGCCTGCCCCGAACGGTCGAGTTCCGCAAGAATGCGGCCAATATGCTCGTCCATGAAACTGATCATGCCGAAGTAGGTGGCGATATCCCGGCGCAGCTCGCCCTCGTCGCGAAGCTGGCAGTGTCCGCCATGCACGCCCCCTTCCCCGCGGCGCGCCTCGGCCCACCAGTCGTGGCCCGATTCCTGGGTCCGGCGAAAGTGCTCTGGATTGCTGTCATGCTCCCCCGGCGTGAGGCGCCCCGGCTCCATCGCCGCCGGGTCATACAGGCTGGCCCAGGGCTCCGGAACAAGATACGGGGGATGCGGGTCGTGAAAGCTGGACCAGATGAAGAACGGCTGATTCTGCGCGCCGGCCTCGCGCATCTGGGCGATGGTCCTCTCGCCGGTCCACGTTGTGTAATGGAACTCCTCAGGCAGGTCCCAGGTGCGGCTGGCATGGATCCGCCTGACCTTTTCCTCGTTGTACGGGAAGTCCTCAAAGTAGTCGCGCCAGTTCTTCAGGCCCTTGGATTCCATCCAGAGCGCATAGTGGCCCCCGGCATGGCTCTCGGCCGTATGCATACGGGCTGTTTCCACATGGTCGAAGCCATACCAAGGCCCTCGGAATCCGCGCCAGAACTCCAGGTCGCGAAGCGTGGGCTGGCATTCGATCGACTCCATGCCCGCTTTGGAGGCCAACGGCTGAAAATGGGCCTTCCCGACAAGTCCGGTATAGTAGCCCGCCCTGGCCAGCTGTGCGCCCAGCGTGGGCACGTCCTCAAACAGTTTGGTGCCCAACGCCCAGGCGCCATGCTGTGACGGGTACATGCCGGTGATGATGCTCGCCCGGGCCGGCGTACAGGTCGGGTTGCACGTATAGGCCCGCTCGAACCGCGCCCCCTCGCCGCACAAGCGGTCGAGCGCCGGCGTCTTCAGGCGCGGGTCGACTGCGCCCAAAGCGTTCGGATGATGCTGATCCGAAGTAATGAGAAGGATGTTGGGTGGCTTCGTTGTCGGAGGCTTCATCCACAATCCTCCAGGTCGTATTCCGCCATGATATAGGGCGCGTCAGGGGCGTAGGTGGTCAGCGGTCTGGGGTTGGTCACCCGGCCAAGCGGGCGGCAAGCGGCGCCCGGCGGCGTGCCGGTCCATTTGTCCCCAAGATCCTCGCGGCAGACCTGCAGGCGCGCCTTCAGGTCACTGACCACGTCGGGATGCCGGTCAGCCAGGTCCAGCGTTTCGCCCACATCCTTCTCAAGGTCGTAAAGCGCATACTCGCCGATGATCGGCTGACCCTGGGCATCGCGCTTGACGACAAGCTTCCATCGGCCGGCGCGAACGCCGTCCAACCGGCTCACGTGATGGTAGAAGAACGACTCGTGGGGGGAGCGAGCCCCGGCCTCACCCCGCATCAGCGGCAGCACGCTCCGGCCGTCGATGATCCTGTCCGCGGGCGGCTCGACGCCAGCCAGCGCCGCGAGGGTCGGCAGGAAATCCATGCCGGTCACGACTTCGCGGCAGGTGCGACCCGCAGGCACGACTCCCGGCCAGCGCATGAGGCACGGCACGCGCAAGCCGCCCTCCCACGTGCTGCCCTTGGAACCGCGCAGCGGCGCGTTACTGCCTCCCCCGTCGTTCGCCCGGCTGCCATTATCAGACGTGAAGATCACCAGGGTGTCTTGTTCGAGGCCCAGGACGCCCAGTTCATGAAGGATTGCCCCGACGGCCCAATCCGCCGCGGCCACGCCCGCGCCGTAACGGCCGTTGCGGGACTCGCGCAAGAAGCGTTCAGGCGTGTAGATGGGCAGATGGACATGCATCTGGGCGAAGTAGAGAAAAAACGGACCCGACCGATGGTCGCGGATGAATTCGAGACACTCGCCCACATACCTCTCCGTGAGCCCGGCCTGGTCCGGTTGTTCCTGAACGACGGTGTCGTCCTTAAGAAGCGGAAGCGGCGGGTACTTGGAGGTCGTGCCATCACGTTTGTGCTGACGCCCCATGTCATTCGAATACGGCAGGCCGAAGTACGAGTCAAATCCGTGCCGCGTGGGCAGAAACTCGGGCTGGTCTCCGCAGTGCCATTTGCCGACCAGCTTGGTGGCATACCCGGCGCGCTTGAGAAGGGCGGCCACGGTGATTTCTGACGGGTTGAGACCCAGTCCCTGGCCGGGGAAAAGAACCCACGGGCCGTCGAACGAGTCGAAGCCGATGCGCGCCGGATAGCAGCCCGTCAGCATGGCGCCGCGGGAGGGCGAACAGACCGACGACGCCATGTAGAAATCGGTGAAGCGCATCCCCTGCGACGCCAGACGGTCCAGCGCCGGCGTGGTGTTGAGCTCCGACCCATAGCAGCCAAGATCCCCGTAGCCCAGGTCGTCGCAGTTGATCAGAATGATGTTCGGCGTTCGGTCCGTTCCCGCCCGGCTGGTGCGGGACTTCCCCGCCGCCGAAGTTGCCGGCGGAATTCCTGTTTCAGTCACTTTTTACCTCCTTGCGGGTGTGCCACTACTCCCCCGTATCCGATTTTTTGGCAGGCTTGTCCATCGTCCATTCCGGAGAGTCCACGCGGGCCTTGCGCATCAACGCTTCGGCCTTGGTCACAAGGTCCGGCATCTTCTTGGCCAGGTTGTTCTTCTCCTGGGGATCCGCCGCCAGATCGAAAAGCGACAGCGGGTGGCCGGGTTTGTTCCGCAACGCCTTCCAGTTGCCAAACCGGACCGCCTGCTTGCCAAGTCCCTCGTGCAGTTCCCAATAGAAGCACTCGCGCGCAGGCATGGTGCCTCCCAGCAGACCGGAGACCACCGACAGCCCGTCCACCGGGACTTTCGCCGGCACGCGGGTCCGCGCCAGTTCCGCACAGGTCGGAAGGAAATCCCAGAACGCCAGCGGCTCATCACGCGTCCGTCCGGCCGGCACGTGTCCGGGCCAGCGGGCGATCATCGGGACACGAATGCTGCCCTCTCCCATGCCTCGTTTGCTGCCCGAGAGACCCCCGGTGGAGTTGAACCGATTGTTTCCCTGCGGGCCGTTGTCGCTGGCAAAGAACACGATGGTGTCGCGTTCCAGTCCCTTGGCCTTCAGCAAATCCAACAGCGCCCCGATATCGCGATCCAGCCGCGTGACCATGGCCGCATAGGTCTTCTCCTGCTCTGTCCAATCCTTGTCCTTGTACTCCCCGAGATCCGGGATGGTGTAGGTTGGATGCGGCAGGGTGAAGGGCAGATACAGGAAGAACGGTTTGCCCTTCCGCTCGCCCACCCATTTCAGGGCTTCCTTCGCGATCAGGTCCTGCGAGTAGGTCTTGCCGTCCAGCGGAACCTTCTGGCCATTACGCCACAGGTAGTCAGGGTAGTAGTCGTGGGCTTTGATCTGGCAGTTGTACCCAAAGAAATCGTCAAACCCCATCGTGTTCGGGTCGCCGCTGGTACCCCAGAACCCGAGCCCCCACTTGCCGATGCAGGCGGTATCGTAGCCGGCCTCTTTCAGCAGACGCGCCACCGTGAAAGTCCCGGGAGGCAGCGGCATCTGCCCCTCGGGCGGCGCCGGCCGGTTGCCGCGGATCGGGGCATGCCCCATGTGCAGTCCCGTCATCAAGGCGCACCGCGACGGCGCACAAACGCTCGTGCCGCAATAGCCCTGTGTGAACCGGGTTCCTTCCGCTGCCATGCGGTCAAGATTGGGTGTCTTGATGTCCTTCTGGCCGTAACAACCAAGATCCCCGTATCCCAGATCGTCGGCCAGAATGAAGATGATATTGGGCCGCTGACCGGCCTGGGGAACGACGTCCGCCGCCCCGAGCCCAAACGGGACGGCCAGCGCCGCAGTGACACCCAGGGCCGATTGAGACAGAAACCGACGACGACTGATCAAGTTAGCGCTCATCTCTCCACTCCTTTTCTTTCACCTGCTTGAGCAGTGCGGCAAGCTCCTTCACCTTTTCGGGTTGTTGAGCGGCAAGGTTATTTCGCTCACCAGGGTCGTTGGTCAGGTCGTATAACTCGGTCTTCCCGCCGGGCGCGTCGGACGGCGGGGGGATCAGCTTCCATTGTCCTTTGCGAACGGCCAGGGAGGCGGGGAACTGCGCCTGCTCAATCAGATGCTCGCGGCCATCCTTGACCTGCCCGAGAAGAGCGGGCAGCACGTCGAAACTGTCGGGCGCGGCGTCACGCGGCAACTCGTAGCCGCCCACCTTCGCCAGAGACGCCAGCAGGTCCACCTGCGAGATCAGCGCAGCAGACTCGCCCGGCTTGATCTTCGCGGGCCACCGCACAATGAATGGCATGCGTGTGCCACCCTCGGTGAGATGGTACTTGCCGCCGCGGAACGGGCCGGCGGGAGTGTGGCCGTTAAGGTCGGCCTTGGCGCCATCGGCGTACCCGTCGTCCACCACCGGTCCATTGTCGCTCGTGACGATCACCAGGGTGTTGTCCGCAAGTTTCAGGCGATCCAGCGCCTCCATGATCTGGCCGACGCAGGCGTCGAATTCCTCGATCACGTCACCCCGCACTCCGCACCCGCTCTTTCCCCTGAACCGTTCGTGGGGAACACGCGGCACATGGGGATCATGTGTGGCGAAATAGAGAAAGAACGGTTTTGCCTTGTTCGTTTCGATGAAACTCACCGCCCGACCGGTGAGGGTATCGGCAATATCCTCATCCTTCCAGCGGGCCGCCTTCGCCCCGGCCATGAACCCAAGACGACTGATCCCGTTGACGATGGTGCCGTTGTGGCTGCGCGAAGGTTTCAGTTTCAGGAGTTCGGGGTGGTCCTGCCCGGTCGGTTCTCGGGCGATAGCCTTACCATCCCCGACGATCAGGGGGTCTTTCGGGTCCAGGCCGACGACACGATGGTTCTCCACAAAGACGCACGGCACGCGATCGACCGTCGCGGGAATGATGAAGCAGGTATCGAAGCCGACCTCCAACGGACCGGGCGCAATCTCACCGTTCCAGTCCACCTCACCCGTGCCCAACCCAAGGTGCCATTTGCCGACACAGGCGGTGGCATAGCCGGCCTTCTTCAGTAGTTGCGGCAGTGTCGCCGAACCGGGGTCCATCAGCAGCGGAGTCGTGCTGGACGCGATGCCAGAGCCGGGCTTGCGCCAGGCATACTGCCCCGTAAGAAGCGAATAGCGGCTGGGAGTGCAGACGGATGCCGTCGAATGACAGTCCGTGAAGCGCAGTCCCTGCGAGGCCAACCGGTCCATGTTCGGCGTCTTGATCCGGGTCGCCCCGTAGCAGCCAACATCCCCGTACCCGAGATCATCGGCGAGAATGACGATGATATTCGGCTGGCTCCTTACCGGCGGCGACGCGACACCCGACGCTCCAAACCCGGAGGGAACGGCCAACACGGTCGAGAGCCCCAGGGCGGCTGGGGAGAGAAGACGACGCCACCCAGTTTTACCTTCATTCATATCCCAACACTCCTCTCAACTCCAAGAGCCGTCGGACCGGCCATTTCTGCCGGACTGCTCATCATGGCCTCCACCCTCCTACGCATCGCGCGCGTCGCCGACCATCGGCACGACATCAGCCGTTTCGACATGCCAGCACAACAGGCGCCGCCGCAGAGACTCGAGTGTCGAAGCATAGGCGGGATCGCCCGCCACATTACGCTCCTCAAGCGGGTCCTTCTTCAGATCGTACAACTCCTCCGCCTCGTAGAGCCGGTAAACATACTTGGTGTCGTGCGTGCGACACATGGCGGCCTTGCCGTGCCAGGGCTTCTCGTCGGAAACCTGGAGGGAAATGCGGGGCCAGTACAGGCTCGTCTTCGGGTCGGGAGATCGATTGTACGATTCCTGCTCCATGGCCTGCTTTTCGCCCGACAACCGGCCCCCCTCGGCAAAGACGGCGTCGCGATGCTCGTCGGCGCCTCCGGCCACCACCGGCAGGACGCTGCGCCCGAAATGCTCATAGCCCGGATCCACACCCGCGAGAGCATAAACCGTCGCCGGCACATCCACCAGTTCCACCAGAGCCTGACGCACGCCCGGGCGACACGCAATGCCGCGCGGCGGTTTCACGACGAACGGCACCCTCACCAACCCCTCCTCGAAAGTATTCTGCGTCTTTTCCACCAATCCAAAGTCGCCGGCAAAATCGCCGTGGTCGGGGAAGAAGAGCAACGCCGTGTCGTCATACAGTCCCTTGTCGCGAAGCGCCTGAACGATCAGGGCGAACTGCGCGTCCACCCGCGCACACATGCCGTAATAGACCGCCCGCAATTCAGTCCACCACGCCTCGTCAAAACCTCCAAGGTTCTGGCGCCGCGCCAGTTCGCCGAGCAGCACCGGCTTGCCGCGCCAGTCCGGCGGCGCCTTGGGGCGCGGCGGGAGCTTCGCCCGGTCGATCGCGCTGAACCAGGGATCTTCCACGGCATACGGCGGATGAGGATAGGTGAGCGGCAGATACAGGCAGAACGGCTTCTTTCCGTCGTAGCTCCGAATGAACTCCGCCGCCGCCTGCACCTGGGCCCAATCGTGATCGTGGTAGTGGTCTTTCCCCTCCGAATGCGGGAGGCGACCGACCAGAAACGAATAGTAGCGCGGATCGCCCGGGGCTCCTCGCCACTCGGCGGACCGGTTCAGCATCCACATGGACTCGCTCTTCCCGCCCCGGTTGCGCACATCGCAGTCCAACCGGTAATCATCCTGCTTCACCAGCAGATCGTTTTTGCCACCCCACCAGACGAAATAGTCATTGGCCTTGAGCACGCGCAACAGGTTCGGCTCCCCGTCGGCAGGATGCAAGAGATGGCTCATGGTCCGGTGACCGCCGACATGCGGGTACCAACCGGTCATGAAGGAGCAGCGGCTCGGAGTGCAGACGCCGTTCTGGCAAAACGCCTGCGCAAACGCAACGCCGTCCTCCCGGACCACACGGTCCAGATTCGGAGTCATTGCGGCGGGGTTCCCCAGATAGCCGGCCACGTCCCCGCGCCATTCGTCGGGGTTGAAAAGCACGATATTCGGTTTTTTCATGGGGCTGCTCCCTTGCTTCCCGCGGACCGCAATAACACCCTGGGCGGAAGCCCCGAACCCGCGCTGGCCAAACATGGCGCCAGCCGCGGCGACGGTCATCCCCCCAAGGAATTGACGTCGGTTCATGCGCGCTTCCGTCGTCATGGCAAAACAGGCCTGTCCTCCGGCGACACCGCCGGATCGGCGGCGGTCTTCCCTGCGCCCGCTTTGCCACCTGCTTTACCTTTGGCTTTGCCGCCGCCCTTGCCGCCTGCTTTTCCGGGTGCGCCCGGTTCTTTCACGGCGCCCAGTTCCTCCCCGTGCAAAGCGATTTCCGCACTGCGCAGGTTACCACAGAATCGTTGGCTCAGCACCAGCCGGAACTGACTGCTCGTAACCGGCTCGGTAAAGCGGTGGGTGTGCACCGCCGCGTCGCTCAAACAGTCCTGAACGTGAACCCAGGCCTGCTGGCCCTCGTCCCACGCCTCAACGGTGAATTGACGCAGCCAGGATTCCGGGTGACCGGGATCCTCTGCCACCGTGATGGCCTGCACCCGGGCGGTCTGGCCCTTCAACTTGAATTCAATGGCTGGCTTCGCGGTCCCGATCACGAAGTTCACCACCCGGTCCCACGGCAACAGAGGTTCGGAGGCCGGCGTGAGTTGACCGTCGACCAGCGAATCCGACTCGAATGTGAAGCCTCCTTCGCCGATCGACAGGCGGATCTGCAATCCCTTGGCTCCGATGACGGACAGCACATTCGGCGTCAGGGGCAACGGTTCGCGCTCGGCATTGCTCCAGGTGACCCGGGCCGTCGGAGTCGCGTCCGCCGCCAGCAACTTCCCTCGCATGTCGGCCGACGAAGGACGCAGCAGGACGCGCCACTTCGGCTGGTAGGCGCCGTCAAGGCGAGACACCTCGCCCATCCACGAGGCCAGGAGCAGATCCCCGTTGGGCAGCCAGGCTGGAACGGCAAGCGCGCCCACGTCGCGCTCCAGCAGTTTGTCTCCGTTCACGCCAACCACATAGAGCGTCCCGAACTCGCTGCAGGCAACCACCCGTTTCCCATCGGGAGAGACGCGTGGCGAGCGCAGCATCTCATCGGCGCGACAGACCCAACGTAACCCGGTCTCGATGGAGACCAACCGCATATCCGCCTTATCCGTGACCACAACGCCCGAGCCGTCCGGCAGCGGAACGAACTCGCTCCACTTCATCTGGAAGCGATGCGCGAGTTTCCCGTCGCGCACCGCCAGAATGCAACCATCGTCCATATCGCCGCCGATAAACACCGTGTCCCCGCCGCGGGCGACGAAGAGGATGTTGCCGGCCGACTCAACATTGACGGCCTCGCCTCGGGGTGTGCCCGAAACCGGGTCAAGATCCTTCATCAACCCGTCGTCGAACACCAGCAGCGAGCCGGCAGCGGCCAGCAGCCGCACCTCTTTGCGCTCAGTCTTCCACCATTCCTGAGACCACAGCAGCTTGCCGCCCCGGTCCCACACCGCCAGCCCAAGATCGCCGGCGGCCGCCACCCACGAGCCGTCCGGAGCCGTCGCGAAGTTGTTGACCCGATCCCCGAGCACCGTGGTCAGGAAGCGGTGCGGCAGCCGCCCGGCAAACGCCGTCAGGGCGAACCGGCGCGCCGGGGCCCCGTCGGCGCCCAGAAGATAGAGGTGGTACCCTTCGGCTGTATTGAAGTCAAAGCCCTGCACCGCAAAGCCACCGGCGATTGCCTTCGGCTCGAACGTGAAGTAGTTGCCCAGCCGCCGCTGGAACCGGAGCGCACCGGTCTCCACATCCACGCCGTGCAGGTTCTGGTCCCAGTTGAAGGCATTCATGAGGGCCGTCCTGCCGTCATCGCTCACAACAAGGTCGCGAAGGTGCGGACCAAAGCGCTCGTCCGGCCCAGGCAGGAAGGTCGCTGCGTTGACGGCTTGGGCCTCCGCCCCGGCCACGGTCGCGACCACCTGCTCGCGTACGGGCAGCACGCCCGCTTCCACTCGCACGACCAGTCGGGCCGCCTTGCCGGAAAAACGTTCCTGCGCTTCCAGGACTGCATCGCCGGCGGCCAGCCCGACGGGCACCTGGAATTCGCCACTTGCGCCCTTTGAGCCTGCGCTTACATCGATCGAATCCAGCACAACGCCACTCTTCGAGATCAGGCGTACACAAGCCGGCACAGCCGCGGCGAGGGCGCGTCCCGCCTGATCCTGAACCTGCAGGCTCCAGGCGACTTTCTGCCCGGCGCGGCATGTCGCCGGGCCCTTGAGCGCCACGCGGTCAATGGCCGCCGGCAGCGCGGCAAAGATCCGACAAGGCTGCACCTGCAGATCGGCCACAAAGGCGCCGTCCTGCCGTGAAACCGGCTTCTGGGCGAACAGCTCATACACGGCCGCCGAGTCCGGAACGTCCCACTTTAGCGCCGCACGCACCGGGGTGCGCGTGGTGAGAAAGAGACTCATCCGCCAGAGCTGACCGGGATCCATGTCGGGCGTCGTATTATTCACGACGAACAGGTACCGCCCCTGCTCCGCGACACGCTCGGTCAGCAGGACCTCCGGATTGTCCGTCGTGGCCGTCGGCTGCAACACGGGCGCCAGTTTCTCCGCGAGGCGTGCGGCATCGGCCTTGATGAAACGGGGGAGACGCCAGTAGGCCGCCTCGTCGGCGGCCGGCGAGGGATCCTGCTCCATCTGGTCGAAGGCGAAGCCAAGCGGTGTGAATCCAGTCATCAGGGATTCGCGACTTGTGCCGTCATAGAAAACCTTGACCCCT
This sequence comes from uncultured Verrucomicrobiota bacterium, assembly GCA_964404035.1. Classification (GTDB taxonomy): domain Bacteria; phylum Verrucomicrobiota; class Kiritimatiellia; order CAIKKV01; family CAITUY01; genus CAMBRF01. Next base: position 25,734 of record CAYOIT010000020.1, on the reverse strand, counting down.
GCGGCGGCTGCGCCCTTGAGGGCCTCCGCCAGGGTAGGTTCGGGTTCGATCCACTGTCCCACGACGAGCACGGCCTTGTACTTTCTGAGTGTGTCCGGCTTGAGATCCTCGCTGAAGACGATACTGGCGGGATAGTGGGCATGCATACAGGCCAGCCAGGCCTCGAACACGCGGGCAAAATGGATGCCCATCGCGCGGAACCACCGGTCCGTCTTGAACAGGCGCGATGACGCCACGATCGCCACGGGATCACGCTTTTCCTGTGCCGCCGCCAACCACGGACCAAGGGACTTCATCAGGGGCAGAAACGCGCGGTTCTGACTGTTGCACCCCCCCAACGACGTGCGCGGGTCAACCGGCTTATAGCCCCACCCGTAATGGAACCCCATGCTGTCCGCGCCGCGCATAATCCCCGCAAAGGCATTGGGCAGGAACATGTCTCCGGTGCCGTTGTCGTTGCCCAGTTCGGGATGGCTGAGCACGGGCTTTCCGGGCCGCTTGTAGAAATCGACGGCGTAGGGAACGTGATAAGGAAGGGCCACCTGCTCCCACTGCGCCTGCAGATCCACCTCGTCCACCTCGGCGAACGTCACCGGCGGATAGGATTCCACGTTGCGGAACGGGCCCGACATGGACGTGCGCAGATCCGGACGGTTCGCTTCATCGAGGGTCTTGCGGAAGAGCTTGATCGCATCGGTGCCCCAGCTCAGCCGCAGGTCGCAGACCGTATCGAGAACAGGGCTCCACTGGCCGGTGGCCATCGCATTGGACATGGCCACGCCATACGCTGCCTGCTCTTCGTCCGTCCGGCCCGCGCTGGCGCCGCGGCCCTTGAATGTGAACCAGTTTGCGGCCCAGATCCACCCGCGGAAAGCCGGGTAGGGAAGCAGCGCGTTGTTCACCCGGCGCAGGGAGTCGCACATTTCCTCCGGCGTGCGGGTGTCGAATCCCTTCCCGAGCGGCATGCCCGCATCGTTGTTCAGCAGAATGGCCATCTGCTGCACACCCTCGGCGCTATACCACGCCATCGTCTGGGGAATGCACGGGGCGACCGCCAGTTTCTCCGGCGCGGCCGCACCTGGATCCGCGGCAAGAAGGTTACTCGCCTGCTGCCAGGGCACGGGCATGTTCTTCCGCACATAGTCCCAGTCCACCTTGAACGGCGGAAGCACGATCCCGAACCGGTCCACCGCCATCGTCACCCCCAGTTTGCGAAGGCCCTCGGTCGCGGCCTTGGTGCCGTCGGCAAGATCCCACAAGCCCAGGCCGGTGGGATAGACATTCCCGTAATCGGCGTAGCTAAGCACCTGGAAAGCCGGGGGCGCGAGTCCCGGTCCGATCGTGAGAGACTGTTCGGCCACAGAAAGGCCATCGGACACCGCGGTGAGCCGATAGTTCCCGACGCCCAGTAGCCGGGTCAATGTCGCCGGCACGCGAACGGTCGCGTCCCGGCCGGTGGCCACCGACACCGGCCATTCCGCGACGGTCGTCCGGCGATCGTCCGTGACCAGCCGCACCACGACCTGCCGGTCCCCGCCGTCGGGTGAGCGCAGGCGAACAGTGACGGGGATCTCCTCGCCCCGCCCGTAGGCCGGCCGGCTCGCGGGAGTCCAAAGACTGAGAGTGCCCGTGGCGCCGGGCGCCCGGATTTCAACCACCCCGTCCACAGCCAGTTCCTGCGGAGCCCAGCGTAGCGGACGGGACGGGTCCAGCTCGGGCGAAACACGTATCCGGAACAGTCCCGTGCCGTCGGCCGGCACCGTGACGCTCTTGCCGTCGAACACCAGTTCGCGCCATTCCCCGGAGCCAAAGGGCGACACCCAGACGCGCCAGCGCGGCTCCATGCGTTCGCCCGGCGTCTCCACGGTGATCTTCAGGGGAAGCAAGGTGCCAGCCGTCCAGAAACCATCGGGATAGGTAACACTGAGGTGAACGAAATCGGCCCGGACGGTCTGGATGAGGCGCGCTGTCTTCCGGTCGTAGCGTTGGAAGAATTCGTCCGGCGCCGCCACCTCGCGCCGCCGGATGACCAGGTCGGTCCCCGCCACGCAGACGTCGGACACGTTCCCGCCGCCTTTCGGTTTGACCGGCTTCGGAACCTGATCGTCCGGCAGGTTGAGCGTGTTCTTGAGCACCGGCGGAGCGAGTGAGGCCGAATCGGCGTCATAGACCTGGATATCTCCACTCGGCGGATCGAACACATACAGCCAACCGTCTTCGCTGACATCGAACGGCACATGCTGACCGCTGCGCCCCAACTGACCCTCGACGAAAAGGCGTGTCGACAGTCTCCACGCCTCCTTTCCGTCAAACCTCACGCAATGCAGCGCCGCATCGGGCGTGAGAACATAGAAGGCCTCCTGCTTTTCACTGACCCTGAAGACCGCCGGCTGTTTGCCTAGAAATGCGGAATCAAGCACGTAGCGTTGCACAACGCGCGCGTTCGTCGACACTCGAAGCAGGGAGTCCTCGCTGCGAACGTAGAAGTCTCCCGTCAGGTCGCCGGCCTCGATCTGGCTGTTTTCGAGCTTCTCGCGCCCCAGCACGCGCCCCTCACGGTCACGAAACTCTACCGCCCCGCCCTTCCAGGACCAATGGCTCGTTCCCAGGTCGCCCCGCGCGTTGGCCGTCGCAATCATGCAGGACCCACCTGTGACGTTCCCGCTGCGATGGGATCCATCCGGTGCCATGCGCAGAACATAGCCGCGTTGCAGTTCCTTCCAGGTGAGGACGTAGACCATTCCATCCCGACCCACGCGGATATTGGCCTTGGCGGGATCGATCCGGACGGACTCCCGCGAGACCCATTGATTCAACTCCGTGCCCCGCGCCGGAAAGGCGGCCGCTGCAGTCACCAGCAGACAGACTAAAGCATGGTGCCGAACACGGTGCATCGGATGAGGCGGAGGAAGTTCCATCAGTCCATTCATCGTGACCCTTTCCGGCTTAGCGCGGCACATTCAGTTTCAGCAATCTGCCGTCGGCCAGCGCCACGAACAGGTCGTTTCCGAGCCAGACGGTCGCCGCAATATCGGTCTCGTAAGTTGGCACGGCAAGAACCCTGCCGGTCTCCAGATCCAGGATCCGGATTAGGCCTCCCCAGTAAGTGACGGCCACGCAGTCCTTGCCGACGTCCATCCGCTTGACCACCGCCGGAGCCGAACTGACCCACGCCTCGCGGCCGTCAGCCTTGTACCGCCGTAGGGCGCCTTCCTGCGCGCGGGCCATGAGCAGGCCATCGGGCAGGGATCGGATCGCCGCCACGCGATCGCGCGGAAGGTCCTTCCTGGCGGGCGGCGGAGTTTTCTTGCGACCTGGCTTGAGCGTCGCTTCAACCGGACTCGGCGGCGGTGGCGGCGGCGTCAGACCGACCTCTCCCAGAATGCTGCCATCGGCGGAGGCCAGGATGCGCACACGATCGCCGGTGACCGTCGGCGCATGGAAGCGATCGGCGATCGCCTGCGACTCGGCGGCTCCACCGATGCCCTCGACAACGGCGAGTTCGCGTCCGTCGACGCTCTGGATCAACCGACCCCGAACGTCACTCAGCGCCAGCAAGGTCTTGCTGTCTGCGCTGAAGGTCAGGGTTCTGAGACCCTCACGCATGGGGACCTTTGGTTGAGGCGGCACTTTGGACTGCTTGGCCGGCGCCTTGGGAGCAGGACCACGCTCTTTGGGCGGTTTGGCCTGCCACACCGCCATGGCCGCATCGTACGTGGCCTTTTCCTCCTTGGCGACCTTCTTGGCGTTCTCCCGCTCGTCCTTGCCGGAGTCCCAGGCCTTCTTTTCCGCCAACCAGGCGGCGTGTTCCTCCGGGGTCATTCCTCCGGCCACCGTGATCGTCCTGCCTTTGCGATCGAACAGAACCATCCGCCCGTCCAGCGTTCCCGCCGCCACACGCGAACCATCGGGCGCCACGGCAAGGCAGGTGACAGGATCGACCCGGGAGGTTCCCAACAAGAGGCTCTGGAAACGCATTGGGAATCGGAACAGCTCACGACCTTCTCCATCCATCGCCGTCACCTCACGCGCGGTGGCCACCGCAATCAAGGACCCCTCGGGGTTGGCCGCCAACCGCAGGACCCCATCGGCCACGGGTTCCACGATTTTGGTCCAGAGCGTCTTGCCGTCGCCGGCGCGCCGCGTCAAGGTGCCATCCTGCCCCAATACGAGCAGTGAGCCGTCGGCCATGGCTTCCAGCCCCACGGCCCGGTCGGCGAGTTTCGTCGCGGCCACGACGCCGGGCACCGGATCGGCCGTCACCTTGCGGGAGGCCGGCGAAACAGCCGCCACCGCAGGCAGTTCCCAATCGGTAGTCGGACGATACCCGCTGGCCATCTCGAACAACGTTCCAGCCGCCTCGGCCATGCCCGCGGCATCGTCGGCGATCAGCGTGATGGTCTCATAGTTGTTGAACCCCACGGAATCCGTCTGCCACGCGAGCATGCCGCGGCCCTGTCCGGGGAAGACGCCAGCTTCGGGCCAGTAGGGTAACACGGATTGGAATGGGGGCTGCCGGCCGGGCAGCATGGTCAGAATCAGCGGGTGCTGCGCCGCCGAGCCGATCAACACCGCGGCTTCGCACGGCATATCGAAGTCGGGATTCCCGCGTGCCCCCGACCAGGTCCGCCACAGCTCTCTTGGCCGATCCTTTTTGACGATGGTTCCCGCGGCAATGATGGTCGTCTGAATCCCCCAGCGCTTCAGGTCTGTGGCCAGCCGTTCGGCCTGGGCCTGTTCCCAAGGGTTCGTCCCCGGAATCAGCGCGATGCTGCGGTGCACACGGAAGAAACGGAATACCGCGTCGTAGTCGGCGGCAAAGTAAACGGCACGCCGGATCAGCCCGGCGACGGACCCGGCCTGAGACGGCGACTGGTAACTGAAGGAAGCCTTGCTTTCCTTGCCCGACACCAGGTCCCTGACGGCTACCGACCAGGAGCCTGACGGATCGTTGACGGCCAGCGGCAGATCCAATCGGAGTTCGCCGCCCTCGGTGGCCCGGTACAGATCGTAACGAACTGCACCCAGCGGGTCGGTCACGCGGATACCGAGGGGAAGGACCGCATTGAGCGGGGTCCCGGCCGCATCGGCTACGCCGGCCCGAATCGCCACCGAACGCACCGCACCGGCGGACGTATAGTCTGCGGCGCCAACCACCGGAACGCGAAGGTGCAGCGCTCCCAGCGGACGCGCGGTCCGGGCAATAATGCGGATCTCGCCAGGCCCAAACCGGAATTTCGCCGTCAGGCCCCCCGCGTCCTTCTGGAATTCGTGGTAGTCCCCACCCAGCACGGCGTCATACACGGGGCGTCCATCGTCCGGAAGAACCACGCGGGCCTCGCACGCGCGAACACTGTTCCACTTCCCGTCCTTGACGCCGACAGCCTCAGTGGCCGCATTGACGAGGAAGAGATACTCAACATCGCCGTAGGCATGCCGCGAAACCATCACTTCCTGCTCGTCACAGTCGATGACGGGCTTGACGCCCAGTTCCCGGCAGCGCGCCGCGAACGCCGCCGCAATGGGCTTGCCTTCGCGGTAGTAGGCCAGCGGACTGCGTACCGCCGCCGCCTGTTCGCGCCGCAGCCGTGGATCGACAGCCGGATCCTCAATGAACTTCTTGAACTCGGCATAGAGTCTGTTGTGCACTTCGGCGCCCAGCTTGACGGCGCCGGCGATGCGTACCTTGCACTCGTCGCCCTGGATCACCTTTCCCCCGCCCGCGATCCACGCTTCCAGCGAGGCGACGACCTTGGGATCGAGCCTCTCGATTCCGGTCATGATCAGGACCTTGTGGTTGGCGGCGACGGTCCCGTCCAGGATATCTTCCTCGACAACAGGGAAGATCGGAATATGCGCCATCTTGGCCGCCGTGTAGAGCAGCAACAGCCGCTCAACCTGGCCGGGAAAATCCTGCGCCAGCACCATGTCCTGGCTGTCCGCCATGGCCTTGGCGTTTTGCGACATGGAGTAGAGGACCGCCACATCGGGCCGGGTCAGCGGCATGGTCGTAAAGATTGTGCCCAGACGCGCCATGAGCCGGTTCGACTCGAGCAGCGCGTCGCTTTGCGGCTGCAGGCCCGGCGCCTCGCAGTGCGACGCCGGCGAGATGATGACTCCCTGCGGTCCCATCATGAAGGTCAGGTACTGCTCCAGACGGTACACGGGCGACGGTATGGCGGCCCACCACTGCGGCAGATACCAGACGGGCTTGTTGAAATCCCGGGCCCGGCCGAACTCAAAGAAGAACCCGGGGCACAGGAATCCACCGGCCAGGTCGTCATAGCCGCCATGACCGCTCATCACCGGGAAAGCGCGGGCAATGTTGGCGTAATAGCCGTCGCCAAAGGCGTACCACGCGTACATGCTTTGTGTGGCGGTGATCAGGCGGGGATCGACGTAATTGACGGCAAAGGTGCCATTCCGCCCGGCTGATTCCATAAACACCTGTTTCCAGCGCAGCCAGTCTTCCCATTGGGACATCGACGCCGCGTCATTGGTCTTCACCGCCGTATACGGCATGGCCTCCGTGCCAAAGGCTGCCTTGAACGCCCAGTCCTGCGCCGGAATGTTGTTCGGCCCGAACACGCCGGTGACGGGATGCGGGCCCCACGTCAGCCCCGGCTCATCGTAGAAATGAACGCCGATCGTGTTCGGGCTCGTGCGGTCAAACAAGGCCTGGCGCGCAACACGCGCGTTGCCGCCGACCAGCACGTAGGGGTCCGACCAGTCGCATTCCTGGCGTCCATCCATCTGGTGCCCCCCGCCCATCGTGCAGTTGCGCATGAAGTCGATGCCGCCGCGGATATTGGCATCCTGGTCGAACCCGTTCCAGGAAGCGTATTGAAGATTGATGCCCGTCCCGTTCTCGCCGGCGAGGGCCTGCTCGGCGCCATTCCCGGAACCGCCCCAGTCGATCAACCGGAAGGGCGTTTTGCGGATGTGGCTGCACACGTCGATCCGCTGCGTCGCCGTCAGTCCGCCGGCCGTGACACTCAGTTCGTAGGCGGCTGGTCGGAGCAACCGGGCATCGAGGCCCACGTGCTCCGTGGCGACGGTCACACCCTGCGTCGCCGCCGCCACGAAGGGCAGGGGCAGCACGACATGGAGGACGCTCCCATCGGCGCCGCGGAGGTCCAGGTCCGCCTTCACGGCAGGCAAGTCTGCATTCGTCGCGCTCCGAATGACCGCCAGGGAGAGTTTTTCGTTTGTCTGATACGCCGTGCGGCGAAGCGGGAGTCGTAACTCCAGGTCGGCCGCTCCGACCCTCCCCACCCCAAGCAGCGTGCCCCACACCATCGTACCGACCAAGGCCATTTTGCGCATGACGCTACCCCTCAAGTTGACGATGCCGTAATCCTCACAGGGTCTCAAAAGCGAGTCGCCCAAACAACCCGTACAGTTATCTGACACTATACCGCAGATTCGAGGTTTCACCGGAAGCCGTTGAGAGTCAGGGGCCAGGCAGGTCGGGAAAACTCACTCGAGCGGTGCGTTTGGCCCCGTGGCCTTCAAGTTCAGGGACTACTCCCAGGAGGAGGCCCTTTTGTGAAGACAGCGGCGAATTGGCCGGCCGTCTGGTTGGTGACTCGGCGGAACAGCCGCGTGAAGTGAAAAACGTCCCCAAACCCGAGCCTGGCGGCCGTCTCCTTGAGCGACCGACCGGCGGCCAGGGATTCCTTGGCCCTTGTGATGCGCTGAGCCACCTGGAACGCCTTGGGTGAGGTTCCCGTCCGGGCCTTGAACTGCCGGCGAAAATGGGCCGGGCTCATATGCAACCGCCGGGCCAGCGCCGCCGCCGGCTCGGGTGCCCCATCACTCCGGGTCAATGCCCTCAGGGCCGTCATATCGAGGCGGAGATCGAGCGTCTCGTGCCGGTGATTCGCGACGGCGGCTACATTCCCAGTTGCGACCATGGCGTTCCATCAGACGTGTCATGGCCCCATTACGTCCACTACGTCAAGCTACTGGCCAGGGCCACCGGCTGGTTGCAAGATGCCGGCCCCGACTCCGGCGGCAAGGGATTGCCGCCCTCCAGAATACAAAGATCACAACCTGTTCATTCCCCTGGACGGCTCTGAAAAGCGGGTTCAACGTCCCAATCACGCGCCAACTGAGTCACCAGGACGACCGTGCCCACAAGGTCCCCGGACGCGCGGCCAGGCGCGGGTCGATGGTCCCGTCAAGGATCAAGAGCCGACTTCCTGTGTTTCTGCAGGGCGTATTCACGTGCTGTCGTAAGTCGTTGGTAACATAGGTCATTCGGCCAGACTCATCCCCGTGCCGGACCCATCCCTACCCCTCCCAAGAGGGGATCTCCGCCTGTCCCCACCATACGGATCCCCCTCCTCGGAGGGGCCAGGGGTGGGTTCTGCGTTGGGCCGCAACAAGCTATCCACCACGATGAATGAGCCCTGTGTGTTTCTGCTTGTATACATGTAATATTTCCCGTATTTATTACAACTATGTATTCAAGATTACTGAAGGCCCCGGATACCTCCATTCTCCTGCTGGGTCCAAGAGGGACAGGAAAATCAACTTGGATCACACAGCATTTCCCTGAAGCTACACGCTATGACCTGCTCGACACAAGGGAAGCACTGCGCCTTGAACGTGAGCCAAGCAGGCTATTCGACGAGTTGAGAACGGTACCCGCTGGAAGATGGGTCGTGCTCGATGAAGTTCAGAAAGTACCGGCGCTTCTCGACGAAGTGCAACGCCTGATCGAGAGTGGCGGGCTGCGTTTCATCCTGTGCGGTTCCAGCGCACGAAAACTCAAACGTTCCGGCGTGAACCTGTTGGCCGGACGGGCCATCGAAGCCCGCATGTTCCCGCTCGTGTCGGCCGAACTCGGCCCGAAGTTCGATTTGCATGCGGCCCTCGCAACCGGCACGCTCCCGCTGGCGGTGACCGGCACCGATCCCGTCGGATTTCTCACGACCTACGCCCATACCTATCTGAACGAGGAAATCCGCGCCGAAGCCGTTACCCGCAACGTAGCGTCTTTTTCACGGTTCCTGGAAATCGCCGCCAGACAGAATGCGCAGGTCACCAACCTGAGCAATATTTCCCGCGATGCCGCCGTTGCCCGTTCGACCGTGCAGAACTATTTTGAAATCATCGCCGATACCTTGCTCGGCTTTTGGATTGAACCGTGGAAACTTAAGCGCGCAACGAAGCAGGTTGCCCATCCGAAATTCTACCTGTTCGATACGGGAGTCGCTCGTGCGCTTTCCGGTCGTTTACCCTACCCACCATCTCAGGAAGAGACCGGGCCCCTGCTCGAAACCTACCTCTTCCATGAGATCCGTGCGTTTCTGGGCTATTCGAAACTCCGCTACAGTCTCTATTTCTGGCGCAGTCACGATGGCGCGGAAGTCGACCTGCTGTGCGAAACGCGCGAAGGATTCGTCGCGATCGAAATGAAGGCGACTTCACAGTGGCAGAAGCGGTTCTCCGTCGGACTGCGACGTCTGCGTGAAGAGCTTTCGCCCGCGCCAGTGCATGCTTTTGGCGTTCACCTTGGCGAACGTCGCGCATTGTTTGATGACGTGCTCGTGCTGCCTGCGGCCGAGTTCCTCGGCATGCTGTGGAACGGCGACATTATCCGCCGGTAAACAGCGGGCAACGCCCATTTCCGAAAGAACACGGCTCTTCATCCTGGTAAGCCGGGTTCGATTGGCCGCTCTGGCGGCAGGCCCGCAAGCCGGACAAGGACGAAAGGACTGTCGCACGGATCGTTCGCTTTGATACCTTGTTACGACATTTCGTGTCGTAAATACAGTGACGTATCCGACTGGGTGGACGCCGGTGTCCCGACCGGCGTCAGACCGCGCCGGGGACAGCTCGGTCCACCTTGCGGAATACGTTACCGGATTTACAGAACGACTCACTTAGTCGAGATCAAGATAACGCCAAAGAACTGGGCAGAGTCGGCTTCGAGTGAGTTGAGATGACACGCCGGCCACGGCATTAATGGGGAGCCAATCGAGGAAACAGCCATGAGCAAACGCGAGATCTCCGGTATAAGGGAACTGAGCGGGTACGATGTCCTGGTCGCAGGCGGAGGACCTTCGGGCTTCTGCGCGGCCGTGGCGGCGGCGCGAGGGGGAGCCAGGACCTTGCTGGTCGAAGCCACCGGCATGCTTGGGGGAATGGCCACCGCAGGGCTTGTCCCCGGCTGGTGCGGCTTCCACGATAGCGAGAAGTACATCCATCGCGGCCTCGCCAAGGAGGTGCTCGACGGCCTTCATGCCGACGCCGGCAGGCCGCCGAGTGACGACATCAAGGACATGGGAGGCATAGACCCGGAGGCCTTGAAGATCGTCATGGACCGTATGGCCGTCGCCAGTGGGCTTGACCTCCTGTACTTCACCACCCTGGCCGGCGTCGTCACGGCGCCGGGAGGCGTCGTCAAGGAGGCCATCATCGCCAACAAAGACGGACTGTCCGTCGTAAAGGCCAGGTTCTTCATCGACGGCACCGGCGACGCCGACCTTTGCCATTTCGCCGGCGCCAAGACGGTCAAGGGCGACAAGGACGGCGACCTGCAGCCGGTCTCGCTGTGTATGGTCATGGGGGGCATCTCGACCGAAGGCGCGCCGGCCGGTTTCAAGCAGCTCATGGTCGATGATCCGGAGTTTCCCCTGATCAAGGACGATTTCTTCCATCCGAAGTTCCGCATCAACGGCGGCCATCTCTGGGATGTCGACGGCACCGATGTCCGCAGCGTCACCAAGGCCATGATCGACGGCCGCCTCGAGGCGAAACAGTTCCGCAACGCCTTCAGGAAGTATCTTCCGGGTTCAAGCCGGGCGGAGCTTATCCAGACGGCGACCCTTCTGGGGGTCCGCGAAACCAGGCGGATTGTCGGTGAATACGTCCTCTCCGTCGACGACTACCACGCGCGCCGCCGTTTCAAGGACGAGATTTCGCTCAACAGCTTCTTCATCGACATCCATCCATCCTTGGCCAACCGACTCCGTGAACGCCGGGGGGAATGGAACTGGGAAAAAGAGAAACACGACGCCCGCTACGCCAAGGGTGAGTTCCAGGGCATCCCCTACGGCTGCCTTCTGCCTCAAGGCCTGAAGAACGTGATCGTCGCCGGTCGTTCGGTGTCGGCCGATCGCGAAGCGCAGTCCGCCATCCGGGTGATGCCGCCCTGCATGACAGTGGGACAGGCCGCAGGAACGGCGGCGGCCCTTCTGATCACACAAGGAGCCGACGACTTCCGCAGTATCGACACAGACGCCCTGCGCGCAAGATTGAGAGCCGAAGGGGCCTTTCTCCCTTAGAGCCCCCTCTGCGCCAATCGAGCCTTGTTTGGTTCCTGATAAATAGAATCCATCTCAAAAAGGTAACGGCGTCGCACCTGAACGACAGCGGAGGTTCAATCGGGAACTCAGGAAATCAGGAGCAGAGGCGGGATTTCTTGCCATGAGTTCCTGAGTTCCAGATTCGATTCTGCCTTCTGGCTCCGGCTATGCCTGGTTAGGGAGCGGGCGCAGCGGTTCGGGTAAAGGCTAACGTGTAGAGGGATGACCATTCCGGCCGGTCGACCACATCAAGGATCAACTCGAAGGTTTCCGCGATTCGCGGGGGAACGACCCCACGCATGACCGGACCGGCGCAGTTGGTTCCCTCCGCACTGCCGGGACAGGCCCAGCTTCCCAGTCGGAAGCGGTTGCCGTCAGCCTGCAGATGAACCACGATTTCAAGTGGGCCAATGGCGCGAGACGGGTTGCCCCTCGCCCGGCGGGGCGGGAGCAATAATAACCTCCAGTGTGCCGCCCGTGGCGGCGACAGCGGTGAGATCGATCTCAAAGGGTGTGTGCATGCCAGCCTGATGATGGCATGGCTTGCCGTCAAGGCGCACCTCGCACTCGTAGTCCACGCCGCGTGACATGAAGAACAGGCGTTCCTCTGCGGCCAGCGACACACGAGGCACGGTGGCCCGATAAACCCAATAGCGATCAGCCATCCAGGCGTATTGGAGGAAGTTGTCGGCGTACCAATAGGGCGGCCACCCTTCGGCGCGCGCCCAGTCCAGTTGAACGGCGCCAGGCACGGTGGCGGGCACGAAACGCACGGGGGATTGCGAAGGGTCGGCGGTCCAGCCAACCTCCCAGTCAAGCATGGTGATGTTGCTCATGATGTCTAGGGGCCCAACTCTCCAGGGACGCTGCGGTGCTCCGAACCTGCCCCAGCATTGGTCATCACGAACCAGTTTGTCAACGACAAGAGCGGAAGCTGGAGGAGGCACCACTGATGGGGAAATGAAGAAATCCACGCGGGAGAAGTCCAATGTTGCGGCATTTTCCTGGCGTGGAATACACCCCAGGGAAAATGCCGCAACCGTTCCCTGGGAATCATGGAAAGGCAAGCAGGGCCTATCACCCTGTTTTCCCAGATTACAAGAAGTCTCATTGGGCGATGTGTTCGTCTGGCGTCCGCCAGACGAACACATCACCCGACATGCTATCTTCCTGTCTGGATTTCTTCATTTCCCTATCAGTGGTGAAGAAGTCTTCTGTCTGGGGATCCGAAAACCGGGGAATCTCCTCCTCCTTCCACTATTGTCTCTCGTCCCGCTTCGCGGTACCCTGTCGCTCCATGTTCACCAAGCTTCAGCTATGAAACCTCATCATCCCCCCGCCGCTCATTCCCTCGCCTTCTATTACGCCCTGACAACGGCCAACTCGATCTGCATGACGATCTTTGCCGCCACCGTCTTCTTCTGGACCCGCGCGGTCTTCCACTACACCGATAGCGAGAACCTGTGGCTGAGCATGTGCTTCGGCCTCTCCATTGTTCCCGGTGCCTGTTACGGAGGGCGGCTGGCGGACCGCATCGGCGCCGACCGTCTGCTCGGTGCCGCCTTCGCCATCAACGCCCTCTTACTGCTCACAGGCTGGTTGCCGGCCTGGCATTACACCCCGTTTGTGCTCGCGTTTATGTACGGCGTGGTGGTCAGTGCGTGCTGGCCGGCCTTGGAATCCGCGGTGTTCCATGCCCCCGCCGGGCTCTCGAAACCGCAGCGGATTGCGGCCTACAACATCACCTGGGCGTTGGCCAACACCGTGGGTCTGCTGCTGAGCAGCTTTCTGGTGGGTTGGAATCCTTCCTCGGTGGTGTGGATCCCGGGCCTCCTGCACGGGGTGTCGCTGGTGTTCCTCCTCACTCGCCGGGCGGCCGTCCCGGCCGCCTCCGGCGCCGCACCGGAGGCTCCGGCACTCTCCACCGCCGGCATTCCGCCCGGCATCAAACGTCGGTTCATGCATGCCGCCTGGCTGGGAAATGCGCTCACCTACGTGATGATTGCCGTGCTGCTGCCCCTGCTCCCGGCACTGGGCGAACGGGTGGGCCGTTCCCCCCGGCTGGTGATCATGATGACCTGTGCGTTCTACCTGGCCCGGTCGTTGGCCTTCTTCCTGTTCGGTCGCTGGGAACGCTGGCACTACCATCGCGGGTGGAACCTGGCGGCCTTGCTGCTGGCCCCGATCGCCTTCGCGGGCATCATGTTGACCGCCTCACTGCCGCTGGTCCTGTTTTCCCTGACCGTCTTCGGGCTGGCCCTGGGCCTGATCTATTCGGCCTCCATCTTCTATTCCCTCGACTACGGGGGTGGCAAAGCTGAACACGGCGGCCTGCACGAAGCCGTGATTGGGATTGGCAATCTTACCGGCCCGCTCGCGGGCATTGCGGGAACCTGCTGGATCGGAGGCCTGGAGGGCGCGTCCCTCGCGACCCTCGATGTGGTCGTCGTCGGAGTCCTCGTCGCCGCGCTCCTGCTACCCCGAACCCCATCCCGCCTTTGACGCTTAGAATCAAAGAGGGAAGGCGGGCTCCACGTCACGGTCTTGCTTCAACTGCGCCACGAGGACCGGGGAGGCGAGTTCGCGCGGGGTGGTATCGGCCTGCAGGCTTAAGGCCGCCGCCACGCCGGCGGCCTGGCCGGTGCTCATGCAGGTTTGCTGAATCCTGAGCGAGCCTTGGGCTAGGTACCCGGCCGAGAGACAACGCCCCGCCACCAGCAGATGGTCCACACCCGCCGTCACCAGGCAACCATACGGAATATCAAACCCATCGCCTTCGGCCAGGCGGCAGGTGAAGGCCGCGTAGGCCGCGCTCCGGCTGTGGAACCAGCGTTCCGGCAACGGGCGCTCGTCATCCGGCGGGTGGATATCAATCTCCCACGACGATCGGGCAATGCCGTCGGGAGCCTTGCGCAGGGCCCAGACATCGTCGTCCGTCACGCGGGCCAGCCCCTGCACGATGCGCGAGGTGCGAATCCCGAGTTCAGCGGCGGTATCCACGAGATATTGCCCCGCCGGCAGCGCTTCGGCTTGTCGCCGGATTTCACGGCGCGCCTCGCGCATGGCGGCGGAAACGGCAAAGGGATCGAGCGGATCGACCCGCAGACGGTCCACACGACCCAGTGTCTCGGGCCTGTAGGCAACCGTGCCGCCGCCACCCAACGGACGGCCGCCCTCGGTCCCCGGCGCCGGGACCCCGCCCATCCGGCGCACCAGCGAGACCTGCTGCGGCCACGGCTTACCCGCCACGCCGCGATCCCACGACACACCCGCCTCATGACAGACTGCGGCGTCGCCCGTGGTGTCAATCACACGCCGCGCCCCGACCAGCCGCAGCCCGGCGCGGGTGTGGACCACGACGCCGGTGATGCGTCCCCCGTCAACGCGGACCCCGCACACATGCGCCAGCAGCAGTGTTTGGACACCGGCCTCTTCCACCAGATCGTCCCAGACCCGTTTGACCCCTTCCGAATCGACGGACGTTCGGAACCACGAACTATCGGGATACAAGGGAGAAGGGGTGCGGATCAGCGGGGCCATGGCACGGGCGACCAGCAGCCGTCGCGCCCACTCGTGCCAGAGGCCCTGGAAGTCGATGCCGTTCGTGCTGAGCACCACGGAGACAAGCTGGGCCACGGTCGCGCCGCCGAGAAAGCCGTATTTCTCGATCAGCAGTGTCTTCGCCCCGTGGCGCGCGGCTCCGATGGCGGCGGCACAACCCGCCGGCCCGCCGCCGCAGACCACCACATCATAGTCACCCAACACCGGAATCTGTCCGAAGGGGCCATGTTCTGTATCATTCATACGGGCTTTCTGGCGGAAGGGTCGGGGGTCACGCCTGCTTCCGGCGAATGGACTGTATGGTTTCGTCAAGTTGCTGGAGAAACTGCGACCGGTCGCGATTCGTGAGCGGTGGAGGCCCTCCCGTGATTTCCCCGGCGCCACGGAGTTCCGACAACAGGTCACGCATGGCCACCGCCTGACCGATATTGCCCGGCGTGAAGGGTTTCCCGGTCGGCCCGATTACGCAAGCCCCCAGGGCAATGCAGCGGCTCGCCAGCGGAACATCGGTGGTCACGACGATGTCATGGGGCTGCGCATGTTCGACAATCCAGTCATCGGCCGCATCCGAGCCCCCTCCCACGACCTCGAGCGTGATCCCGGCGTCGTCGGGGAAACGCATCCGGGAGTTGGCCACCAACGTGACGTTGAGCCGATAGCGTTTTGCCACCCGGTAGACCTCGGGCTTCACCGGGCAGGCATCGGCATCGACAAAAATATGAAGCAAGCGGCACTCCTCACTCTCCCCGGAGGATACCGGGGCATGCATCTATGACCGGTATTCTTGCTTTCGCCCTGCAGAATGCCAGCACATTCTGTTATGAACCGAGGCGAACGCCAGTAGGGCGGGCGCTACGTCGCCCGCCCCGGCCGGCGGCGTAGCGCCGGCCGTACTGCGCCCGTTCACTTGCACCACGCCACAGATGCGCCCGCACGAATCCGGGTTCGCCCTTCCGGCTTGAGATGCAGGGCGAAACACGCTAGAGTGCTCCCCGATACGCGATCAGGCTTGTGTGAAACGGACTGGATTGAATGGAAACATGTTTTGGCGGAAAAAGAAAATGGATGACGTAACACCAGAGGAACAGACTCCTGTTCAACCCGACGCCGGCGGGGAAACCGCCGAAATGACCCCTGAGACGTCCAGCCCCGAAACGGCGCAGGACGTCGACCCGCGGGATGAGGAGATCGCCGTATTGAAAGACCGGCTGCTTCGTCTCCAGGCGGATTTCGACAACTTCCGCAAGAGGATGGTCCGTGATCGCGAAGATCAGTCACGCCGGGCGAGTGAAAAGATCCTCAAGGACATCCTGCCGGTGATCGATCATTTCGAACTGGGCATCCAGTCGGCCCACAAACATCATATCAAGCACACGGTGATCGAGGGCTTTGAGGGGATTCTCAAACAATTCCACCAGGCGGTTGAAAAAGCAGGGGTGACGGTCATCGACACCAAGGATCAGGCCTTCGATCCGCACCTGCACGAGTGCATCACGCAGTTACCTTCAGAGGAACAGCCTGAGAACACGGTCATCCAGGAAACACGGCGGGGATACAAGCTCGGCTCGTTCGTGCTGCGCGCCGCCCAGGTGATCGTTTCCTCCGGGCCGGCCATGGCCCCGAATGCCGCGCCGCCCTCTGCCCCTGCCCAGGAACCGGCGCCGGAAAAGAAGGGCTAGCCCACAAGACGGGGGGCCAGGCAGACGCGCGAGGCCGCCCCCCTTCCTACAGCGTCGCCAGGAAGCGCTCCAGCCGCTTCATTCCCTCTTCGATATTCGCCAGGCTGCAGGCGTAGGAGAGGCGGATGTTTTCATCGGCACCGAAGGGCAACCCCGGCACGACGGCCACTTTCTCGGACTCCAGCAGCCGCTCGGCAAAGACAACCGACTTCAGGCCAAATGCGGAAATATTGGGGAACACGTAGAAAGCCCCGGTGGGACGGACGCAGGTGACCCCCGGCATGGCCGCAAGCCGTTTATGAAGATACTGGCGGCGCTCGTTGAACGCCGTCACCATTCGGGCCACGCAGTCCTGGGGTCCGCGCAACGCGGCGATGGCTCCATATTGGGCAAAAGTGTTCGGAGCCGACGTGCTGTGGCTCTGCAGCGCCGAGCCGGCTTTCACGATCTCGATCGGTCCCGCGTAATATCCCAGCCGCCACCCCGTCATCGCGTAAGGCTTGCTGAACCCGTTGACGGTGATGGTTCGCTTGAAGATCTCCGGCGAAAGACTCCCCACACTGGTCGCTTCCGCCCCGTCATAGACCATCCGCTCATAGATCTCATCGGAGACGATATACAGGTTGTTCCGCACCGCCACCTCGGCCAGCGCGCGCAGTTCCTGCTGCGTGTAGACCATCCCGGTGGGATTGGAGGGGCTGTTGAGGATCAGGGCCTTGGTCCGTGGGGTAATCGCCGCCGTCAGCTGGTCGGGAGTCACCTTGAGCCCGTGAGCCTCGCTGCCGCGCACCATCACCGGCTTGCCGCCGGCGACGCGCACCATCTCCGGATAGCTGAGCCAGAACGGGGCGGGAATGATGATCTCATCGCCGTCCCGACAGAGGGCCATGAAGATGTTGAAAAGGGAGTGCTTGGCCCCGTTGCTGACCAGAATCTGTTCGGTCTTGTAGGAGAGTTTGTTCTCCGAGGCCAGTTTCTCGGCGATCGCCGATCGCAACTCGAGAACGCCGTCATTGGGCGCATACTTCGTTTTGCCATCCCGCAGGGCCTTGATGGCCGCTTCCTTGATGTGCTCAGGGGTATCGAAATCCGGCTCGCCCGCCCCGAACCCGCAAACGTTCTGCCCCGCTGCCGCCAGCGCCTTTGCCTTGGCATCGATCGCCAGGGTCAGGGACGGCGCAATCGCTGTAATCCGGTCATTTAGATCCATAATATTTCTCCACCCAGGCTCCGGTTGTGTCTTTTTGAACCTCGACAATCTTCATCTCTCGGGCCGCATTTTCAGGGGAATCGGAGGCATGCGCCGCATTCACCATGATATCGCTGCCAAACTCACGGCGCACCGATCCCGGCTGCGCCTTGGCGGGGTCCGTGGGGCCCAGCAGATAGCGGATTTTCTCGACGGCGCTCATCCCCTTGTAGACCAGGGCCAGACAGTTCTCAGTCCCCACCTTGGCCTTGTCCGCCTCGGCTATTTCTGATGGCCGGTGACCGGTCATGAACTGGACGATTTCCTCGAACTGGCGGTCCCCGACGATGGGCCCGATATGTTCGCCAATCGCCGCCTTGGCATTCTCGGGGATCTCGAACCCCATCTCCCGCTCCAGAAGGGCCCCCGCCCGCTGCCCGGTGATGCTTTTGAATTTCTCGCGCAGAATGGCGCGAACAGGGCCGTAAAACTCCTCCGCCTGCGCCACCGTCATGCAGAACTTGCGCATTCCCACAATGCGCAGGCCGGAACGGGAAAGCAGGTCGATGATGTGGCCGGGCCGCACGCTCGGAAACCTGAAATTGTCCGGTTTGATCAAGACGAGAGTGCTCTGCACCCCCTCCGTTTCGGTCACATCCGCCCCGTGATCGATGATGCCGCCATCGGCCTGGGTGTATTCGGCCCACAGCCGCAGCACCTGTGCGGCGCGCTCCACCGAGGGCGCCACGAGGACGGCCGGCTCGAAATAGCGAGCCATTTCGTTTTCGCCCATGATGTAGTCGCCATACGTATCGCGAATGGTCTCACCACCCACCCAACCCGCACGCAGATGCCCGGTGGCCTCACGCACCTTCTGGATGGCATTCTCTCCTTCGAAAAGCAGCAGAATAACCCGCCGACGCAGGCCGGTGACCGGATCGGGCGCGTAGTTGGATCGCACGTATTCACTCAATAACCGCGCAAAGCCGGGTTCGCTCTGATTGCTTGAGAGCAGCGAGGTCGCATAGCGATCCACCAGTTCCGCGCTCGGACCAAACATGCGGGCGGCGGCCAGATCGAGGCCGGTCCGGCTCATCAGGCGGCCGATCACGCCACCGGTCCGTGACTTGGCGATGGTGTAGGGGTTGATCAGGGCAAAAGCAAGTTCTGAGGCCATTTCATATCTCCACAATCCAGTAAAGGGCAGCCTGCCGGCCCCCCGTGACGTTGGCGCGGAATATTAGGCCAGGCATCCTATGAATCAAGCACAAAGCACTCCGTACCGAAATGAGAGCATTTCTTCGCCTTGACACCAGCCCCGAGGCGGCGCATTGTTCCACCGGGATAGGAAAGCATCTCGCAGGCACAGGTCAGGGACAAGAAAGGAAGAGTCATGAGCATACGCATCGTGCTATGTGACGATCATCAGATCATCAGGGAAGGCCTGCATTCGTTACTGGACAAGCAGAAAGACATGATCGTGGTCGGCGAAGGCACCAATGGCCATGACGCCATCCGCCTGGCCACGGAGAGCAAGCCCGATGTGATGGTTCTGGACGTGGCCATGCCCGACCTGAACGGCATCGGCGCCGCCCGCCGACTCTGCGAAGTGCGCCCCGAACTCAAGATTCTTGCGCTCTCCATGCACTCGGACAAACACTTTGTCACGGGCATGCTCGAGGCCGGGGCCTCCGGTTACATGCTCAAGGACTGTGCCTTCTCCGAACTGGCCAACGCCATCCGGACCCTGATCGCAGGGGGCATCTACATCAGTCCGCGGATCGCCGGGAACGTCCTGAAGGAGTTCTCACGCCGGTCAAACCCCACCCGCAAAGCGCCCCGCGAGGAATTGACGGAACGCGAGAAGGAAATCCTTCAGTTGATCGCCGAGGGGCACAGCACCAAGAAAATTTCGTCGGTGCTGCATGTCAGCATCAAGACGGTGGAAACCCACCGGCAGCACATCATGCAGAAGATCGGCGAACACAATGTGGCGGGGCTTACGAAATACGCCATTCGCGAAGGGCTGACCAGCCTGGACAAGTAACCGCCCCCCGGAGCCCGGCTTCCTTTACCGCGCCGGATGTCGCCTCCATACTCCCGTCCTTCACAACTGTTGCGGAACAACTCCACGCTAGGGCGGGGGCGCCTGGTCGAGTGGATCAGGCCGGCCGGCCTCCCGAAAGGCGGCCATGCGCTCCGCGCAGGCGGGGCATTCCCGACACGGCGCGGTTTCCCCGCGGTAACAGGTCCAGGTGTGCGCATAGTCCACGCCCAGGGCCTCGCCCATCTGGAGCTCCTCGGCTTTGCGCATCGCGACAAAGGGGGCCCGAACCGCCACGGGACGCCGTCGATTCAGCGCCAGCACCGCGTTAACCCGGTCCAGGAAGTCGGACGTGCAGTCCCAGTAGCCATAGCGATCCTGTGCCTGCGCGCCATAGAAGATCTCCGTCACGCCGCGGGCTTCAGCATAGGCGGCGGCAATGGAAAGCAGCATCATGTTCCGGTTCGGGACATAAGTGGGCGGCTGACTCAACTGCTCCGCGCTCAGGTCGGCCAGACGCGGCACCGCCAGGGCAGGGTCGGTCAAGGTCGACCCGCCGGCCGTGAGCGTGCCAAAGAAGCTCATATCCACCACATCATGGGCCACCACGCCCGCCGCGCGGGCCTGCCAGGCGGCCGCCTCCAGTTCACGCCGGTGTTTCTGCCCGTACAGGAACGATAACGCGTAGACCCGAGCGACCTGAAGCCGTTTGATCACATAATGCAGCAGCGTCGTCGAATCCATGCCGCCCGAGAGCAGCACGACCGCCCCGTTCGTGTTCTGCAATTCCTGACTCATTTGATCCCCATCATCTTGTGCAGCGGCAACTGCAGCCGGACCGGCAGGCGTGCCTCCTGCACCCATCCTCCCAGCGTCGCGGCCGTCAAGGTTTCGAACACGGGGCTGAACAGCACGGCGTGGCATCGCCCGGCCAGGGCATGACGCTCCACCACGCCGCAGGCCCAGTCGAAGTCCCCGCGGTCACCGATCACAAATTTGACTTCATCGTGGGGCCGGAGCCGCGCGATATTTCCCCAGTCCATGGCCGCCGAGGCGCCGCTGCCCGGACACTTGAGATCCATGATGGCGATAACGTCGTCGGGGATCGCCGACAGGTCGCAGCTGCCATTGGTCTCCACCAGAACCGGCTTGCGGCCGCGGGATCGAAGCCCGGCCGCCAACGCGTGAAAGCCCTCCTGCAGGAGCGGTTCGCCGCCCGTGATCTCGGCCAGCGGAGCCCGACTCTGGAGAAACGCTTCCACGATCTCGTCCACCGGCCGCTCTTCGCCGCCCTCATACGCATACCGGGTGTCACAGTACCCGCAACGCAGGTTGCACCCGGTCAGCCGGATGAAGAAACAGGGCACTCCCGCCCACGTGGATTCACCCTGCAGGGAGACAAAGGTCTCCGTGACCTTGACCGTCACGCTCACACGCAATCATCTTCCCAGTAACTGGAGGTCGTTCCGGGCGTTTCGCAAACCGTGACCTTGTGCACCCAGCAATGCCCGTCCGTCAGTTTCTCAGCCACTTTCCCATGCAGGTAACGCGCGATGTTTTCAGAGGTCGGATTGGCGCGGACGAACGACGGAAGCTCGTTCAAGTCCACGTGGTCCAGCTCTTTCATCGCCTCGCGCAGCGCGCCTTTGATCTCCCGGAAATCCATCAGCATCCCGAGCTCATTCAATTTCGAGCCGCGCAGGAAGATCTCGACTTCCCAGTTGTGCCCATGGGGATTGGCGCAGGGGCCGTCATAGCCCACCAGACGATGGGCGGCGGAAAAATGGGTTTTGACACTCAGCTCAAACATCGCCTCACCCCAAATGGTACACAGCCTTCACGTCGTCATAGCTCCGGCTTTTCAAGTATGCCGCGATCGCGGCATCATAGGCCGCGGTATGCGCAAAGGCTTTCTGGGCCAGCTCGAACCGCGTCTTGAGCGTCATCACGCCTTTCGACGCGGCCAACTCCGCCGCGATCCGGACGTAGTCGTCCGGATCCGTCACCGACGCCACGCGCAGGAAGTTCTTCGCCGCGGCGCGAACCATGCAGGGCCCGCCGATATCGATGTTGGCGCGGGCCTTTTCGACCGTCGCATCCGGTTTGGCGATGGTCTGGACAAACGGATAGAGATTCACGACCACCAGGTCGAAGGCCACCCCCTGCGTCCGCTGAAGATCGGCCACGTGGGCGGGATTGTAGGTTTCGCTCAGCAGTCCGAGGTAGATCTTAAAATCCAGCGTTTTGACGAGCCCGCCCTGCATTTCAGGTTGGCCGGTATAGTCCGACACTTGGACGAGGTGCTTGGCCGCCGCCGGCCCCAGCAGGTCCCGTATCGCTGAAAAGGTGCCGCCCGTTGAGTAAATCCTCACCTCGGGGTTCGTTTTCACGAGGCTGGGAATGAACGTTTCCAGCCCTCTCTTGTCTGACACACTCGCCAGCACATTCCGGATTTTGACGCCATCATCAATTCGTTCCACAAAATTCACAGCCATGGGTCATGCTCCCTTTCTTCTGATGGACGACATTATGCCAGAAACCGACGCCGACAAAAGGGAAGAATGCGCCGCGCCCCGTTTCGGGGAACTTGACCTTGTCGGCGCCCAGGGGGGCTGATAGATTCACGCTCCATGCGCACCAAGGATCATGTCATGATTTCGAAGAAGGATTTGTCGTTTCTGAAAACCCTCGTGGCCGCCACCACCAACGCCTGCCGCATGCCCGCGGGAGTCATTTTACCCGACCGGCCCAGGAATGACCTTCCCTTCACGGTGATCCAGCCCGGGGGTCATGATGGCTATCCCGCCGTCTGGATCCAGGATTTCACCATGATCTTCTCGGGCGGAAGTGTCACCCTTGAGGAGGGCCAGGCCCACCTCCGGCTCATCCTGCAGTGTCAAAACAGTCCCGCCGGCCGTTCCCTGGCCAGCGGCGCCTACCTGCCGCCCCATGCCATTGCCGACCACATCAACTTCAATGGAACCCCGGTGTTCTTCCCGGGAACCTACTCCGCCGGGGAGGACCAGGGCGGTGAGCCCTGGGGCATCACCCCGCCGCACAACAACCATTTCGATGTGATCTGGCTGGCGCACTTGCTGATGCGCCTCGAAGGCAACGCCGATTTCCTCCGCAGGAAGATCAACGGGCTATCGATGTATCAACGGCTGCGTCTCGCCTATGAGGTCCCCACCTGCGACCCGGAAACAGGGGTGGTCTACACGACCGCCGAGAAAAGAGCGGTGGGGTTCATCTTCTGTGACAGTATCTACATGACCGGCAGTTTGCTGATGGCCTCCCTGCTCCGTATCCGCGCCTCCGGCCACATGGCTGAGTTGGCCGACGCCCTGGGTCATCCGGCCCAGGCCGCCCACTATCGGAAACAGGCAGCCCTCACCTCCGCCCACATTGTGCCCGTTTTTGCGGGCACCGGCCTCTATGAGGGCTGGCTGAAAGCGTCAACCGGGGTATCGGGCCAGCCGGATGTCTGGGGCACGATCTACAGCCTATACAAAGGCGTGGTGAAGGGCGAGGCGCGCGAAAGGCTGATCCAGACGCTGCTGACCGCCCTCCGGGAAGGCGACATCGAGTTCGAGGGTGCGCTGCGGCATGTTCCCCTCCGGCACAATGCCTCGGCGACGTCGGCTTGGGAGAAGGCGCTGACCGGCTTCAACTCTTACCAGAACGGCGCTTTCTGGCACATGCCGACGGGCTGGCTGATCGCGGTGCTGGAGGAAGATCACCCGCGGGAAGCGAAGGCCCTGGCACAACGCTACCTCAAGCACCTGCGCGCGCAGGCGTTCACCAGAGGTCCCGGATTCTCAGCCCCGTGGGAATGCATCGGCTGGGAAGGCAAGGCCAACCGGGTCCCGATTTTCGGCCCCTCCGTGACCGTCCCCTACAGCGTCCTAGCGAATGTCTACAACGAGCGTGAAGGCCGAACCGCTCTCTGAGCTGTGGGTGAGTTGGGCAACACGTCTGCTTTCGGCTCAGGCAACGGCACGCACATGAACCTCTTCCGTCAGCCTGCCGCCGATTCGATCCTCCGCCATCGCCAGATCATAGTGGGACTGAAGATTGAGCCAGAATTGCGGTGCAATGCCGAAGTACCGGCCCAACCGCAAGGCCGTATCGGCAGAAACGGCCCTCTTGCCATGCACGATTTCGTTGATTCTCCGTGGTGCCACGCTGATGTCCTTGGCCAGTCTGTACTGGCTGATCGCCATCGGGTTCAGGAACTCCTCGGCCAGCACCTCCCCCGGGTGGATGGGGGCCATCTTCGTCGTCTTCATTCTGTTCACTCCTCAGTGGTAGTCCACAATTTCCACGTCATACGCATCGCCGTTTTGCCAGCGAAAACAAACGCGCCATTGCTGATTGATGCGTATGCTGTGCTGGCCTCTCCGGTTGCCGTGTAACACCTCCAGCCGATTGGCTGGGGGCACGCGCAGCGCGTTCAGGTCGGTTGCGGCATCGAGCATCCACAGTTTCCGCATCGCCACGCGTTGAATGTCCTGCGGCAGCCTCCGGGAAATTTCCCGCCGGTAAACCTTTTCCGTTTCTTGGCACCGGAACGACCTTATCATGCGGAGACTATTAACGCGCTACGGTATTATTGTCAAGCGTTATTAACGACTCACGTCTGCCACGAGGGGCCCGACCGCGGGCATCGAGTCGCGCAACACGCCGTTGTCCGACAATCACAACGTTCATCTTGAGTCTCAGAGTGGTTGGCGCCGCAAACTCCAAGGTTTGGGCGGCATGGTTACAATCTCTGGCACCGCAATGGCATCAACGCGTGCACTTCTCCATCCCGTCAGGGCGGCTGGGTACTCCGGGCATCTCGCCGCCAACGGACCCAGTCCGAATAGTTCTCACCAGGATAGGCTCCGGTGATCCGCTGCAGGGCCTCCAGACAATGCACCTTGCTGCAGGTCATGGCCCCACTCGTGTCCCCGAATCTCTTGAGGGCACGCAGGAGCACCGGAATGTCGGAAGCATTGCCGAACTCAGCCAGGAAGAAGTATGAGTCATGGCTGGGTCCTTCCCGCGCGATGAATTCCCGTACAGCGTCCTGGCAAGCCGCATTGGTCGGAAACATCGTTTCGGATGAGGTCTCCATGTGGATTCCGCTCGAGTAGACAGGCCTGCCGTCGTAGTAGGCCTGCTCATCCACTGAACCTAAGCCATAATAGATCCAAGTGGTGCCGGTGAAGGGCTTGCCAGAGTTCTTCTGATAGACGGTACCCCACCGCTTGACCAGGTTCGTGCATGAGACAACCGGCGCATCCGTCGGCAGAGTAACCCAGTCCGGCCGTGAGCGGCAACCGAGTGTAACCGCCGAGAGCACCAACGCGGAAATAATAGTCATGGGTCTCATCGGTCATGTCCCAACGGTCACAATCTGGCTGAGGCGCGGAGCGACGATAGCCAGAATTGTGTGGTTGGCAGGGTCCATTATCCATGAGCCAGTTTGGCTGATGCCAGGCGGTTCAAGCTGACACCGGCCTCAGCGGCCTCTAATGCGAGTTCGCGATGCACATTGGGCGGCACGCGCACCATGAACTTCCCGCTGAAAGACCGGCTTGCCAACGGTTCAGGAATTGGCTCCCGCTGTTTGTTCATGTCTTCGATGACGTCCGCCACAACGGAGCGAACGCCCCGAAGCGCGGTTTCCGGTGCTGCAGCCAGCCAGCTCAAGCCCGGGAATTCGGCGCAAAGGCCGACGTACTCTTTGTCTTCTTCCGACCACGTGACGCGGTACGTATAGTGATCATGCGGAATGGTTTTCATATTCCCACCTCTCAATTGCCTTCATAACTTGCCTGACCTGGTAAGCCTTGGCTTTCCCTTTGTCATCTTGAATGTTCACCCGCGGATCCCCCAGCCATGGGGTCCTGTAGATCCGATGGCTGGTTCCTTTTTGCCTTGGTTGCCCGAAATAGT
>CAYOIT010000019.1:40113-44235 GCA_964404035.1 uncultured Verrucomicrobiota bacterium | reverse complement strand
GGATGAGCCGCAGGTTGATGTTGGCTTCCAGCAGATGCGTGGCCCAGCTATGTCGCAGCGACTGAAACCATGACAGTCAAAGAAATTGCGATTCATACGATAGAAGAGCTTCCAGAGGAAGCTTCTTTGGCGGGCATTCAAGAACGCATTAACTTTGTCGCAGGAATCCGCAAGGGACTTCGGGAGTTGGATGAAGGCAAAGGGATCCCTCACTACCGTGTTAGGGAGGAGTTAGCTGAATGGCTCAGAACTGACCTGGTCGCCTGCCGCCCGCGTAGACTTGAAAGAGATTTGTGCCTGCATCGCCGAAGACGATTCCGTCGCAGCAAGGAAATTCATCCCAAGTCTATTCATGGCTGTTGAACGTCTTTCGGTGTTCCCGGAGTCAGGCCGTGTCGTCCCTGAGTTCAAGGACGTAACAATCAGAAGTGAGCCGGACCGTTCGAAGCAAGTGATTGAAGGCCCACAAGGGACAGTGGTGGTATTCGCCGGCATGAGCACACTGGTCAAAGCGGACGTACTGAGCCTGAGCGTTCCCGAGCGTATCCAACTCGTCGAAGACATCTGGGACACGATCGAGGAGGTGCCGGAGGAAGTCGGTCTGACCGACGAGCAGAAGGCTGAGCTTGATCGCCGACTGGATGCCTGTCATCAGAATCCCGACGAGGGGTCCCCTTGGGGAATGGTGCGGGAACGAATCAGGAACCGACGATGAGCCGACGGCTCATCGTCCGTCCCGAAGCGGAGGCGGAGATGACCGAGGCGTTCGACTGGTACGAGGATCGTTCCCGGTCTTGGAGACGAGTTTCTGCTCTGCGTGGACGCCGTCTTTTGCTCGATTCTGCGGACCCCTCAGATCTTTCCTCATGTCCATCGAATCGTCAGACGTGCTCTCACACGCCGATTTCCGTATGAAGTCTTCTTTGTAGAAGATGACGAACGTGTCGTCGTCCTGTCGGTCTTTCATGCCAAACGTAATCCGAAGCGCTGTTGCAGGTCCTTAAGCTGCCAGCGCAGATTGCCGCAGGAGGCGCTGTTGTTGAAGATCAGGTTGCAGACTTCGCTGGGAAACGTTCCCGTGTAGCGCCAGAGCGAGGGCCGTTCTTCGATCCATCGGGCCGGGTCACCGGCCGGTACGGAGCCGAGAAAGGCGGGCTTGGCGCCCTCGCCGTACGCGCCGTAGGTGAGCGGCGCCTGCGCGGTGCCGTTGCGCGCGTACAGTGCATCGCGGATGATGCTGCCGCGCTTGAAGAGCACGGTGTCGCCGCCGGTGAACTCCCTGGAGGCATAAGTCTTGAACGGCCGGGAGGGAGACAGGCCGTCGCGGGTGTCGTCGCCTGCCGCCGGGTCGATGTAATAGGTTTTCTGGTTCATGGGGTCGCTTTCTTGGAGGTGTCACATGTCAGGGAGGGTTGCGCCCCGTGTTCGTGCAGGATGCCATAGTTGTCCGGCCGCAATCAAAGACGTATTTGCGGAACCGGGTGAGGCGCGTGGGGCGGAGAGATCCTTGACTTGTGTGCGCAAGTTCTTCAGCCTGTCGCGGATTGATGAGACGCGGGTGGACGGCAGGATCTCACCCGAGAAAGGCTGGTGATCGTGAAGGCTGAAACATCGGGGGCCATGAGCGCGGCGATCGAGGTGTTTGTCTCGCCGGACGGGAATGATACGTGGGATGGATCGTGCCGGCGGGGGCAGGGCGGGAAGGGGCCGTACGCCACGCTGGAGCGCGCCCGCGAGGTGATTCGCGAACGCCGGCAGGCGGCGGGAGGAGTGACCAGCCCGGCGACCCTCTGGCTTCAGGGCGGCGACTACCTCCTGTCCGATTCGTTCGTGCTCGAGGCGATGGACGGCGGGACGCCCGAGGCGCCGCTGTTGATGGCCGCCTGCAAGGGAGAGAAGGTGCGCCTGCTCGGCGGACGCAAGCTGTCGGGATTCTCGCCCGTGAGCGATCCGGCAGTGCTCGAACGCCTCGATGCCGGTGCCCGGGGTCACGTGCTGCAGATCGATCTGCGCGCCTGCGGGATCACGGACTTCGGCTGCCTGAAGTCACGTGGGTTCAATCGCAAAGTTGTTCCCGCCCCTCTGGAACTGATCATCGGAGGCGCTCCGCAGCAACTGGCGCGCTGGCCGAACGATCGGTTTGCCACGATTGAGTCGGTCGGTTCGACGGAGACCGTGAAGGACGAGCATGGCGGATCTATCGGCAGGTTTGAGGACGGCTTCCATTACCGTGCCGATGAGAACCGGCCTGAGCGCTGGAAGAGCTACGAGAGCGCCTGGATTCATGGCTACTGGTCGTGGGACTGGGCCAACTCCTATGAGGCGATCGATACGATCGACCTTCAGGCGCGTTTGATCCGCATGAAGCCGCCCTACGGGAACTACAGTTACCGCGCCGGGCAGCGCATTCAGTATTTCAACCTGCTGGAGGAATTGGATGCCCCGGGCGAGTACTACGTTGATGGCACCAGCGGCAGGCTTTATTTCTGGCCGTTGAATCCGCTGGACGGCGCCGAGGTCCTCGTGTCGATGCTGGAGAAACCGCTGGTGGAAGTCCGGGGCGCCTCGCACGTGACGTTGCGCGGACTGACCCTGGAAGCGGGACGCGGTTGCGGGGTCACGATCCAGGGCGGCGAGAGCGTTACGGTGGACGGGTGCCGTGTGGCCAACATGGGTAACCACGGCGTGGTCATCGATGGCGGCAGGAAGCATGCGGTCTCCGGCTGCACGATTTCGAATTGCGGCGATTCCGGGATCGAGGTGTCGGGCGGCGATCGCCCGACGCTGACGCCGGCCGGGCATGAGATTGTGGGCAACCATGTGCACCATTTTGCCCGCTGGTCCAAGTGCTATGTGCCGGGCGTGCAGGCGCGGGGGGTGGGGATCCGGATCGCGAATAATCTCATTCACGATGCGCCGCATTCCGCCATCATCTACTGGGGCAACGAGATCCTGATTGAACGCAACCGGATCCACCATGTCTGCACCGAAACCGACGATTGCGGGGCCATCTATACCGGCCGGGACTTTACGGCACGCGGCAACGTGATCCGGCACAACTGGATTTCGGACGTGCGCGGCAATAAGCATTGGGCCATCGGCATTTACATGGACGACAATGTCAGCGGCCAGACCATCGAGGGCAATATCATCGAGCATGCCAGGATGGCCATGCTGCTGGGCGGCGGGCGCGACCTCATCGTCCGCAACAACCTCCTGTTGGACTGCGACCAGGGGATCGCGATTGACGGCCGCGGTTTGAACAAGGCCAAGGTGTGGCATGACATGATCTACGTGACCATGCGCGACCGCTATCTGGCCATGCATCCCGACCAGCCACCTTTCTCGGAGCGCTATCCCGAACTGCGCGAAGTGGAGCCGTTCTTTGCGGCCGACGATGGCGTGCCCCCCAAGATCAGGCTGGAGCGGAACATTGCCCTGAACGGGCCCCTGGCCAACCTGCACTGGGGTGCTGAGTCCGCCCATGTGACTTTTGACCGGAATCTGGCCGGTAGCGATCCAGGTTTCGTCGATGTGGCGCGCTGGGATCTGGGCGTCCCGGCGGATACCCCCGCGGCGCAGATCGGTTTCGAGCCCATTCCCGTCCACGCGATCGGGTTGCCGCAGGCCGACCGCGGCGGGACGGCCCGGTCGGGCTCGCGAAACAAGGTGTGACTTTCTTGAAATGGTTTACTTAAGGAGACTGGATCATGGACGCTTGGACTTTGCAGGATGGGATGTTGAAGCAGGGCGAGCGGGTGGTGTTGCAGGGGGGTGCCGCAGAATTGGCCTGCGAGACTGATCCCCTGGAGGGGGCGTGTTTCTCACGGTCCAGTTGCCGGTTGAGCGCGCCCGGCAACGCGTGGCCCTCGCGGTGGGGGCGGTGCCCGGATTGGAACGTTTCACCGTCTGCCGTCAGGGCGAAGATCCGTTCTGGATGGTGCCCGCCGCCGGGGAGAAGCTGTCCCAGGTGCCGACCCAGACCCAATGGTTGCTGGCCCGCCTGAGCGACGGCGGTCATGTCATGCTCGTCCCGCTGTTTGGCGAAGAAATGACGTTCACGCTGGAGGGCAAAGCCACGGACACGCTGGAACTCCTGGGCGAAACCAACGATGCGGCCAC
>CAYOIT010000019.1:0-40013 GCA_964404035.1 uncultured Verrucomicrobiota bacterium | reverse complement strand
TCGGCGTTCGAGGCGAACGGGAAGTTCCCGGGTGGACTCAAGAACACGGTGGATATGGCCAGGGAAGGCTATGGGGTTGAGCATTTCATGGTGTGGCATGCGGTCAACGGGTATTGGGGCGGGCTCGACCCGGAGGCGATGGCGGCTTACGCGCCCGTGGAGGTCATTCCGCGCGGCGGCAAACACGTGAACGTGAACTGGATCATGGACTTGGGTCGGCGGGATCACGTCGATGATCAATCCCCGGCGGGCTCGCAAGTTCTACAGCGACTACCATGCCTTTCTGCGGGCCCAGGGCGTGGACGGCGTGAAGATCGATAACCAGGGTTCACTTCAGTACCTGGCTGATCGCCGGGGGGGACGCGCGAAGTTGTTCCAGACGTTCCGCAGCGCCCTTGAGGCGTCGGTGAAACGCCATTTCAAGGGGGCGCTGATCAACTGCATGGGGCATCCTCTGGAGAACTGGTATCAGTCGCCCGTCTCGAACCTTATGAGGACGTCCACCGACTTCTGGCCGAAACGGCCGGAGACGCACGGGTTGCACCTGTATACCAACTCGCAAGTGTGCCTGTGGTTCGGCGAATTCCTGCTGGGGGATTGGGATATGTTCCAGTCCGGGCACGAGATGGGGGGCTTTCACGCCGCCGGACGCGCGGTGAGTGGTTCGCCGGTCTACGTTTCCGACAAGCCAGGGGGACACAACGTCGCGCTGCTGCGCAAGTTGGTGTGCTCCGATGGGACGACCTTACGCGCGCTGGAACCGGGCCGCCCGACCGCCGACTGCCTGTTCAGGGATGTGACGCGCGAACCGGTGCTGCTGAAGATCTTCAACAGGAACAAGCACGGTGCCGTCGTCGGGGCCTTCAATGCCCGTCATCATGCCCAGGAGGCGGAACGGACGGTGTTACAGGGCGAGGTCAGGCCGTCCGACGTGCCCACGGCTGAAGCCGGGGAGTTCGTGCTGCATGGACACGTTTCGGGCCAGATCTGCCGGGTGACGCGAGAGCAAGGGATGGCGCTGGCTTTGCCGGAGGGGCAGTTTGAAGTCGTGACCATCGTGCCGGTGCTGGAGGGGGTGGCGGTGATCGGGCTGACGAACTTCTTCAATGCCTCAGGCGCCATTGAATCCCTGACCCGTCGGGCCGGAACGGTCCGAGTTGGGGTGTGCGATGGCGGGGCTTTTGAAGCCGTCTGCGGCAAGCGTCCCTCGAAGGTGCAGGTTGATGGTGCCGAAACGGTCTTTGAGTTCAAACCGGAAAATGGATTACTGACGGTAGCGATCGCGGCGCCAGGACGGCATATGGTTGAGATTATGACAGCCTGAGCCTGGTGGATTGGAGCGCGGTGTTCACCTTAGCCACGCCACTGCGGCGAGTAGAAACCCCATGGTGCCGAGACCGCACAGAGCGATCATGCCGAGGCAACCCTTGCCTGCGGGGCGTGCCGTGAATTTGCCGGGTTCCCTGGCGCGGAGTTCCGTTTCCATCGCCTCCACGAAGTCCTTGGACTCTTTCAGTCCTTCGCCGCTGTGTTCGCGATACAGCTTGATGGCGGTGATCTTGTTGCCGGCGAACACGTGATCGGCGATCTGCTTCGCCATTTCCGGAGGAATCGGTTTACCCATGGTTGTGGTCTCCTGTGGTGAAAGAGCGTAGGCGTTTGCCGTCCGTTCTTCAAATGTTCTTTCCGTTGATGGTTCGTGGATTCGTGGCACGGGCGTTCCGCCTGCAGCCGGCAAAGGGCAGGATGCTTGTGCACGCGACGCGAGTGGGGCCCTCGTCGTTTGATGGCGCGCCAGGAAAGGCGGCAGTGAAGAACTGCCGCACTCCAAGGCGGCGGCGCCGCAGGAAACAAGGATTAAACCCTTTCACATTCAACCCTTCCACCACGATGAGGTTGAGAAATCGGCGGGATTGGCCCATCATGTGGGGCTCCATGACTGCAGAGGATCCTATGACTACACCTGAGATGATGACGTGGTATGTCGCCGTGAACGGCCGTGACACCTGGAGTGGCCTACTGCCGGAGCCCAATGCGGAAGGAACCGATGGACCGCTGGGTTCGCTCGTCGGGGCGCAGCAATGTGTGCGGGCATGGCGACAGCGGAACGAGCCGCCCAGTCCGCTGCGTGTCCTGATACGGGGAGGCCGGTATGAGTTGTCCGAACCGCTTGTGTTCGGTCCGGAGGACGCGGGTCTGTCCGAGAAGCGCGGAGGGGGTGCCGTGCTGCAGCGTCCGCGCTGTCCCGTCACCTATGCCGCCTATCCGGGCGAGACTCCGGTGTTCAGCGGCGGCCGGCGGATCACCGGCTTCAAAAAAGAAACGGTCCATGGTCAGGCGGCGTGGATCGCGGAACTGCCTGAGGCGGCAGGGGGGCTTCACTATTTCCGGCAACTCTGGGTCGATGGCCGGCGGGCCCCGCGCCCCACGCTCCCGCGGCAGGGCGAATACCAGGTTGCCGAGGCGCTGGAGGCCAACTTCACCGGAACCTGGGCGGAAACCGTGTGCCGCGGAACGACCCGGTTTCGCTTCGCGCCGGGGGACCTCTCGGCGAATTGGACCAACCTGACCGATGTCGAACTGTCCGTGCTGACGTTGTGGGTTTCCCTTCGGGTTGGTATTCAATCCATCGACGAGACGGAGCGGATTGTGACGTTCGATCGGAACAGCACGCAACGCCTGACGCACGAGTTCACGAAGGAGGGCGCCCATTACACCGTGGAAAACGTGTTCGAGGCGCTGGAGGTCCCGGGTGAATGGTACTTCGACCGGCCCCTCCGCCGGCTTGTCTATCTTCCCCGCCCGGGGGAGCAGATGCAGGACACGGAGGTCGTCGCGCCTCTTCTGACGAAGCTGCTGGTGCTGGACGGGACCGCGGATCTTGTTTTCGAGGGATTGACCTTCGCGCACACGGAGTGGACGCCGCCGGCGGACTACGCCTGTTCGCGCCAGGGGGCCAACGTCGTGCCGGCGGCGGTGTCCGCGCGGCACAGCCAGCGCTGCGCGTTTCAGCGCTGCCAGTTTGTTCACCTGGGGACCTACGGCATCGAACTGGAAGAGGAGGCCCATGATGTGGTCGTGGCGGAGTGCCGGTTTGACGACCTGGGCGCGGGCGGAGTGAAGATCTGGCACGGGTGCCGCCGGAACACCGTGGCCGACTGCGATATCGGGAATGGCGGCTGGGTGTATCCCAGCGCGATCGGGGTTTTGATTGGCAATGCCGCCGGCAATCAGGTGGTGCACAATCATATTCACGACCTGTTCTACAGCGGGGTCTCGGTGGGCTGGACCTGGGGGTATGCCGACAGCATGGCGTGCGGCAACGTCATCGAGTGGAACCATATCCACGACCTGGGCAAGGGAAGGTTGTCCGACATGGGCGGCATCTATACGCTCGGGGTACAGCCCGGTACCCGCCTGCGCTACAATCTCATCCACGACATCACTTCGCGCACGTACGGCGGCTGGTGTATCTATCCCGACGAGGGGAGCAGCGAACTGCTGATAGAGAATAACCTCGGCTATCGGACCAATAACCAGATCTTTCACCAGCACTTTGGGCGCGCCAACCTGGTCCGCAACAACATCTTTGCCTACGGGCTGAAGGAACAGATTGCCTACAGCCGTGTGGAGGAACACTGCGGCTTCGAAATGGTCGGGAACATCATCCTCTATCGGGACGGCGTGGTACTGGGACCCGGCCATCTCAATCGGGATTGGCCCGCCAGCCGGGCGCACCTCGATCGCAATCTTTACTGGCGTGAGGGCGGGCCTGTGGAATTCGAGGTGGGCGGGGAAAAGCTGGATTTTGCCGCCTGGCAGGCGGCGGGACACGACCGGGACGGCCGGTGCACCGATCCTGGGTTTGCCGATCCTGCCCGGGGCGATTTCCGACTGAAGCTGGATTCGCCCGCGTTAAGCATCGGATTTGTGCCGTTCGACCTTGCGGGAGCAGGGCCCCGCACCGCTGTGCCGGGAGGGGCGGCGTAAGGCCGCGTGCGGGTCAAGGAAAAGGGACTACAGAATGATGACCAGAGTAATTTGGTTGTTGAGAGGGTTGATCCTTGTGGCGATGGTCGCCGCCATATTGATGGCGGTTCATTATCGGCGTGAGGGCGAGCAGTATCGCCAGGAATGTGAGCAGCTGAAGGCGCGGCCCGTATCCGTGACGGTGGCCGCGGCACCCGTGTCCGGCGAAACCGGACGGACCGGGGTCGTGTATGCCCCCGCGCCGGCCGAAGGCCAGACGGAGATCGAGACCCTGCAAGGCCGCATCGTGGCGCTTGAAAACCAACTGGCGGAGAAAGAGGCGCTGATGGCCTCGTGGCGCCAGGGTCCCACCAACCGCCCTCCCGATGCCTTCCGAAGGGGCGGGGCGGACATGCCGTTCATGGGGGAGCGCGGCACCAATGAGGTGGCCCGGCGGGCGGAGTTTGAGAAGCGGCGCGAGGAGTTTCAGCAAAAGGTCCAGACCGCTTTTGCCCGCAAGGCGGCCTTCCTCCTTGACCATGATACTTCAAAATTGAAGGAAGACGAGAAGCAGCAATACGAGCAGATGGTCTCCCTGCTGGATGAAACCTGGGAATTGGCGGCGCAGATGCAGGGCGATCTTCCCGGGGAGCAGCGGCGGGAGGTCATGCGCGCCCTGCGGGATAACCTCCGGACGCTGGACCCGCTTCTGATCTCGCAACGCAATCGCGAGTTTCACGCCCTGGCGGTCAGTCTGGGGTACAGTGAACCGGAGGCCGCGCAGTTCACGTCCTACCTCACCAACATCATTGAGGTGACGGCGGCGAGCACGCTGTTCCCGCAGTTCCAAGGCAGGGGTGGCGGTGGCGGCGGCGGGGGCGGATTGCCCCCGGGAGGCGATGCGAATCGCACCCGCCCGACGCCCGGCGTCCAGCCTCCCTTGCCCCGGTAAAGAGGAATGGGAGTGCAACGAGTGGCTTCACGGCCTTTCCGGCAAGCCCATGGGCGTGAAATATCAGGCTTGGTCGGCCGGCATGTTCCTGTACGCCCGCCATGCCGTCGAGACCGGCGAGGTGCCGGCGTTGGCGCCGTGAGTTGGCCGCCGGGATGACGGCGGCCTGCCGTGACGTAAGCCCTGCGATGCCAGGCGGAGGCCGATAAAGGTGATGGCCAGGCGTGTGAAGGCCCCCACAGGCTGAGCCAGGGCCCTTTTCGGGGCTCCAAAACAAACAAGCCCCGACCTTTCGGTACGGGGCTTGTCTGATGAGCTGTTGCTCGGTCTAGCGCTTCGAGAACTGGAAGCGTTTGCGGGCACCAGGCTGACCGTATTTTTTGCGTTCCTTCATACGGGAATCACGGGTCATGCAGCCGCTGCTCTTGAGCACCTTGCGCAACGAGGCGTCGGAGACGACCAAGGCGCGGGAGATGGCATGGCGCAAGGCACCGGCCTGGCCGACGATGCCGCCGCCGGTGAGGCGGGCCGACAAGTCGAACTTCTCGCGGGTATCCGTAAGCTTCATGGGCTGTTCGATGAACTTGAGGACCGCTTCGGTTCCGAAATAGACGCTCGGATCCTTGCTGTTGACGATCCACTTGCCCGTACCGGGTGTCAGACAAACCCGGGCGACCGCTGTCTTGCGGCTTCCCGATGCACGATATTCTGTGACTTTTTCGACCACGTCAGTTCCCCTTCTTAAGCTAATTCAATGGTTGTAGGAGCCTGCGCCACATGCGGATGCTCGGCACCGGCATAGACTTTCAGGCGTTTCACGATCTGGCGGCTGAGGTTGTTGTGCGGCAACATTCCTTTGACCGCCTTCTCGACCACCCGCTCGGGATGACGCTCGTTCATCATCGCAAACGAGGTTGTTTTGCGTCCGCTCCGGAAACCGGTATAACGGACATAGGTCTTCTGTGCGGCTTTGGTGCCTGTCATCTTGACAGCGCGGGCATTCGTGACGACCACGAAATCTCCCGTATCGATGTGCGAGGTAAACATAGGCTTGCCGCGTCCCCGCAGAAGATTGGCGATCTTCACGGATAAACGACCGAGCGGTTTCCCGGCCGCATCTACAACATACCACTTACGCTGGATATCACTGTCTACTGGCAGAGACGTCTTCATATTGCTCCCAACCTTTTGGCCATGAAAAAGCGCCGCTATTTACACCATGGGGCGGCGCCTGTCAACCCACTATTTTTTCTAGTTGTTGCCACCCGACTTCGTTTCGGGGGGTAACGCATCCATCATCCCATCCATTTTTCGCTCTTTTTCGAGCACGGCGTCGAATTCACTTTTCGGGCAGCGCATCAGTACGTACACGTCGTAAAAGCGGATGGCCGTATCTCCGTGCCATGTGCGGGCCCACCAGCTCGGACCGTATTGCCAGACGGAATAGGTCAGGATGGCTTCATCAATCTGGTGGAGGCGCGTCTGGGAGACATGCGTGGACTGGGGGTTGCGGGTATTCTTTGAGTCGACGCGGTTGCCCGCCCCTACCGCCGCATGGGAGTTGCCGATCATCTGGGGGACGTTGGGCATGTCGGACTGCACGGTGGATCGTTTGTCCATGCGGTCCGAGCGGTAGATGTCGTCGGCGGCCACGGCGGCGCGCTCGGCGATCTTGCCGATGGCGTCATGACGGGCGTCACTGATCCCCTCTTCCAGAATGGAGGAATAGGTGGAGATGCCGCTGGCATAGACATAGGCATTGGCGTCGTAGTTCGTGGCGAGCGACGGGTCGGCCACCCACTTGGGCGGGGCGAGGTTGCCCTCGACAATCTGCAGCGAGCTGCAGCCCGACCCGACCATGGCGCAGGCGGCCAGCACGAGAAAAGTGGAATGGTTTATGTTCATCATGAGCCCTTTCGACTACTTCAGGAGATTCCGCCACCACTGGCGCACCCGACCGGGAGGCGGTTCCGCCAGTTTGCTGTCGGACCAACCCTTCTGCCACATATCCTTGCCGCTGGTAGCCTGCTTACGGCGCTCGGATTCCGCTTCGATCTCCTCTGGAGTATCGAGCACGCGCGGGGTAATGAAGACGATGATTTCCGTGCGCGGGTTGTCGGATTTCGAGTAGCGGAAGGGAATGCCCAGAATGGGGATATCGCCCAGAATGGGGATTTTGGAGCGCGTCTGGGAGTTGTTGTTTTCGATCAGGCCGCCCAGGATGATGGTTTCGCCGCTGCGCACGGCCACGGAGGCCGAGATCTCGCGGGAGGAGATGACCGGCCATTCCCCCTGGTCCGCGATGACTTGCGTGGCCGACTGGTTCTCCAGTTTCTGGGTGATCTCCATAACCACGAATTTCTTCTGGTTGATGCGGGGCGTGACGACGAGGTTGATGCCCACCTTGCGGGACTCGACGTTGGGGACGTAAGCGATGCTGCCGCCGACGCTGGTGGGGGTCTGCCCCTTATAGAAATAGAGCTCCTGGGAGACGTCGATCTTCGCCTCCTTGTTGTCGGTGGTGAGGATGACGGGAGAGGAGAGAATTTTGGTCCGGGAGTCGGTGGACGACCACTTGATGACGGCGTCGAGGTTGAGGCCGAAATGGGTGAAGTAGTAGGTCAGACCGGCCCCGGCCGCAATGGCATCGGTGGAGGTCAGGGCTGTGGCATCGCGCGGGGTACTCTTGCCGCCGCCGCCCCCCCCGGCGTAGGCGAATAGCGGATCACGCCCGCCGTTCTTCTGGTCGTAGGCGATCATGGAGCGCTGCACCCAATCCACGCCGCGCTCGACGGTGCTGCCCAGCGCCACCTGCAGGATGACGGCCTCGATCAGCACCTGCGAGAGCATGATATCCATGTCCTTGAGGATATCCATGATGGAGGCCAGATCGCCCCGGCTGGCCATGATGATGATCGCGTTGGAGCGTTTGTCGGAAAGGATCTTGATATTTTCGGCGGACAGCTGACCGATTTTGGTCTTGGCCTCAGGGCCCCGGGAAGTGGCCGCCTGGCGTTGCTGTTCGATGAATTCCTGAAGCTGGGAACTGCGGGCGGGTTCGGCGGCGGGCTGGCCGGACTTGGAGGAGTCCGTGGAGGTCGTCGTGGAGGTCGTCTTGGGCGCGGTCGTCTTGCTGGGCGTGCTCGCCGCGCCGATCAGCGCGTTAAGCATGCTGGCGACCTCCTCGGAATCCGCGTATTCCAGGCGGACCACCTTGATGGACACGTCGGGTGAGGTGGCAATGTCCAGCGCGGTGACGATCTGTTCCAGGAACGGCATGTTCTCCGGGCGGGTGATGATGATCAGCACGCCGGTCCGGTCGTCGGCGATGATCTTGACGTTGCCGCGGATCATCTGGCCCTCTTCGGTGCCGGATTCGGAAGTCTGGGCGGCAGCGGTCCCGCCGGCCGTTGGCAAGCGTGCCCGGATGACGCCCGGCAGGGTGGGCGGCGTCGCCTCCACGCCCGGCGCCCCCGTCTGGCGGAGGCTGCGGACGGTGGGTTGCTTGTCCTTATCCTTCTGGTCGGCGATGATCTCATCGATCCGGGCCTTGATATCGGTGGCCTTGGAGTGCTGGATGGGGAAGATCCTGAGCATTTCCTTGAGTTCGATCGGCTGATCGATCTGGTTAAGCACTTCCTTGATACGGTTGATGTTGATGGTGGTGTCGGCGATCAGCAGGCTGTTGATCCGTTCGAGTGGCAGGATCTTGCCGTAGGCGTGGATCAGGCCGGCGATGGACTTCTGCGCTTCCGCCGGGTCGATATATTTCAGCGAAACGATCTCGCTGATCAGCTCGTCATTCTCCTCGTGCACCAACTGCTGCCACATGTTGCTCTGAATGATCAGCCCTTCCTGCTGAACACTGCCGATCGGGACGACCTTGACGAACTTGGTTCCAATCTCGACCAGGCCGATATTATTCATGGCGAGGACGGTCTTCACCGCCTGCATGGCCTCAGGGATGGTGAGGTCGGTCTGGCTCCGGAGGGTGACCGAGGCGTTGATGGCGGGAGCCGAGAGCAAGGTGCGTCCGGTCAGATCACTGTAGAACTGGAGCACCTGGTCCAGCGGCGCGGCATTGAACTTGAGCGCCACGGTCTTGTTGGTGTCGCCACTCTCCGATTCCACGACCTTGACCGCCGCGGGCCCGGCGCTCCGGAACGGCGCTGGAGCCGTGGCCGGGGCTGGCGGAGGAGGGGGCGGCGCCTGGGCGAGCAGGGGGCCGGACGAGATCATGGTCGCCAGCAGGGTTATTCCTGCCAGTTTCCAGAAGCGTTTTGGGCGAAAAAAGGATGTCATGGTTGCTGGACCTTGGTTTCAGGCTTTTTCCGCGCGTTCCCCGGCTGATTCCTGGAATAAGAACAGTACACCGTAAAACTTCCCCGAAGCCCTTTCTTCTCGCTCGGAGAAACCGATAATTGGCTGACGTCCAAAATAGCATCTTCCTTCTGCAGATCAAACAGGAAACGGACCAGCGCCTCCAGCTTGCCTTCCCACTTGCAGTTGGCGGCGAGCTCGTACATGTCGCCCTTGAGGGACTCCTTTTCCATGTCGCGGTTGGCCAGAATCAGGCCGTGCGCGGTGGCGATTTGATCGATCTTGATCAGGAGATCAGCGGTCACGTCTTTGTCCGGCGCATACGTCGGGAGTTTCTTCCGTATTTCGGCAAGCCTGGCCTCCCATTTCGGTGCCTGGTCCACGAGATGCTGCGTGACCTCCACCTTCCGGGCCGTTTCCAACTGCTTGTTCTGAAGCGTTTTCCATTCCTTGAAGCGGGGGGCGCACAGGATGAACGTGAGGCCCAGCAGGGCCACGGTTCCCGTGGTCCAAGCCAGAATCATCTCGCGCGGTGAGATTTTCATGGTTTCTCACCTCCCGGCAGAACCGCAGTCATCTTGAAATTCTGTTTGCCGTTCGGCAACTGGACGATACGCGTCAGATCGGTCGAGACGAACAGCCTGGACTTCTCCATCTCTTTCTTGAAGTCGTAGACGAGCGTGACCGCGTTGGCTTCGCCCGTGAGTTCGACCACCTTTCCCTTGTGGTAGGTGAACGACTTGAGTTCGATGCCCGGGGGCAGGAGTTCACTGATTTCGCGCAGACAATCGAGTCCGGACCGGCTTCGGTCGACATATTGCTCCAGGCCCAGCGCCTGTTCCCGGATCGAGCGGACCTGCTCCGCCGGCGCAGCGAGTGCGGCGAGCCGTGTTTCCTGGCGCGCGAGTTTTTGTTTCTGGAATTGGAGACCGCCGAAGAGGATCCCGATCGCCGTCAGCCAGATCCCGAGCACGACGGCGGAGAAGGTAATCATCCGGCGGCGGGCCTGCTGGTCTTTCTCGGCCTGCTGCCAGGCGGGAGGCGCAAGGTCGATGAGATCCCGGTTGCGGGTCCTGGCCCGGCGCAGCAAGCCTTCTGCCAGCGGTGGAAGGCTGTCCAGCGGGTAGGGATGGGCCGTGATGCCGAAGGGATCGACCAATCGTTGAAGCAGGCCGTCCGGCCGCTCGCCCCGGTGCCAGACGGCCACCTCGGTCAGCGGTTCGCCGGTGCGTTCAAGGTCCAGGGAGGCGAGGGTGTGGACGACTTCACGGGCAATTTCGTCAGCCATTTCCTCCGGAGGCAGATCATCCATGCCGCTCAGGGCCCGCATGGAGGCGGGCACGCCTTGAACGGTCACGATCAGGTCGCAGGCGTTGTCGTCAAGAATGAGACAGGCCTGGGCGCCGGTCGTGTGGATCTTGCCCGCGTCCTGCAGGAGGCACCACCAGCCCAGCAGGTTGAGATCCACCCACTGGGTCCGGATGCCGGCGTCGCGCAGGGAATCGCCGACGATATTCATCGTTGCCGTCGGGATCGCGCTCAGCAGGACGCGGCAGTGTCCCTCCTCTTTCAGGAGGATTTCGTGGGAGATGGCGGATTCATCGACGGGAAAGGGTGAGAACTTGTCGATCTGAAGCTCCACCATGCCGCGAAGTTCTTCCGCGTCCGAGGTGGGGAAGTCGGCGATGCGGAGGAGGGCCCAGGAGGCGGGAATTCCCAGCGCCACGGGCAGGGGAGACGGCGGATACTTGGACCGGATCTCCTGAACCAAACGGGGGCGGTCGGAGCGGAATCCGCTCAAAAGGGAGGGACAGTCGGCTCCGAGTTCGAACTCCGCGCGGTTGACGACGGCTCTGTCGGCTTTTTCGGTCGTCTTTCCCGGCGCGGCCCATTCCAGGGAGCGCGCCCGCAAAGCCAAAGCTGTAAGAGGTTTTCCGGCCATAACCTACCGCCGTATTCCCAAGACTGAGACGATTTTATGCTCAACCCCTTTCACCCGTCCCACGGAGTTGACCCTGAGGACCGACGAGAGCGTGCTCACCAGGGTCCTTAGATACTGCATGTCTTCGGGCATCAAGGTGTTCAACTCGGGCAACCGACTAAAGAAATTGTTCGAATCCGTGTAAAAAAGATCCTCCCCGATTTGTCCACCGGGTGTCAACCCTTCTCTTTCCTCGATGATGGCCTCGGCTTTGATCTCATCGATGCCCGGCAGGGTCATGAGGACGCGCTTGGACGCGGCGTTCACATTGACCTGTTCGCCGGCTTCGGGCAGGGCGGTGAGCAGGTCGGCGATGCCGCTCATGATGACGCCGTTGGTGGCCCCTTCCTCGAGCGGTCCGCCGTAGAGGATGGAACGTGTAAACCCTTTGATGAGAAGGAGTTCGTCGAGAGTGTCCAGGTTTCCGGCCTTGCCTTTCCGGCCGCGGGCCTTGTAGGGGGGCGACAAGCGGGCATAGTAATCATCCGTTTCGGCACCGTCGAGGTTCGCCTGGTCGTCGGCATCCCGCCAGTCGTTGAAACTGTCGATGAGCCCTTTCCAGAGTTCCTCGGGGACCCCGCCGACTTTCAGGATCCGCTCCCAGTCGCCGTCATCCTTGAGGCTGTTGACGTTGCGCAGGGCGGGCTCGGGAATAATGTCGATGGAGACGGTCCCCTCGCCAAGGTTATGGGTGAGGCTGATGATCGCATAGCCCTGGCGGAGGCGTTTGGCATCCTCGTACCCCGGTTTGGCCTTGAGTTCATCGCTGTCGTTGACCCCCGCGATCTGGGTGCTGCGAATGACCAGCGAGTAGGCCTGTTCGACGCCGGCCTTGGCCAGGTACTCGGCCTTGAGTTTCTTGCGCAGGAAGGAGACGATCCGGGACTCCACGTGCATGTCGAAGGCAAAGCCGCCGACCAGGACGGAGGACAAGGCCACCACCCACAGCACAATGATCAGGGCTGATCCTTTGTTTTTCATTTCATTCCCTGCCTGGCGACCGGAATGTCCACCCATCGTTTCATGACGATGGGCGGCTCGCCTTCCTCCAGCGGTTTCAGATAGAGCGTGACCTCGACGAACCGGGGAATGTGGTTGGTAAGGTTGTCCCCGCCCGGCAGGGTATCCTCCCACGTTTCCAGCCAGTGCAACTGGTCGCTGTCAAAGTCGTTGGTGGCGACGCGGCAGTCGAACCCCACCACGCGGTCCGACAGCAGTTCCGGCTCCACCTGGTCGGAATCGAAATCGTCGGGCTGGAGATATTCATCGCCCCAGGCGGAGTACAGGGCGCCGTTCTTTCCGTTCGCGTCGCGGCCCACGAAGAACTTGATGCGATGAAAGGTTTTGCTCAGCGAGGTGTCCTCGCCGACCAGGTCTGGCCCCTCCTTGACCCAACAGATCGAATCGGAGGCCTCGGCACCGCTGCCGTTATCCTTGAGCAGGAAGCCATCGTTGCGGTCCCGCCACCGTGACTGACTCAGGCCGTTGACCAGCTGCTCGACCACGTAGTCGCCGGAGTGCAAGTCCTGGGTGAGGGCATTGCCGCGCTGCCAGGCCTTGCTGACGGTGGCCATGAGGGTGGCGGCGAGACTGGCCACCACGGCGAAAATGGCGATGGCGACCAGGAGTTCCAGCAGCGTGAAGGCGGCGAGGGCGGTTCTGGAGGACGGTTCGTGCATGAGGCTACATCGTGATGTCATTGGTGAAATAGAGATAGGTTAGGACCTCCTCGAAAGCGTCCCTGCCGCGCGCCGACCAGGTGACGCGGGTGCGGACCACGAGCAGGTCCTCGTAGGTTTCGCTGCGCTCGGAGGTGCGGGAGAAGGTGAAGCCGTGGGGATACTCAACGGGGCCTATCGTGAGGTTGATGGGCTTGTCCTCCTTCTTGTCGGCGGTTTCCTCTTTCTTGATGACGAGGACGGGATGCTCCAGATCGCCGAGTTCCAGGATGCGGCGGGCTTCATAGTAGTTCTTCGCCACAGTCACGACATTCAGGCAGCGGGACGTGGCCATCAGCAGGACGCCGGCGGCGGCGGTGAGGATGGCGAGTGCCACCAGGACCTCCACCAGGGTCAGGCCGGATTGGGGCGAGGAACGGCTCATGGGTCAGTGATCCTCCCGACGCGCCTCGGCGGAGGAAATGGCGTCCACGGTAACAACCATGGCGTTATCGAATTCGTCCACGAGTCGCACCTCGTAGGGGGTGCAGCGTCCATTGCTGCGGTAGATGACGGTGACGGTGCCGGCCGTTTCGTGCGGGCGGTGCTCCAATTCCACGGAGTCGATGCGCACGGCATCGAGCTGGCGCGAAATCTGGAGGCGGGGACTGCTGACGACGGCGGGCGGTTCCGCCGCGACCTCGGGGGTCCGGCTCGACGACGACGGGGCGGGGCGTTCCGGAGCGGGCCGGGGCGGGAGCTCGCCGTCCCGTGTCGGTACCACGGTCTCGTAACGGGGTTCGACACGGACCGAGGCGGCGTCGAGGTCGAAGATGAGTTTCATTTCGCGGGTGTGGAGCAGGGCCATGGTGTGGGCGTAACGGCCGGCCTTGACAACGGTGGCGCTGGCCACGCGCAGGCGGTTGCCGCGGATCGACCTTACCAGGTAAGGCATGGAGATGACCGTGGTGATGGACAGAATCGCCAGCACCAGCAGG
The DNA here is from genome assembly GCA_964404035.1 of uncultured Verrucomicrobiota bacterium. Lineage (GTDB taxonomy): Bacteria > Verrucomicrobiota > Kiritimatiellia > CAIKKV01 > CAITUY01 > CAMBRF01. The sequence goes on along the minus strand of CAYOIT010000019.1, from coordinate 26,135 downwards.
ATTTCCACGAGGGTGAACGCGCGCCGACCGGGTCTCCCCGCGGAGGCTGGCTGGCCCGCATCAGTTGGTGATATCATCCGCCGTGCCCATCTGCCCGTCCGGCCCTCCCGATCGGATGTCGTAGCCGCCTTCCTTGGCGGCATACTGGAACTCCGCCCCCCAGGCGTCCTTGGGCATGCGGGCGTCACGGATGTAGGGACCGCTCCAGTTGTTCTCCGACCCCTTCGTCAGCAGCGATTGCAGGTTGGGGGGATAGATGCCGTTGTCCGTCTCGTAGACATCGATGGCCGTCTGCACGGCCGAGATGCTCGTACGCGTGGCGGCGATATTGGCTTTCTGTGTGCGGCCCTTGAGCCCCACGACGGCCACGCCGGCGAGGATGCCGAGGATGGCCACCACGAGGAGAATTTCCACCAACGTGAAGCCGCCGCGGGAATCCTGTTTTTCAGAGTTCAACAGAAGGAACGATTTGATCCGGTTCACTTTCATGCGCCGCCTCTTTCTGGTTGGAGTCATTGCGGTCAAAGGTAACACACCTGACGAGTGGGTTCAAGACCGCTGAAAGGCCGCGCTGCTTTACGCGTTTATCCTGCAAGATCATTGAAGAGACTTTGGAAAAGGGTGATGGACGACGATCCCGAACTGGCGTGATAGGCGGGGAACGATGTTGACAATCCTAAACCGACAGTTTAGGAATGTCACATGCACTACAGGTCAAGAACGTTGGAGGCGGAGGTGTTGCGGGCTGTGGCGCATTTTCCCGCCGTGTTGGTGACCGGGCCCCGGCGCTCAGGGAAGACCACACTGCTGCGCCATCTCTTCCCCGACTGCCGGCACGTGCTGCTCGAGGATCCGGATGTCGTGGCCAGGGTGCGGGCCGACCCCCGCTCGTTTCTCGACAGCCTCACGCTGCCCGTCATCCTCGACGAGATGCAGAACGCGCCCGAACTGTTCGCCTATGTGCGCGCCCGCATTGACCGGCATCCGGAACGCAAAGGCGAATGGCTGCTGACCGGTTCGCAGGAGGCGCCGTTGATGAAGGGCGTCACCGAATCCATGGCCGGCCGGGCGGCCGTGTTCTCGCTGCTGCCCTTCTCCGCCGAAGAGGCGCCGTCCCTGACGCTCTTGCGCGGCGGTTTCCCGGAAGTGCTGGCCGCGCCCGGCGCGGCGGACATCTGGTTCCGCTCCTATGTGCAGACCTACCTCGAACGCGACGTGCGCGCCGTCACCTCGATCCGCGACCTCTCGACGTTCCGCCGCTTCATGGGGCTGCTGGTCGGCCGTTGTGGACAGATGCTGAACAAGACCGAGCTGGCCGCGCCGCTGGGCGTCAGCGTACCCACCATCACGCAATGGCTGGGCATTCTGGAAGTGACCGGGCAGATCATCCTGACGCCGCCCTATTTCGAGAGCTTCGGGAAACGGCTCGTCAAGACGCCCAAGCTCTATTTTGCGGACTCGGGACTTGCGGCCGCGCTGCTGGGCATCCGGGACGAGGCGTCTCTGGCGGAATCGCCTTTCCGCGGGGCGCTGTTCGAGGGGCTGGTCGCCTCCGAGATTGTCAAGCACCGCCTGAACCGCGGGCACGAACGGGGTTTGTACTACTTCCGGGACCGGCAGGGGTTGGAGGTCGATTTCGTGGTGGACGAAGGCGCCCGCCGGCTGCTGCTGATTGAGGCCAAGGCCACGCGCACGCCCATGCCGGACGATGCGCGTTCCCTGGCCCGGCTGATGGCCGCGATGGGGCCGCGCGCCGAGTCGCGCGCGGCCGTCGTGCATGCCGACACGGCGGAACACGCCGCCCCCATGCCGCTGTGCCCCGGCGTCCAGGCCGTAGGCTGGCGCGCGCTGCACGCCTGGCTCGACAAGAAACCCCAAGCGCGCGAGAGCGTTTGATCATGACGGAAAGACTCGGAAAGCAGGAACCCGGGACGGCGGTCTCAGACCCCGAGGCCGCTGGTGATGTTGAACACTGCCATGACAATACTGACGGGGACAAATCCTACCAGCACGGCGACCAGCACGATCAGGATCGGCTCGAGGGCGGTGGTGAAGATCTTGACGTTGCGGCTGAGTTCGCTTTCGTAGCGATGGGCGATGTGTCGCAGCGCCCCGGCCATGTCGCCGGTCTGCTCCCCGATGGCCAGCATGTCGATCATCAGCGGCGGGAAGACCTTGCCGGCGGCCAGGGGGCCGGAGATGCTGGTGCCGTCGGTCACCCGGTCCCGCGCGTTACGGATTTCGCCGGAGATGATGACGTTCCCCACGGTCTGCTCGACAATCGTCAGCGCCTGGAGCACCGGGACGCCGTTGGTCAGAAGCGTGCTCAGGGTGCGGGCAAAACCGGCATAGGTGCTGGCGGAGACAATCTGGCGGATGAAGGGGGTCTTCAGTTGTGCGGTATGCCAGCGGCGCCGGCCTTTCGGGGTCTTGACGGCCCGATGGAGCAGCAGGAAGGCCACGACCATCAGCCCGATAAACAGCCAGCCGTACGACAACATGCCATGACTCAGGGCGATCAGCATGCGCGTGGGGAGCGGCAGGGTACTGCCCAGTTCTTCGAAAATGGCGGAGAACTTGGGAATCACGAACACCATGGAGAAAATCATCGTGGCAAATCCCATGAACAGCACGATAGCGGGGTAGACCAGCGCCATGACCACCTTTTCCTTCAGGTCCTGGATCCGTTCATAGTGCTCGACCAGGCGGGTCATGATTTCGGAAAGCGCCCCGCTGGCTTCGCCCACCCGGATCATGCTGACGTACAAAGCGGGAAAGGCCGTGGGATGCCGGGCCATGGCGTCGGACAGATTCGTGCCCTGGACGATCTGGTCACGCAGATCGCGGATGACGTCATCCGCGGCTGATCCCGTCTTGCGGCCGCCGAGGGTGGACAGGGCGTTCCCGAGGGTCATGCCCGCCGCGAGCAGGTCGCTCAGTTCCGTCGAGAACGTCAGCACCTCATGGGTTTTCATCCGTTTGCGGCGGAACAGGGAGGGCTTGGACGATGACTTGATGCGGACGGCCGGGGTCGCGGCGGTTTCGCTGGCGGCGAGGGAAATCGGAACCAGGCCGAGTTTCTCCACCTGGCGCATCGCGGTCATGCGGTCATTGGCTTCGATCGAGCCTTCGACTCGTTGGCCGGTCTTGTCCTTGGCTTTATAGGTGAACGTCAATCCGTCTCCTCCGACACGCGCAGCACTTCCTCGACGGTCGTGACGCCTTCCAGCACTTTCGCCCAACCATCGTCACGCAAGGTTCGCATGCCCTGGGTTACGGCCAGTTGCTTGATCGCGTTGGACGAACTGCGTTGAAGGATCAGGGGTTCGATCGTCTCGGTGACCTGCAACAGCTCGTACAGGCCGGTTCGGCCGCGGAACCCCGTCTGGCGGCATTTCTCGCAGCCCACGCCCTCGTAGATCGGGGTGGTGTCGAGGGCGGCCATCGGGAACCCGGCCGTTTCAAGAAATAGACGGTCGGGCTTGGCCGGCCGTTTGCAGTCCGGGCACAGCCGGCGCACGAGGCGCTGGGCCACCACCGCTTCAAGCGACGAGGCCACGAGGAAAGGTTCCACGCCCATATCGAGCAGGCGGGTAACGGCGCCGGCGGCGTCGTTGGTGTGGAGCGTGCTGAACACCAGGTGACCCGTGAGTGACGCCCGGATGGCGATTTCGGCTGTTTCGAAGTCGCGGATTTCCCCGATCATGATGATGTCGGGATCCTGGCGCAAAATATGGCGCAAGGCTGTGGCGAAGGTGAGGCCGATCTCCGCCTTGACGTTGACCTGGTTGATGCCGCCCATCTCGTATTCGATGGGGTCCTCCACCGTGATGATCCGCTGGTCGATCGTGTTGATCTCGTGCAGATAGGCGTAAAGCGAGGTGGACTTGCCGGAGCCGGTGGGGCCGGTCACCAGGATGATGCCGTTCGGTTTCTCGATCACCTTGCGAATGATCTTTTCGTCCCGCTCCCGCAGGCCGAGTTGGCGGAGGCCGATGAATTCCTTGCCGCGCATCAGCAGCCGAAGGCTCACGCTTTCGCCATAGGTGGTGGGCATGCTGGCGACGCGGATATCGATGTCCTCGCCCTGAATGCGCATCCCGATGCGGCCGTCCTGGGGCAGCCGCTTTTCGGCAATATCCATGTTGGCCATCACCTTGATACGGGAGATGATGGCGGCCTGGAAGCGGATCAGTTGCGAGGGAAGGGGGGTCTGGTGCAGCACGCCGTCCACACGGTACCGGATGCGGAGCTGATTCTCCATGGGTTCCAGGTGAATATCCGTGGCGCGTTCCTGGTAGGCTTCCCAGATGATCTGGTTGACGAACCGGACGATCGAGGCTTCCTGGTCGAGTTCACTGAGATCGGTCTTAAGGATGGTGTCTTCCGGCGCCACCTCGATGCGGTTGCCGTCCTGCATCAGCTTTTCCATCGTGTCGGCGCCGACGCCGTAGAACTTCTTGATGGCGGAAGCGATATCGTTCTGAAGCGCCAGGGCGAGGCGGACCCGCATGCCGGAAGCCAGGCGGAGCGCGTCCACCAACCCGGTGTCGAAGGGATCGTTGGTGCCCACGATCAACGCTCCGTTTTCGATCGCGTAGGGAACCACGTTATACTGGAAGACCACCCGGGTGGGCAGTTTTTCAAGGATGGCGGACTCGATGGTCATGGTCCCGAGCCGCACAAACGGAAGGTGCAGCACCATCGCGAGCGACTCAATGAAAGCGTCTTCGGCGGCGAATCCCTGGGAGACGACCGCATGGACGATGGTGGTCTCGTTCTGTTGGGCGTGTTGAAGCAGGGTGGCGATCTGCGCCTCGGAAAGGAGTCCGGTGCGTTTCAGAAGGCCGGTCAAACTGGTCGGTAACGGCGTCGTCATAACAGTGCCTATCAGGGCATACAATAGGGGAGCAGGACCGCTAAGTCAATTCGAGGCGAAACAGGGGCTTTCCTGAAGGGTAGACATCTGATAGCTTGTCGGCGGTTGCATTGAGAAAAAAACCAAGGAGAGTAAACATGGCCACGATTACACTCAAGGGAACACCGATTCAAACCGTCGGCACTCTGCCGAAGGCTGGACAACAGGCTCCGGCGTTCAAGCTGACCGGCGGCGATCTGGCCGATGTGGGGCTGGAAAAGTTCGCGGGCAAAATCAAGATCCTCAATATCGTGCCCAGCCTCGACACCGCCGTGTGCGCCTTGTCGGCCCAACGGTTCAACAAGGAAGTCGCCGCCCTGGCGGACGCCGTGGTGCTCAATATCTCAGCCGACCTGCCCTTCGCCCAGCAGCGGTTCTGCGACAGCCAGGGACTGAAGAACGTTGTCAATCTGTCCACCTTTCGCGCGCCGGCCTTCGGGAAGGACTACGGCGTGGTCATCACCACCGGTCCGCTGGTGGGGTTGATGAGCCGGGCCGTGGTGGTGCTGGATAAGCACGACAAGGTCGTTTACACCGAACAAGTGCCCGAAATTGCGCAGGAGCCGAACTACGACGCCGTTCTGTTCGCGGTGAAGAAGATCGCCTGACGCAGCCTTTGGGCAACCGCCTGAGTAGGCTGGGCGCTACGTCGCCCGGCCCGTTGCGAGTACTCGCCACGAGCGGCCTCGGCGGGCAGCGTAGTGCCCGCCGTACTGAAGCGGATGCCTGGCAAGCGTAGAAAGGTTAACCCACCCTATGAGTATCGTTGCGCCTGCCCACACCGAGCCGCTGATCGGCACGGAAGAAACCATGCGTTACCGGCCGTTCGGACGGACCGGCCTCAAGGTTTCGGCCCTGTCCTTCGGCTGCATGCGGCTGGCCGACGACCCGCCGTACAACAAGACCTTGATTGCCCGGGCCATTGATCTGGGCCTTAACTACTTCGAGACGACGCGCCATTATCTCGGGGGTACCTGCCAGCATCGGGTGGCACCGGGTCTGGTCGGCAAAACGGCCGGGGTGATCGTTTCCGGTAAGGAAGGGATCAGTCCCGACACGACCGCCTACCTGTTCCGCAAGGAGATTGAGCGTCAGCTGGACATCCTGGGACTGACCCATTTCAAGTTCTTCCAGGTCGGCTGGTTTTCCTGGGGGAAAATGCCCCATCTGCTCAAGCGCGGGGGCGTGCTCGAAGCCCTTCGGGAAGCTCAAGCGCAGGGGCTTATTCAGCACATCGGGTTCACCGGCCACGACTCGCCGGAGAATTTCATTCGCTGCATCGAGACCGGGTTGTTCGACAGTCTGACCGTGCCCTACAACCTGCTCAATCGCCTGTACGAACCGACGATCCTGCGCGCGGGCCAGTTGGGCGTGGGCGTGGTCGCAATGTGCCCGGTGGCCGGCGGCGCGCTTTCGTTTGAGTCCGACAAACTCAGGGAAGCGCTGAAGATGGACCTGCCCACCACGGAGATGGCCCTGCGTTTTGTGCTGTCCAATCCCCATGTCAGCACGGCCTGTTCGGGCATGACCCGGATGGAGCAGTTGGACCAGAACGTCAAGACCGCCCAGGCGTTTGATCCCGGGGAGGGCGATTTCGGGGCGATGTGCGAGGGGTTGGACCGTTTACGCGCCGCATTGGGAGAACGCTTCTGCACGATGTGCCGCTACTGCATGCCCTGTTCGTCGGGCGTGGATATTCCGCGACACATGGAGATCCATCGCCAGTGGAAGGGCTTTGGTCTCGAGGCGTGGGCGCGGGCGGCACTCAAGGGGATTCCGGAAGCGCAACGCGCGGACCAGTGTACTCACTGCGGTGCCTGCGAAGAGAAGTGCCCCAACACTCTGCCGATCCAGGAGACCCTCAAGGAACTGCAGGAGCTGGCCGCTTCGTGAATTCGGCGCGCCCGGCGGGCGCGCCCTGCCTCACGTTTCCTGTCCCGGCGGAAGACGGAGAATTTCCGCGGCGACCAGGCAGACATCGTCTTCGAAGCCTTTGCCGGCGGCGAACTGTTCGGCATCGGCCGCCAGCTCGGTCAGCACCGTGGCCATGGGGCTCGCCAGGTGTTTCCGGGCGCACTGAATCAGCCGGTCGGTGCCGTATTCCTCCCGCTGGGGACCTTCCACCTCGGAGATGCCGTCGGTGTAGATCAGGATGGCATCGTTCTCCTCGATGGGGACGTACTGGGTGGTATAGATGGATTTTTCGACGATGCCCAGTGCGGGACCGGCGGGCGCCGGCGTGGACCGCAGCGGCGCGACCAGGCCCTTGGAACGCTGGAACAGGAGCGGACTGGGATGGCCGGCGTCGGTGAAGGCGAGGCGCCGCTCCCGGAGGTCGATCAGCACATAACTGGCTGAAACGAACATGAATTCCTCGGCGTCGCGCAGAATGGTCATGAACTCGCGATTCATCTGGGTCATGAAAATGCCCGGGTCGCGGGCGACAGGTTTCAGTTCCTCGACCAGGCCGCGCATGATGGCCGTGATGAGGGCGGCGCGCATCCCGTGGCCCATGACGTCGCAGGTAAACACTCCGGCGACATAGTCGGAGAGGGGCAGGATATAGAAGAAATCGCCCCCCAGCGTGGTGCTGGGCCGGTAGAAATGACTGAAGCGCAGGTGGCTCTCTTCGGCGGTGACGGAGGCCGGAAACACCGGGAACTGCCGCGGCAACAGGGCCAGTTGCACCTCGCGGGCCATGTCGAGGTCGGCCACCATCTCGGCATTACGGAGGCTTAGCTGCTCGGCGTATTGTTCCCGCTGGGCTTCGGCCCGTTTGCGCTCGGTGACGTCGTTGAACGACAGCACCACGCCCACGAGTTCGTCATCGGCGTTGAGATTGGCCGTGGCGGAAGTCTGGACGTAGAAGGTCGTGCCGTCGAGGCGCCGGGCCTCAACCTCGCCACCCCAGTTCTTTCCCGCCGCGACATTCTGGACGATGGTGTTGCCGATGGCGTCGTCGCTGAACAGCTGGTGAAGCGTGAGGGTGCGGGCCGCTTCCTGGTCCTTCAGTCCCCATAACCGGAGGATGGCCGGATTCACATAGGTCAGCCGGGTCTCGACATCGGCGATGGCAATGCCGTTCTCGGCGGTCTGGATGGCGGTGTGCTCGGTGCGCAACTGCTCCTCGGCCTCGCGGCGCAGCGTGATATCGCGCACGAAGAAACACAGATAGTCCTGCCCGGAAAGATACAGGTGGTTGATGGCGGTTTCGGTGGGGAAGACGCTGCCATCCTTGCGCACGAAGAAGGATTGGAGCAGGACGAAACGCGTGTTGGCCAGGTTCTCGCGGATCACCGGGAGCAGCGTCTCGTCGGCGCCGTAGAGCAGATCAAAGAGGCCCATGCGGCACAGTTCGTCCTGCTCGTAGCCCAGGAACTGGCACAACCGCACATTGGCATCCACGACACGGCCTGAATAGTCGGTAATCACGGCGCCGTCGTAAACGTTCTGGAGCAACTGCTGAAAATCGGAATCCCCGATCTTTCCGGTGGCTGACTTGGGGCGTGTGATCCGGATGGTGGGACGGCGCGGGGCCGTGCCGCCCACGAAGGTGGGGGCTTTTCCCGGAATGGCCTCGGGGGTGATGTCGATGCGCATGGTGCGCGAAGACTGCCCGTCCGCTTTGAGGTCCTGTTCCGATTCCGGTTGAGTTATATCCATGGTCTACGGGCTCCGGTTTAGTCGTTCGTACTCTAACACGGCTCTTCCTCCGGCACAAGCGACTCAAAGAAAAACCAGAAAGCCGCTTGATTTGAAGGGAAGGCGCCAACTAGAGTGATTGGCCATGGTCTATGCGGGGGGGGCTGCAAGGCCGCTGAGGCGGGAGATCGGAAACTTATGAGTAGCTTGGTCACACAGCTGGGACTGGACCTGTCGGTTTACTCGTTGGTCGGCGAATCGACCAGTCATGTGGTGGTCCGGCGGGGAAGAAGCCTGCTGATCGACTGTCACTCTGGCGCCATGGAGCGCTGGATCGCGGGGCGCCGCCTTCCCCCGCCCGAGTGGATCCTGCACACCCAGGTCCAACCCGAACACTGCCGTGAAGCCGGGAGTTTTCCCGGCACCCGCATTCTGGTGCATGAATCGCTCGTGGAACTGGCCTCCGATCGCAAGGCCTATGAACGGGCGGCGCACACGGTCTGGGACAACCCCGCCGACTGGCCCGTGACGATGGGGCGTGAAGAATACGGGGTAGCCGGCGCCATCACCGTCTTTCCGCCCGAACACCCCCTGAAGGTTGGCGGGACCTTCAAGGAAGGAGACCGCCTGACCTGGCAGGACGTCGTGTTCGAAGTCATCCCTTTGCCGGGCCATGGACGGCATCACGTGGGATTTGTTCTGGAAGTGGCGGGCGAACCGCTGGCGATTTTTACCGGCGACCTGCTGCGTGACCCGGGGACGCTGGTCAACCTGTTCGATCTTGAGATCAACTACGGGGGCAGTGCGCTGGACAGCCTGCCGGCGGTCCTGCGGGATCTGGCCGGGCGCCCGGTGACGCGCTACTTCCCGGCGACGGGCCCGGTGATTGCCGAGGGTCCCGCCCAGGCCCGCGCCCTGGCGGACGCCATCGAGGCGTATCACCACGCACAGGCCTGGACAAGCGGCCTGTTCAAAGCGGCGGCGCAGCCGGACTACCCGAAGGTGGGGCGTTACCGTCAGCTGCACCGGGGCCTCTACCAGCTCGACAACTTCGGCAACAGCATCCTGCTCATCGATGACCAGGGACGCGGACTGATGTTCGACCCCGGGCCCTGCGACTATGAGTCGCCCACCCGGACGGAGAATTTCCTCAAGGATCTGGAGTTGTTTGAGCGTGAGTGCGGCTTGCGGACCATTGACCTGGCCCTGGTGACCCATATTCACGGCGACCATTACGACATGGCGCCGGTGCTGAGGAAGCGCTATCCCGAGTGCCGGGTGGGGGCCTGGGACCTGGTGGCCCGCGTCATGGAGGCGCCCTGGGATTATCCGTACCCGGCGCTGCTTCCCTGGTATAACGTTGGGGTCGACCATGTGGACGTGGACCACCTGCTTAGCGAATCCGAGCCTTTCTTCTGGCATGATGTGGCCATCCAGTCCCTGCATCTGCCGGGGCATTGCTACTGCCATGCCGCCTATCTGCTGACCTTCAACGGTCTGCGGCTGGCGGTCACCGGTGACACGATTCAGAGCCGAGGCGGGGAGGAGGGCGTGGGGGGCATCGCCTTTTCCAATCACAGCGTGCCCGATGCCCGAAGCGGGATCCTGAAGACCTACCGGCAGATGGTCGGTCAGCAGGTTGACCTGAACCTGGGCGGTCACGGTTCCCATTTTGCAGCGTGCGCGGAGCTCTACGCGGAAAGCCTGCGTCGGATCGAATACGCGCTGCCCTATTTGCAGCGTCTGGTGCCGCAGGGTGACTTGGAAAGGGCGTGTGTGCGTCCCGGGTTTCCCCGGTGGCCCCGCTCGGCCGGCAAGGAGACCTGAACGCCGGCGATGACATGAAAGGAAATCAGATGTCCACTCCTCAACAGAGTCCCGTCTCCAGCATTTCCGACCGTTACTACCGCGTGTTCTCGTATCTGCCGGTTGACCGGGTGCCCGACATCGAGTTCGGATACTGGCCGCAGACGATCCGGCGCTGGCTGGGCGAGGGACTCCCCGCCGAGTATGTGAGCGAAAAGAACTGCATGTTCAGCGGCAAACTTGACGCGTATTTCGGGTTCGACGAATACCGGCACCACGGCCTCCCGGTGCGCACCCACATCCATCCGGGGTTTCAGGAAGAAGTTCTCGAACGGCGGGGGAATTCGGTCGTCGTGCGCGATCGGGACGGGGTGGTCGCCGAACGCTATCAGAACGACGCCGACGAGAGTTCCATTCCCCACTATCTGCGGTTTCCGGTTGAGACGCCGGAGGACTGGGCCGGGGTGAAGGAGCGCTACCGCCTCGACGACCCGGAGCGGAAACTCAGTGTGGAAGAGATCGGTGCAGCCGTCAAGGCCTCGGCCGCCGGTGATAAGGCGATGACCATGGGGTTCACGGGTTTCTACGGTCAGTTGCGCAACTGGATGGGCATGGAGAACCTTTCGTGCGCGTTCTACGAGCACCCCGACATGATTCACGACATGGTCGGGCACTGGGCGGAGCTTTGCGTCCGCGAACTCGAGGCGCTGCCGCCGGAAGTGCGCATCGATCACGTGTCGTGGTGGGAGGACATGGCCTCGAAAAACGGGCCGCTGGTCGGACCGGCCATGTTCCGGGAATTTCTGCAGCCGGGCTATCGGCGGGTCATGGGCGAGGTGCGCCGGCGCGGGGCCGGGATCGCCGTGGTGGATTGCGACGGCAATCCGCACGACATCGTGGCGAACTGGATGGAGGAGGGCGTCAACATCATGTTCCCTCTGGAAGTGGCGGCGGGGGTGGATGCCTACGCCTGGCGCCGCGAATTCGGGCGGGAACTGCGGCTGCGCGGCGGCATCGGCAAGGCGCCGCTGGTCCGGGGCGGGAAGGCCATCGATGACGAATTGGAGCGCATCCGTCCGCTGCTCGAGCAGGGTGGGTATATCCCGCATCTCGATCACCTCGTTCCGCCTGACATTCCCTTTCGGAACTACTGCGATTACCTCGATAAGAAACGCAAACTGATCGGCAAATAGCGGAGGTTGACCGGAGCCGCAAAGGAGTACGCCAATGAGTGAGGAGATGACCCCCAAAGAACGATTCCTGACGGCCATGCGCGCAGGCGGGGTGCCGGACCGTGTGCCGGTGACGCCCGACATCTCGAATTATATCCCGTGCAAGAGGACGGGATTGCCTTTCTGGGAGATCTACTTTCTCCATCGGAAGCCCCTGTGGAAGGCCTACCTGGAGGCGGCCGACTACTATGGCATCGAGGCATGGATGGCCTCCTGCACGTTCCTTCCATTCCAGTTTCACCCGAGCCGGGTCGAGTTCAAGGTCGAACGCGTCTATGACAAAGATCAGGATGCGATGGTTGAAAAGACGTTGCTGCGGACACCGGCAGGAGACATGACGAGCCAGTCGCTCTGCTTTCGGGGTGATCCGCCGTCGCCGATCGAAAAGCCGATCAAGAACCTCGTGGCGGATTTCCCCAAGTACAAATGGTTGTTGCAGGAGCCGACGGGGCTGGACCTGCCGGTTCTTGAGGAGATGAGGGCGGCCTGCGAACAGCGACAGCAGGCGTTTGGCTTGTGCCTTGGTTATCCCGGTTTCCAGGGGTGGATGGGCGCACTGCAGGGCGGCCTTGAGCCGTTGAGCTACGCCGAGTGTGACACCCCGGAGATTCTGCAGGAATGGGCCGAGTTGGATCTCGCCAACGGGACCCGGGCGATGGAATTGCTCATCGCCAGCCGCCCCGACTACCTGCTCTTTGGCGGCTCGGGAACCCTCACGCTCGCGTCTCCGGAGCTGGCGAGAAAGTACGCGATCCCGGCACTCAGGAAATGGTCGGCCATGGCCAGGAAGGCCGGGATTCCAACCATGCTCCACAGTTGCGGCAAGTCGCGCGCCCTGGTGGACCTCCTGTGCGACGAGACTGATGTGAATTGCATCAACCCCCTGGAGATCCCTCCCATGGGCGATGTGGATCTGGCTGAGGTCAAGCGAGCGCGGGGCCGGCAGATCAGTCTGATGGGCAACCTTCACACCACGAGCGTGATGCTGCACGGCACGCCGGAGGAGGTGCGAACCGCGGCACGGCAGGCGCTGTGCGATGCCGGTCAGGGGGGCGGGTTCATTCTTTCCACCGGTGACCAGTGCCCCCGGGAGACGCCGGACGAAAATCTGTTTGCACTGGTGGAAACAGGTAAGGCCTATGGCCGGTACGACCGGCACACGGGCAACCTCTCCGCTGCTAACCGTTAGTAAGGTCCTGTTCTCCTGGGTCCGCGCGCTTCGTGAGCCCTGTGTTTCCGTCTTGAGCCCTGTACCGATGTGGTGACAGAATGCCGGCCACCTTTTAGCCAAGGGATTTCACGCACGGCGGACAGGGAGGGCCCCATCATGCAGGACTACGAAAAACTGGGAGTGTTCTATTTGGGACGGTTGTTCGATGCCGCCAAAGGGGCTGCCTCGGAAGACCTGCTGCTTTACGATTCCCGTGATTTGACCACCCATGCTGTCTGCGTCGGCATGACGGGCAGCGGCAAAACAGGGCTCTGCATCGGCCTGCTGGAGGAGGCTGCCATTGACGGGATCCCGTCGCTGATCATCGACCCCAAAGGCGATCTCGGCAATCTGCTGTTGAACTTTCCCAATCTGCAAGCGTCGGATTTCAGCCCGTGGATCGACGGTGACGAGGCCTCCCGGCAGGGCCTGACGCCGGAAGCGTACGCCGCCCGGACGGCGGAAACCTGGCGCAAGGGTCTCGCGGAGTGGGGGCAGGAGGCGTCTCGCGTGGCGCGGTTACGCGCGGCGGTGGAGATGGCCATCTACACGCCCGGCAGCAATGCGGGGCGTCCGCTTTCAATCCTGCGCTCTTTCTCGCCGCCGGCTCCCGAGGTGCTGGCCGACGGCTCCGCCCTGCGGGACCGGATCGTGGCGGCGGTGTCGGGCTTGTTGGGGCTGGTGGGCATCGCGGGGGACCCCGTACGGAGCCGGGAGCATATTCTCATTGCCACCCTGCTCGACCAGACCTGGCGGCAGGGTCGGAGCCTGGACATTCCGACGCTGATCACGGCCATCCAGAAGCCGCCGTTCGACAAGGTGGGCGTGTTCGACGTGGAAACCTTCTATCCCGCGGCCGACCGGATGGATCTGGCCATGGCGCTCAACAACCTGCTGGCCTCACCGGGCTATTCCTCCTGGATGGAAGGCGAGCCGCTCGATATCCAGAGTCTGCTCTACACCCCGGAAGGCAAGCCGCGCCTCGCCATCATCTCCCTGGCGCATCTTGCCGATGCCGAGCGGATGTTCGTGGTGACCCTTCTGTTGAACGAGATGCTGGCCTGGATGCGGGCGCAGTCGGGCACCACCAGCCTGAGGGCGTTGTTGTACATGGATGAGATTTTCGGTTTCTTCCCGCCTTCGGCGATGCCGCCCTCGAAGATGCCGATGCTCACCCTGCTCAAGCAGGCACGGGCCTTCGGGGTGGGGGTGGTGCTGGCCACGCAGAACCCGGTGGATCTCGACTATAAGGGGTTGGCCAATGCCGGCACGTGGTTGATTGGCCGGCTTCAGACCGAGCGGGACAAGGCGCGTGTGATGGAGGGGTTGGAGGGGGCCCTGGCGGGGACAGGCGGCTTCGATCGCCCGCGAATCGAAGCAATGCTGGCCGGACTCGGTAAACGGGTTTTTCTGATGCACAACGTCCACGAGGATCAGCCGGTCCTTTTTCAGAGCCGTTGGACACTGTCCTATCTGCGGGGGCCGATGACGCTCAAGCAGATTCAGACCGTGATGGTCGGGCGAAAAGAAGGACAGACGACCCCGCCGGTCGCGGCCGCAGGAAGGGGCGCGATGGTGCAGGCGAATCCATCCCCTGCCTCCGCAACGACGGGAGGCGGAAGGGAGAAGCCGGCGGGGCCGGCGACGGTGGAGGAGTTTTTCGTCAGGGGCGGTCCTTGCGGCGAACGCGGGCAGGGGGTGACCTATCGCCCCGCCGCGCTTGGGCTCAGCAAACTCCATTTCGTCGACGCGAAGTCAGGAACCGACGCCTGGGTATCGTATGCTCATCTGGCTCCCTTTTCGCCCAGCGGGTCGGACGCCTTGTGGGAGGAGTCCGAAGTCCTGGCGGAAGGCGAGCGGGCACTGGACTCCCGACCGGTGGCCGGGGCCCGATTCGATGAACTGCCGGCGGGTGCCCTGCGCCAAGCCAACTATGTTGATTGGGGCAAGAGCCTCAAGTCCTTCCTGTACCAGAGCGTCACCCTCGATGTGCTGGTGTGTCCGGCGCTGAAAGCGACCTCCCGGCCCGGTGAGACCGAAGGCGATTTTCGGGTGCGGTTGGGGCAGCAGTTGCGGGAGAAGCGGGACGAGAACGTGGAGCGGCTGCGCCGGCAGTATGCCCCGAAACTGGCCGCCGTTCAGGAACAGTTGCGCAAAGCCGAAGCCCGGGTCGCAGCCGAGAAATCGCAATTGGGTCAGCAGACGCTGCAAACGGCCATCTCGGTCGGGGCGACGATCATTGGGGCGTTCTTCGGCCGCAAGATGATGAGTGTCGGCAATGTGGGGCGTGCCACAACGGCCATGCGCGGAGCGGGGCGCGCGATGCGGGAGAGGGAAGATATTCAGCGGGCCTCCGAGTCGGTGGCGGCGGTGCAGGACCGACTCAGCGCGCTCCAGCAGGAGTTCGACCAGGAAGTCGCGCGGGTCCAGGACGGGGGCGATGCCGCGGTGCTGGAGTTCGATCGGATTCAGATCCGGCCACGGAAGACCGACATCTCAGTGGCCGAGGTCGCCCTGGCCTGGGTGGTGAATCAGTAGTTTTCAGCCGTTCGGATAAGGTTCAGTTATGAGGAACACACTGTGAAGATTATGGATTGCGACTACCTTGTTCTGGGCAGTGGCATTGCCGGGCTGATGTCGGCGCTGCATCTGTCGCGGCAGGGACGGGTGCTGGTGGTGACCAAGAAAGACCGGGCGGAGAGCAACACCAACTACGCCCAGGGCGGCATCGCCTGCGTGATGACCTCGGATGACAGTTTTGCCCAGCATGTGATCGACACGCTCGACGCCGGCGCAGGGTTGTGCGACGAGGCCGTGGTTCGGGAGATCGTCCGTAACGGGCCGGAACGCATCGCGGAACTGGAACAGTGGGGGTTACGTTTCGCCGAGTTGGAGGGGAAGACCACCCGCACGTACGACCTGGGGCGCGAAGGCGGGCATTCCCAGCGGCGCATTCTGCATGCCGGCGACATTACGGGGCAGGCCATCGAGAAAGTGCTGTTGTCGCACGCGCAGAGCAGTCCGAACATCACGATCATGGATCACTGCATGGTGATCGATCTGATTACGACCGGCTGGCTGGCGGGGCGGGGGACGCCCCCTGGCGAGGCGGCGGGCGAGCCGCCGGCCTCGAACCGGTGTGTGGGCGTGTATGCGCTGGACGAGAGCAGTGGCGAGATTTTCGCCATTCGGGCCGCGGCGACGGTCCTGGCCACAGGCGGCGGGGGCAAGGTCTATCTCTATACCAGCAACCCCGACATTGCCACGGGCGACGGCGTGGCCATGGCCTGGCGCGCGGGACTGCCGATCAAGAACATGGAGTTCATCCAGTTTCACCCCACCATTCTGTTTCATCCGCAAGCCCGGTCGTTTCTCATCAGCGAAGCCGTTCGCGGCGAGGGCGCGGTGCTGGTGGACTCGGAGGGGATGCCGTTCATGGAGAAGTACGATCCGCGCGGATCGCTGGCGCCGCGCGACATTGTGGCGCGCGCCATTGACCATGAGATGAAGTTGAGCGGGGCGCCCTGCGTCTTTCTGGACATCCGGCGTCATACGCTCGAGTTTCTGCGCGGCCGGTTTCCGAATATCTACGAGCGCTGTCTGTCCCTGGGCCTTGACATGGCCAAGGACCTGATCCCCGTGGTGCCGGCGGCGCACTATTTTTGCGGCGGCGTTGAGGCAAGTGTGGAGGGCCGTACCGCCCTGCCCGGGTTGTACGCCTGCGGGGAAGTGGCCTGCACGGGCCTGCACGGCGCCAATCGTCTAGCCAGCAACTCGTTGTTGGAGGCGCTGGTGTGCGCCGCACAGATGGCGGATCACCTCGGGCAGTCGCCCTGCCCCGGCGTCAGGGACATCGCCATTCCGGAGTGGGAATATGGGAAAGCCGTTCCGAGTGATGAAAGCATCGTGCTTGAACACAACTGGAACGAGGTGCGGACCTGCATGTGGGATTACGTCGGGATTGTCCGTTCCGACAAGCGGCTGGAACGGGCCGCCCGCCGTATCCGGAATCTGCGCGAGGAGATCCGGCAGTATTATCTCGATTACCTGGTCACCCCGGATATTCTGGAACTCCGGAATATTGCCGATGTGGGAGAGCTGATCATTCGATCCGCCCGGTTGCGCAAGGAGAGCCGGGGGCTGCATTTCACGCTCGATTATCCGGAAAAGGATGAAACGGGCGGAAGGCATGATACTGTGATCCGGGATTTGCCCGGGCGGCACGGATGAAATGAAGGAAGGGCTCGATGAGAGCCCGGCGGGAACAGGAAGGCAGCATGAAAACAGGATCTGGTGTGGGGTTTGCGGGATTACTTGGATGTGTTCTTGTTTTGGCGGGTTGTGGAAGCCCGATGAAGCAAGGCGTGGTGACGATGCCGCCGGCGCCCGACGTCCGGCCCCCCGTCAAGGCTCACTATCCAGTGACGCTGCTGAGCCTCAATCTGCGTCAACGGAACCTGGCCGCTCTTCCAGACAACGCGACCGAAATCGGGGCTTTGAAGGATCTCTATCTTGACGGCAACGCCCTCATCGTTTTGTCCGACCGTCTGGTCAGGCTGAAGAATCTCAAGACGCTGAGTTTGGACGACTGTGCGCTGGAGCAATTCCCCGAGGTCGTTTGCGGTCTGGCGAGCCTGGAATCATTGAGTCTGGCCAACAACCGTCTCACCTCCCTGCCTGAGACGATCGGCGCGTTGGAGAAACTGTCGGTTCTGATCCTCAATGGAAACCGGCTTGAATCACTGCCCGACGCCATCGGCCGGCTTTCCGGATTACGCCTGTTGGAACTCGATGGCAATCTGTTGCGGGAGTTGCCCGGGACGATCTCCGGCCTGACCGCGATCCATAGCCTGTCACTCGAAAGCAACCGGTTGTCCCAGCTGCCCGAAGCGGTGTGTTCGCTGAGTCAACTCGAAGCGCTTAACCTGAGGGGCAACCGGCTGACCCGTCTGCCTGCGGGCATGGAAAAATTGACCTCCTTGAAGATCCTGACCGTCACGGGTAACCTTTTACCCGCCAGCGAGATAAGGCGCGTCCGGAAGGTGCTTCCGCAGACGTTGGTGGTGGAGTGACCGAACTGAACCCGGATGGCCACTCCCTGGTCATTAAAACGGCCACACACCCAGGATTACAGCGAAAGCTGATGAAAGACATGTGTTCAATTCGGGTTTTTCGTTTGACATGCGCTGTTTCAGCGGTGCATATTGCGACCAAATCGAAGCCTTCTTGCAGCAGGGGACGCTCATGGCAAAATTGCTGAAAGTTCTGGTCGTATTATTGCTTGTTTTAAGCGCAGTGGCGCTGGTGGTGGAAATAATTCTCGTCAGGCAACGAGAGGAACTCAAAGGGCGCAATATCATGCTCACGCGTGGCGCTCTCCAGGTCGCCAAGACCCTTGAGGTCATTCCTGCCGATACCAATGTGGACCTGGCGGCCCGTGATCTCCCTCTCCTTCAGCTCAACGAGGAAATGTTCAAGCATTTCTACCAGATTGGCGCGGACGGCAAGAAGGTCGTGGAAAACGGGAAGAAAAAGACCGAAGGGCCGGGCACACTGGATGCCGTCCTGAAGGACATTTCCGGCAGGGCCGAGTTGCAGTTCGTTCGCCTGAACGATACGCGGAGCGGTCTGCTGAGCACGCGCACGACACTGGGTGAGACCAGCAACACGCTGGTGAACACGATTCAGGATCTGAACCAGACCAAGGACACCCTGAAGACGACCGAGAACAATCTCGACACCGCCAAGCAGGATATCGTTCAGAAGACAGAGAAGATCACGGACCTGACCCAGAAGACCGAAGCCTTGACGGCTGATGTGGAACGGAAGAAAGAGGAAGTCGCCAAGTTGAGCGACAAACTCAGCGACACCGAAGCCAAGATTGAAGCCACCAAGCGCTATGTGGAGAAACTGCAGAAGGATCTGGAGTCCTGCCTGCGGGGGCCTTCCGAAGGACAGACGCCCGGCCTTCAGGGGCAGGTGATCGTCGTCAATACGAACTGGAACTTTGTGGTGATGGACATTCTGCCCGAAGCGAAGCTGGTTCCGATGACGGACCTGACGGTTCAACGGGAGGATAAGCTGGTAGGGAAGGTTCGCGTCTCTGAAGTCATCAGGGACCGCCATTTCGCCTTCGGTGAGATCCTGAATGACTGGCAGCAACTCCCTATCGCCAAAGGCGACTACGTCTTCTATTGATCGTAGTCCGGCCGAGGAACGTTTCGTCCCATGACTATCCTGCGCTGGTATTTCCTAGTGATGCTTCTGCTTGGACTGCTGGGGGGCGCGGGATGCGTCTCCACGGAAGAGTCTGACATGCCTTGGAACATGCCTCAATCATGGGAGGGGGCGCCAGGCATTCCCGGGCTATCCCCCTCTGATCGTTGACCGTTCCTACTTCAGGCCTTGCGCGATCATGGATTCCGCAATCTGGATGGCGTTTTGGGCCGCGCCCTTCCAGATATTATCGCCCGCGCACCACAGTACCAAACCATTCTCGGTGCTGAGATCCTTCCGGATACGTCCAACCAGAACATCGTAATTGCCCGAGGCCTGCACCGGCATCGGGTAGACGGCGTTCTTGGGATCGTCCACCACCCGCACGCCGGCGGTCTTGGACAGAATCTCACGCGCCTGGGCGGGTGAGAGCGGCTTCTCGAACTCGGCGTTGATGGCGATGCTGTGGCCGTTGAACACGGGCACGCGCACGCAGGTGGTCGCCACGCGGATCGTCGGATCGGACAGGATCTTGTGGGTTTCCTTGCGCATCTTGATTTCCTCGGTGCTCTCGCCCGAGTCATCCTTGAACGAACCGACGCACGGAATCAGGTTGAAGGCGATCGGGTGAGGATAGCACTCATGCTGAAGCGGCTGTCCGGCCACCCAGGCCCTGGCTTGCATCTCCAGTTCCTTGACCGCCGCACTGCCGGTTCCTGAGACGGCCTGGTAGGTGCTGGCCACGAGCCGGCGCAGGCGTGCCGCCTTGTTCAGGGAGGCGATCGGCATCAGGGCGATGATGGTGCTGCAGTTGGGATTGGCGATGAACCCCTGATGCTGCTTCAAGGCCTCGGGGTTGATTTCGGGAATGACCAGCGGCACGCGCGGATCCATCCGGAAATCGTCGCCATTATCCACCACAATGCAGCCGCGTTTGACGGCTTCCCATCCCAGAGTCTGGGACGCGCCCTTCGACCCCTCGGTGCCTGCAAAGAACGCGAAATCCATTCCTGCAAACGCTTCAGGTTGAGCCACTTTGACGGGATAGTCGATCCCGTCGATGGTCTCGGTGCGCTCGCTGCGCGCCAGAATGGTCAATGACTTGACCGGAAACTGACGCTTCCTCAAGAGCCTGACCATCTCGGTTCCGACGGCCCCGATGCCCACGACACAGACATTGTACTGCTTCATCGTTCTTTCCTAACTTGGGTTGTTCCGTTATCCGGTACGACGCGGTGGCGTCGCAGGGTTGCCGCCTAGACGCGTTCGGCAACCAAGTCGCCGACTTCGGTGGTCGAATACCCCATTTTCCCGGCCGCGAGACTCTTGACCTTGGTCGCCGTCACGGTCTTGACGGCGGCTTCGATGGCCTGGGCGGCCCGCTCTTCGCCCAAATGCTCCAGCATCATCATGCCCGAGCAGATGGCGGCCAGCGGGTTGATCACATTCTTGCCCTGGTACTTGGGGGCCGAGCCGCCCATGGGCTCGAACATGCTGACTCCCTCGGGATTGATGTTCCCGCCGGCGGCGATGCCCAGTCCACCCTGGGTGATGGCGGCGAGATCGGTGATGATGTCGCCGAACAGGTTGGCGGTCACGATGACGTCGAACCATTCGGGACTCTTCACCATCCACATGCACGTGGCGTCCACGTGATAGTATTCACGCTTGATGTCCGGGAATTCCTTCTCGCCCATCTCGTTGAATGCCCGCTCCCAGAGGTCGAAGACGTAGGTCAGCACATTGGTCTTTCCCACGAGGGCAAGCGTGTTGTGCTCGCCGACGCCACGGGCTTTCTTGCCGTACTTGCGGGTGTAGTTGAATGACCAGCGCAGGCAGCGGTCCACCTGGGCACGCGTATAAACCATGTTCTGGATGGCCACTTCATGCGGTGACCCCTTCATCATCACGCCGCCCATACCGGTGTAGACGTCGCCGGAGTTCTCGCGCACGACCACGTAGTCGATATCCTTGGGACCCTTGTCCTTGAGGGGTGTTTCGACACCGGGATAGAGATGGACGGGGCGCAGGTTGATGTACTGATCCAGATCGAACCGCAATTTCAGCAGAATGCCTTTTTCCAGGATGCCGGGCTTCACGTCAGGGTGGCCGATGGCGCCCAGGAAAATGGCATCATGTTTCTTCAGTTCATCGGAGGCCGAAGGGGGCAAAACCTCGCCCGTTCTCAGGAAGCGCTCGGCCCCGAAATCGAACGATGTGAAATTCAGTTTGAAGCCGAACTTATCGGCGGCAACCTTCAAAACCTTGACGCCTTCCCGGACGACTTCCGGGCCAGTCCCATCGCCGGGGATTACCGCTATATTGTATGTCTTGCTCATGTTCTGTAATTCCTTACGCTTCCGAGAAGCCTTCTTGATTTCGCAGGCATGGAATGCTACCTGAAGAGCGTCTTCAGAGTCCAGCTGATTGTCTTGAAGATTTGTTTGCAGAGTCGGTGGCGACGATGGGGTCCAAACGCATAGCAGACTACGTGGCCTTCATCGCGAGGGAGTCGCTCCGTTCGTTCCTGAGAAACCGGGGCTTCGAAAAAGCCTCGGTGTTGGCGTACAACAGCTTTTTTGCCCTTTTCCCCTTGATGCTGCTGCTCCTGTTCATCGCGGGACGGATCATGGTCTCCTCGCAGATGGCCATGGAGTCCGTGGAGCGGCTGGCGACGCAGCTGATGCCGATGTTCGGGGACGTGGTGATCCGCGAAGTGCAGGGACTGGCCTTCCAGAATGCCTGGGGGTTGGTGAGCATTCTGTTGCTGTTCTGGGGCGTCACCCCGCTGGCCTCCGCCATCCGCCGGGCCTTCGCCCAGATCTACCAGAGCGATGCCTCGTTACCGTTCCTGAAGGAAAAACTGATGGACGCGCTGGCGGTGCTGCTCATGGTCATCCTCCTGATCCTGCTGGTGGTGGGCGAGATCGCCTATGCCGTGGTTGGGGCTTTGGTGGCGGGGATCGCCGGCAAGATTCCTTTCCTGGTCAGGCTGACCGACGTCGTGGTGCCCGTCGTCGTGACAGTCATCTTCCTTGGCATTGTGCACTATGTATTCGCCCCGAAGCGACCGCGCTGGCTGCCGGTTCTGACGGGTGCCCTGGTGACGGCCTGTCTGCTGGCGCTCATGGGGCCGTTGTTCACCACGATTATGCGGTTCAACCCGAACTACGGGTTCGCGTTCGGTTCCCTTAAGGCCGTGTTCCTGCTGCTGGTCTGGGTCTATGCCGCGTTTGTCGCCATTCTGGCCGGAGTGGAGATTGGCGCCACGATCCAGCGCCGGGATGTGCTGCTGGTCCGGGAACTTCTCGCCGCTCCGTCGAAACTGGCCCGGAATGTGGGCCGTATGGCCCGTCATGTGGTGGCGCTCGACCTTGGACAGGTGCTCTTCAGGGAGGGGGAGAGTGGCGATACCATGTATTACGTGGTTTCAGGTGCCGTAACCCTGAGCCGCGACACTCAGACGTTGCGGGTGATGAAGACCGGCGAGTATTTCGGCGAAATGGCCATGCTTCTGAGGATGCCCCGCAGTGCGACCGCCATAGTGTCCGATCCCGATACGAGGGTGCTGGCTATTTCGGCCACGAATCTGCAGGAGGTTCTGAATCAGAATCCCCAGATTGTCATGGCCCTGTTGCGCGAGATGGCCGAACGTCTCAGGCTGACGGACGAACTGATTCGGAAATGACGGGGCCGCTATTGCCGCTTGAACGATTGCTTCGAAGCCTGCTATGGTGACCCACAATTAACCAAGTGAACGGAGAAGAGGACCCAATGACAACTGCGACAATAGTGAAGCCGGTGGCGATAGTGGCGGCGGTGTGGTTGATGGCTCAGATGTCCGTGGCGGCGGAACAACCCGCTCGTGTCGATGAAGGGTCTGCCGGCGGCGTCGGCGTCACGCTGAAAGTGGGCACGCTCGGGTTCGGCGGCGAGGCGACGCTCGGGGTGAACGATTATCTTGGGGTGCGCCTGGGTGGCAATTTCTTCTCCTACAGCGACAGCCAAAGCGATGAAGATGGGGAAATCCAAGGGGATCTCGAACTGCTTACCTACAGTGCCTTGCTCGATATTCATCCCTTCGGCGGGGGGTTCCGGGTGAGTGGCGGCGGCATGCTGAACAAGAACGAGATTCAGTTGCGAGCCAATCTTGATAGGACGGTTGAAATTGACGATCAGGAGTTTTCGCTATCGGATTTCAAAGGTGAGGTGACGTTCGAGGAGATGGCACCTTATCTTGGCATCGGGTACGGCAACGCGGTGGGCGCCGATGGACGCTGGCATTTCTCCTGTGATTTCGGCGTGATGTTCCAGGGGGAGCCCAAGGTCAGCGCCAGCGCCACCGCCTCGAATCCCGCGATCCAGCCGATCGTAGACGAGGCCTTGGACCGCGAAGTGGCCGACCTTCAGGATGATGCCAACGCCTTCAAGTACTATCCGGTGATTTCGGCCGGCGTCTCGTTCCGGTTCTAGCGACTCCGCGGGGCAAAAACTTCGGTGCTGGCGGGTATGGAATCCGCGGCACCTTTGCGCGTAACGGAGAGGGCGGCCGCTTTACAGGCATAGGTCAGGCTGGTCTTGAGCGGGAACCCCCTGACCACTGACGCGGCAAAGTAGCCGATAAAGGTGTCACCGGCGGCCGTGGTGTCAATCGCCTTGACCTTTGGGGCCGCCACGAAACATTCGGTCTTTCCGCTCTTGACGATGACTCCCTTGGCCCCGAGCGTGATCAGGATTTGGGCGGCGGGGAACTGTTTCGACAGCGCCGCCAATGCCGTCCTGTAAGTTCTTCCTCCCGCCAGCCCTGCCGCCTCAATCTCGTTTAGAATGAACACGTCCACGAGCGACAACGGATAGGCGCCTACGGCGTCATCGAAGGGCGCGGGATTGAACCATAGCTTCATTCCGGTGGCGTGGGCGGTCTCCATGATCTCGGGAATGCCGTTGATTTCATTCTGGAGGAGCAGAATGTCGTTCTTGCCGAAATGGGCGATGGTTTCGGCTATTTCCTTCCGGGTGATGGTCCGGTTGGCGCCCGGGAAAAGAACGATCGAGTTCTCGCCATTGTCCGCCACTTGAATGATCGCCTGACCTGTCGGGTCTCCGCCTTGTCGGACGAACCGGGTGTCCGCTCCTGCCTTCTTGAGTTGAGCGACAACCCAGGCCCCATCGGTTCCGATCTTTCCAGCATGAAACACCGGCGCGCCGGCCCTCGCCAGGGCGATGGATTGATTATTGCCCTTGCCGCCCGCAAACCGGCTGAGCGAGAGGCTGGAAAGGGTTTCGCCAGCCCTGGAGATATGGGGAACCCGGTAGACGAGATCGATGTTGATGGACCCAAAGTTCAGAATCTTCATGCGTGAACCAATACACTTTGACCTTGGGTAAGACAATTCCTGATTCTGCCGACTCATCCCCGCGCCAGACCCACCCTATCCCCTCCAGTGGAGGGGAACCGCATGGAGTAAGGAGGCGAAGATCCTTCCAAGGAGGCGAACCGTATGGCGGAAACAGGCGAAGATCCCCTCCTGGGAGGGGCAGGGGTGGGTTCTTCGTTCGTGACGGGGCTACCGCTACCGAGCTACCCAATTTCTGATTTGCCAAAGCATGCCACACTGTGGCATGCTTTAAAACGTGAAGCCCGTAAAACGTCCTGCCAGGCTTTTCGATGGGGTCGCCAGTCAGTTGCGCAAGCACTTGACCACCGAGGTCAGCCCTGGAGAGAGGTTGCCGGCCATACCTGCTTTGGCCGCGGCACTTGGGGTAAGTCCCACGACCTTGCGCCTGGCGCAATCGGTACTCATTCAGGAGGGGCTGTTGGACGCCCGGCATGGCAGCGGGGTCTACGCGACCGACCGGGTGCGTCAGCGTGTCATCGGGATCGTCTCCGAGACGGATCTCCTGCACCCCCGCGCCACGCCTTTCGTGTCCGAGATTGCCCGTTTGCTGCGTGATGCGCTCATGGCCCGCGGCCTGCGGACCGAACTCTATGTGGGCACCGTGGTCCCTGGGGAGAGTCCCGCTGCCCCCACCTGTCCCCGCTTCTTCGAGGATCTCGACGCCGGCCGTTTGGATGGCGTTGCGGTGGTGAATGCCCCCCGGGTGAAGCCCTGGCTGCGTCTGGAGGCTCAGTCCGCCGTGCCTCTGGTGAGCGTCCCCCGCGATGTGCTCGTTCCCGACGAGGAGCACATGGTCGGGTTGGGCGTCCGGCAGCTTCAGGCGCAGGGGTGTCGCCGCC
This sequence comes from uncultured Verrucomicrobiota bacterium, assembly GCA_964404035.1. Lineage (GTDB taxonomy): Bacteria > Verrucomicrobiota > Kiritimatiellia > CAIKKV01 > CAITUY01 > CAMBRF01. The sequence continues at coordinate 873 of CAYOIT010000019.1, read as the reverse complement.
TTGCCATGCTGGGGTGGGGCGGACGGTCGCTCCGCAAAGCCTTTGGCAAGGCCGTTGCCGGGAGCGGGCTCGAGACCCGGGAGGACTGGATACGCACCGATTTTCATCCCTGGTTGACCGCTGCGGGGTGGGAGGAGTTCAGGGAAGTCTGGTCGGCCCATTCTGACAGGCCGGACGGATTGCTTATTCTGGATGACGGGCTTTTCACCGAGGCGGTCGTGGCCATCTGCGAACTCAATATCCGCGTACCCGGCCAGATGCGCGTGGTGACCCACGCGAACAAAGGCTCGCGCGTGCGCTATCCCTTTCCCGTGACGCTCCTGCAGAACGATCCCGCCCTTGCGGCCGAGATCCTGGAGACGAAACTGGTGAGTCTGATGGAGGGACGATCACGAGGCGAGCCCATGGGCCATGCGCTCGAGATTGTCGAAGTGGGCTGCAGTGAGTTGGTTCCAATGCGTAGCTAAATACCGGGCACAATAGAGGGGGGGACACCACATGAGGATCACACACCGACGGGCAGGCCGACGAATCAACCTTGCGCTGGGGCAGGCGCTCGCAATCGGGTTGATGACCGTCGCCGTCGCCGCCTCGGCCGCGACGTACTACGTGGATGTGGACTGGACCGGTCCCTATAGCGGCAAGACCAACGAGCCGTACAAGACGATCAAGGCCGCCGTGGATGCGGCGAGCACGAGCGCGGCGCCGCGGATCGTCTATATCGCCGCGGGAACGTATGCCGACGTGGCCAACGGCGGTACCGAGGACTATAGCGCCGGCGGCGGCAGCGATCACGGCATCCTCATTACCAACGTGATGACCGTCGCCGGCGGCTATGCCGGCTGGCAGGGGGGCACGACGTTCGACTGGACC
>CAYOIT010000018.1:0-44313 GCA_964404035.1 uncultured Verrucomicrobiota bacterium | reverse complement strand
TTTCTTCCTCTGCTTGCTAAGTTCAGGACACGCTACTGCCGAGGGGGGCTCAGCTGCAGCGTCCGTTAAGAGATTGGCTGGCCGCCGAATCATTCGTTCAAGAGAAAGACTCTACCATGCTGTCCTCAGAACTGAACCGGATTATCAGCGAGAACCAGACCTCGCTCTCCTCCCTTGAAGGAGATCTACTCAGTACGGCCTGCGGAAAACCGGTGAAGTCCATTCTGGTGACCAGTTGCCGCCCGCAGGAAGGCAAAACCACCTCCGCCGTGGCGATGGCCCATACGCTGGCGGTAACCGCCGGCAAGAAAGTCCTGCTGGTCGATGCCCATCTGGCGGCGCCAACGTTTCATGAGTTGTTCGGCGTGAAAAGGAGTCCCGGGTTGACGGAGTTCCTGCTCGCCCGCAGCGGAGAGCAGGGCACCCTCCAGTCCACGGACTTTGACCGGCTCAAGATCATGACCTGCGGAGCGTCTTCGGCCAATCCGGCCGAACTCTTCCAGGCGGAGGAGTTCTCGAAGAAACTGGCCGCGTTACGCGCCCAGTTCGACTACGTCATTTTTGATTCGGGATCCGTCCTGACCTCTTCCGACGTTGCCCTGATGGCCAGACATTTCGACGGGGTTGTCTTTGTGGCGGAGTGCGAAAAGACCAAGTGGGAAATACTGGACCTGGCCAAGGCCAAGATCACCAATGTGAACGGAAAGATTCTGGGCGTGGTTCTTAACAAGCGGCAATACTACATACCAGCAGGACTTTATGGAAAAATCTAAACCAATGGCAACCCGGAGATCCGGGCGGGTGCGAATCGGTGCGGCTTGCCTGCTGGCAGGCGCTTGGATCCTGACCACGGCCGGATGCCGGTCGGACAAGACCGCTTTGGAGGGGCCGATTCCCATGCCGCCGGCCGGAACGGCCGGTCCCGTCGCCCCTGCGGTCGTCGATCCCTCGGAGTCCCTCTCCACGCCGCTCCCGATCAAATCGTCGGCCAGCCACAAGGGAAAAGAAGTCGTCATGGAGCGCGTCACCTTTTCCGAAGAAGCGGGGCGCGAGGGGTCTTTCGATTTCTTCTCGGTTTACAAGATCGCGCCCGGAGACGTGCTGGACGTGCTGTATCACGTCAGCTCACAGACGGATTTGCATCACGGCTTCACACTGGCCCCCGATCAGCAGGTGTCCGTGAAGTTCGTCAACCTGCCCGAACTGAACGAGACCCAGATTGTGCGCCCGGACGGCAAGATCACGCTGGCCTACATCGGGGATGTTTCCGTGAGCGGCTTAACGGTCGAGGAGTTGACGACCGAACTCAGATCCCGCTATGCGAAGACCCTCAAGTCACCGGAACTGTACGTCACCGTCCCCGATTTTCGCGCGAGTCTTCGTGAGTTCAAGGCCGATCTGCATACGGCCCCGCGCGGCTTGAGCCGCCTGGTGACCGTGCGGCCCGACGGCTTCGTCACCTTTGCCATGCTGGGCGACGTGTTCGCGGCCGGCAAGACCATTCCGGAAGTGAACGAGATCATCAATACGCGGTATCAGAAAAGAATGCCCGGGCTGTCGGCTGACCTTTTCCTTGAAACCCACTCCGGCTCGAGGGTCTACGTCATGGGCGACGTCACCACGCCCGGGTCCTACAGCATCCTGAAGCCCACCACGGTTCAGGAGGCATTAACCATGGCGGGCAGTCCGCTCTATTCCGCAAAATTGAGCGACGTAGTGGTGGTGCGCAAGCGCGGCGACAAGATGGTGGCCACGAAGGTGGACGCCCACCGGCCTATGATGATGAAGAAAAACAGCCAGTTCTTCTACCTGCAACCGGACGACATTGTCTATGTTCCCAAACGCCGCATCAGCCGCTGGTCAGACATCTCGAAGGATCTGGCCGGAATCATCCAGTTCCGCGGGTGGGGCGTTTCGCTGGGGTATGACCTGAACCCCGACGACACGCGGACCACAGGGACTCAGACCATCAACGCCAATGGAACTGTAGAATCGACCACGTTCACCTACTAGGAACAACCCCATCGATTGCGAGGACTCATGCATTCCGAAGATTGGAAAAAAGAGCTCTGTGAGATGGTCTTTGCACAAAGCCGCCTCATTGTCTGGACCACGGCCATCATGTTTTCACTGGCGATCCTGATCGCCGCCTTCTGGCCCCCCACCTACGCCGCCTCGGGATCCGTCCTGATGCGCACCGCGAAAGCTCAAAACAGCCCCGGCACCCTCGAACGGACTGACTTGCGCAACTTCCCGGTGTCGAAGGAGGATCTGGCCTCGGAACTTGAGATCCTTTCCTCCCCGGATCTGATCCTGCAGACCGTGCAAGCCATGCAGGGGAAGCCCCTGGCCAAGGCCGGCATGGCGGATCCGGCCATCATGGCCGAGGTCACCCGAATCAAGAGCGGGCTGAAGACCGAGGTCATTCTGGCCTCACACGTGATCCGCATCACTCTGGAAGACCAGGCACCCCGGCGGGCCGAGGCCACGCTGGATGCCCTGCTGGAGCAATACATGACCTACCGGACCAAAGTCTTCAATCCGGCCGATCAGCAGCTGTTCTTCGCCGATCGTGCACGCCTGTACAAGGAAAAGCTGGAAAATATCGAGGATCAGTTGTCGGCCAAGGCCAAGGAGGCCTCCGTGGCCCTGGTCGACCGCGAAATGGCCAATAACGTGGATATGAAGAAGGACCTGATGGCCCAGATCAGCGCCCTCCGGGACGACTACATCCAGAAGGAGAAATCCGTGGCGCCCTTCAAACAGGCCATCGAGACCAAGGAGGTGCAGTTCTTTTCGTTTCTCGACAACCGCTCGATCAACGATCTGGGCGCCCAGTTGATGGCATCTTCCGTGGAACGCAGCAAGGCCTTGCGGGAGTTTCAACCCGGCAGTGAGAAGGTCAAGGCCATCGACGAGCAGATTGAGCAGTTGTACAAGGCGCTCCGCGCCGAGGCGATGCGCGTGCTGGACCTTCGTATGGCCGAGTTGCAGGCGCTCAACAGCCGCATCGTCCAGTTGGAGGCCACCGTCAAGACCATGGGCGAACGGAATATCGAGCTGCAGCGCCAATCCACGGAGATTCAGCGCATTTCCCGCGAAGCGGCCTTGATGCAGTATTCGTATGAGACGTTTTCAAAGCGGGCGGAGGAAGCCCAGATCAATGATGCCATTGCGAATGCCCGGCTCCCCGGCGATATCAGCATCCTGAGCCGTTCCACACTTTCCGCGGTCCGTGTCTTTCCGCAGATCGGCTGGACCCTGCTTCTCGGGTTGATCGCCGGATTGGTGACAGGTTGCAGCCTGGGCCTGCTGGCGGAGTTCTTCGATCATACGTTCAAGCGGCCAAGCGACGTCGTGCGGTATGCGGGTCTGCCCGTGGTATGTTCGATCAAACTCGTCAAGTAGACCGTCGCTGTCCGGCTTTTCTGGCAACACCGTCTCCGACAAGTCATGATTGAACAAGCCTTCAAAGCGACAGCCCGGGGCGGGTATCTCCGCACCGCGAACGCCTTTAACCGGGCGTTCAACTTTGGGCTCGCCCTGGTCTTGATGGTCCTCTGTTCCCCGCTGTACGTGGTGCTCGCGCTCGTCATCCTCATCCGCGACGGCCGGCCCCTGTTCTATCACGGCCTCCGGCTGGGGCTGCACAAGAAACCGTTTGTCATGTACAAATTCCGGACCCTGGTCCCCAATGCGGAGCAGATTATCGGGGCGCAGATTCTCACCCCACGACACAAACTGGTCACCCCCTATGGGAAGTTCCTGCGGGACACACGACTGGATGAGCTGACCCAGTTGTTCAATATTCTGAGGGGGGATATCGATTTTATCGGGCCTCGTCCTGAACGCCCTGAGATCTATAAGCACATTTGCTCGCATATTCGCGACTATGACCGACGCTTTGAGGTCAACCCCGGACTGATCGGCTACGCGCAACTGTTTACGCCGCACAGTTCCCCCAAGCGCATTCGCGCGATGATCGACAACAAACTGGTCCGCCGGAAACAGGTCCTGTTCTGGGATGTCTATGCCATCGTGTTTACCGGTCTTGTCCTGGCCAAAACGACGCTCTTCCGCGCTTCTTCCGCGCTCTATCACCATGTGGTCACGAAGGGACTCCTGCGGCGGTATCAGGAAAAAAGGGCACTGGAACGGGTTCCGCAACGGAGCGCCAGAGTGTGCTGCTGGCAGGACAATTCCCCGCTGTCGCTCGTTGGGAGCGCCGAATTGATCAACATCAACGAAGAGGCCCTCCTGATGCGATGTTCCCAGCGCCTGACGGCGCCCTATCCGGGCTTTTTCAGATTGGAGATCGACATGGGACGGCGTGGCGGGCGCCTGCGGCGCAAGGGATGCCGGTGTAGCGGGGAAGTCTACCGGGAGATCAAAAGCGGTGAGACCTTCCATTATGTCATCAGGTACAAACCCCTATCCCCCCTGAATTATTACATGGTTCATCAGTATTTCCTCCGGGAGAGTATTGCCTGAGCGGCCCCATGAATACGCCCTCCTATTCTGTAATTCTTCCGGCTTTCAACGAAGGCGCCCACATCGGGGCCTGCCTGGATAGCGTGCGCGCGAACCTGTCGGCGCCCGCCTCGATGGAAATACTGGTGATCGACAACCAATCGACCGATCAAACGGTGTCGGTGGCGCAGGCCCATGGAGCTCGCGTGATTGAAAACACAACAGGACAGAGGCTCAGCATCTCGGCCCTGCGCAACATCGGGGCGCGGGAGTCGACGGGTGACGTGCTGGTGTTCCTGGATGCGGACATGATCGTGCCGGCCGATTGGCTGGAGAAGGCCAACGACTATTTCCGCTCGGGATTCAAGGGAGCGCTGGGGTTCACCTCGCAGGTTCCCGATACCGCGGGATGGGTCGGGCGAATCTGGGGCCAGCGTCTCTCCCGGAAACGGAGCCGGCTGATGGAGGTCGACTTCCTGCCCGGACGGAACATCTTCGCAAACCGTTCGGTGTTTGAAGCGGCAGGGGGGTTTGACCCGGCCTTCCGAACGGGCGAAGACAAGGACTTCACCTTTCGCGTACGGAAAGCCGGTTTTCGCGTTCTGTCCGCCCCGGAGGTCTGCCTCGTTCATCTCGGGTATGAAAAGAGTCTGGCCGAACTGCTGCGCAAGGAATTCTGGCGTCAGTCCTGCACCCTCCAATTTGCCCGCAAACACGGTCTATCCCTTCGAACACTCCGCCATCCCCTACTGAGTGCCTGGCATGTCGTCTGCCCGGCCGCCGCGCTCGTGCTGGCCATCGGCTGGCCCGGCTCGTGGGCCTGGCTGGCCGCCCTCCTGCTCTGGCCCCTGCCCGCCGTGGCGATCGGCTGGTCGGAGACCAGGTCGCGAAGAACCTTGACCGTCTTCCCCCTCATGGGGTTGACCTGGCTTCGATGGACGGCGGCGGGCGTGGCGCTCGTCAGTCAGATCCTTCGCGGCGCTTTTTTCAGGAGGGACCTCCATGGGGTCGTTTGAAGCCCTCAAGAAGGATGTTGCCGGCAGGCCGCTCCTCTGGCTCATAGCCCTGCTCGTCATGGTGGCGACCGCCAGTCTTCTCGCCACGCCTCATCCGGTGGCCGCCCTGCTCCCGGGGCTGGGGCTTGTCGCGCTGCTCGTGCTGGGTCGTTTTCCCCAGGCCGGCTTCCTGATTCTGGTCTTCATGATTCCGCTCGATGCTTTTACCGGACTCTCGACCGTCTATCCCACCCTGACCGTATCGAAGTTTCTTGGCCTCTGGATCGTGACCGTGGCCTTGTTGACGATCTTCACCCGGAAACGATGGCCTGACTCCCTGCAGTCGACCCTGTGGGCGCCTTTTCTCGCCCTGCTCATCACGTGTCTTCTTTCCCTCATCTTCTCGGAATACCGCCTGACCGCGCTCGACAACGCGAGGAAGTTGTTCATCGTCATGCTGTTTTTTGGCCTGAGCCTGATCTTCGTGAATTCTGAAAAGACCTTTCAGAACACCTTGCCAAGGGTGATCGTCTTCAGCACAGCGTTCGGCTCATCGCTCTCCCTGCTCGGGCCCCTTTTGGGCGTGTCCTGGTTTGCCATGAGCATGGCCCCGGACCCGGGGGCCATCCAACGCGCCACCGGAGCCGCCACGGACCCGAACATGTTTTCCCTGATGATTCTCTTCAGTATCCCCCTGGCGGTGCATCTGATGGTCAGCGCCGCGACACCGAAGAAACGACTGTTCTGGGGACTGCTGGTGGTGACGGAGATGGCGACCATTATTCTCACCTTTTCCCGTAGCGCCGCCCTGGTCTTGTGCCTTGTCCTCGTCTTCCTGGGCCTGCGGTACCGGAGAGAGCTCAAGCCCCGCTATATCGGGCTCGTGACAACCGGGCTTCTGATCGGGTTGATCGCCTTGGCCATGACGGTGCCCGCTTCCTACTGGGATCGTCACAAGGAAGCGTTGAGCTCGCAGGACACCTCCATTCAGGCGCGACTCTCCTATCTGGCGGTCGGTCGCGATGAATTCCTGCGCAATCCCTTGCTGGGGTCCGGACTGGGAACCTTCGAAATCGCCTATGCCAACTCCAGGCACGCCTTCGCCAACCCGTATGACCTTTCGGGCTCCGCCGCCCGTCGTTCCGCCCATAACGCCTATATCGAGATTCTGGTCGGCACCGGCCTGTTGGGCCTGGGCGCGTTCCTGCTGATCATCGGGCTGGCCTGGCGCAACTTCCGGAAGGCGGCCGCCTTGAGCCGCGCCGGCGGGCGGGAGGATCTCACCTCGGTGATTCTTGCCTACCAACTTGGATTCACGGCGATCTTGATCCACTTGCTGACGCTGAGCCGCTTCAATCACAAGTACCTCTGGATGTCTTTCGCACTGTCACAAGTGGCGTTGACGCTTGCGCAGCGCACGTCCAGAATCAGGCCTCATGAATGTACTCACCCTGTTGAGTAGCGTGGCCTTCACGATCGGCGTCGGCGGGATCGGATGCGCCTTCGCTGTCTACCCGCTGCTGCTGAGTCTCACTCGCCTGCTGCGAGGGGACCGCCCTGTCGCAAAGGCAACGCTCCCGTTATCGGTCAGTCTCATCACCATCGTCAGGGGATCCGCTGAATCGGCCCGCCGGAAAGCGGAGAACAGCCTGGCGCTCGAAGCGCCGGCGGGTGGGTTCGAGATCATCATGTTCTGGGACGGGGCCGCTGACCTTGACCGGATCCGCTCCGTCATGCCGACCGACCCGCGCCTCACCTTCCTGGCCTCTTCGAGCCACAGGGGGAAGAATGACGCCCTCAACCAGGCCGTCAGCCACAGTTCCGGACAGGTCCTCGTGTTTTCAGATGCGGATGCCCTGCTCGATCGCGCGGCCCTTCGTCACCTCCTTCAACCTCTGGCGGATCCCTCGGTCGGCGGTGTCTGCGGGCAACTGGTGGTCATGAAGGACGCAGGGGTATTGAGCCGGCCGCAACACACCTACTGGCACTTTGACCGATTGATGAAAACGATGGAGAGCGGGCTCGGCAGCATCACCTCGAATACCGGAGTCCTGTATGCCGTTCGCAGGGAACTCGTTCGTCCTGTGCCCCTGACGGTTACCGACGATCTCTATTCCTGCCTGAAGGTCGTGAGCCAGCACAAGCGGTTCGTCTTTGAACCGGCGGCCCTCGCCTGCATTTCGGCTTCCTCCAAAACACCGGGGCACGAACTTCAACGCCGGCGCCGCATCGTGTGCCGGAGCCTGACAGGCATCTGGCTGTCACGGGAAGTGCTGAATCCGTTTCGCCACGGCCTTTTTTCCCTCGGGTTGTTTTTCAACAAGGTTCTCCGGCGGTTTCTGCCCGTCATGCTCGTGCTGATTCTGGTGGCCGCCGCAGGCTTGGCACCCGGCTCGTCGCTCATGCGCGGGGTGCTGCTGATTCAGGTGTTGTTCTATGCCTCGGTCGTTCCGTTACGGAGGCTCGCGGAACGTCGGTTCTTCGGCGGCGCCCCCCGGCGCCTCGTCTTTCTCGCTTTCTATTTCTGCCTCGGTATGGTGGGAACCTGGCTCGGCCTGGTCGATTTTCTGAAGGGACGGGAGATCACCAAATGGGAGACAACCGAGGCGGCGGGCTTTGGAAAGGACGGCGACCTGTGAGCCTTTCTTCCTCGGATCCTGCCCGCCTCCGCCAAGCGTTCTGGTACCTGTCGGCCGGGCTTCGGCATGCGGTCGCCCCCGGGGAACTGCCGGCCTCCGAAACGGAAACCTTCAACGCCCTGATCGTCCGCCTCCGGAAGGACTACCGGGACCTGCTCAGACCCGCTGGCGGCCCGCCGGAGCTCTCCGTGGTGATCCCTTTGCACGTCAGGGACAGTGCGGTCCGTTTTCTGGGCACCATCCAGTCCCTGCTCGCCAACGACCAGCCCCCCCCAACAGAGATTGTCGTGGTGCTTAACGGAAAGGCGTCAACAACGGACCTGATGAACTCGCCGTTGCATCGGCTGGCTTCCGACATCGGGCTGCATGTGCTGGTGATTTCGTATCTCGATGAGGAACGATACCGGAACATTGAGCGTCCCCAGAATATCTTCGTGGCCAAACAGCGTGGATTCGAAGAGGCCAGGGGACGCATCGTGGTCTCGGCCGACGCGGATTGCCAGTTCTCCCCGCTCTGGCTCGCCGCCTATGCGGACTACTTCAACGCGCACCCCGGGTCGCCGGCCGCCTACGGACCGGTCCAACTCTTCGGCACCTGTGCCGCGCTGGGGCGGGTGCTGGCCTGGATCAGTACCTCCGTCAAGGCCTTCAAAGTCCTGCTGGATTTCCCTCCTTTCGCGGGCCACAACCACGCTTTTCGAAAGCAGGTGTGCCTGCAGTTTCCGCATCTTTACGAACGGATTATCGTGGACTGCCAGGAGTTGCCGCCTCTGCTGAGGAAGCAGATCGCCCCCCGTGAACCGGTTACCCGCCTCATCCAGTGCGTGCCGCAAGCCATCAGCTCGACGTTCTTTTCCGCCGGGCGGATCGACTCTCCGGGGGCGGCCTTCGGCTGGTTCATCGAGAATGCCCGCCGCAACCTGGGCAATTACCGGAGGACCCATCGCGCATGAGACCACCCCCCCTACTGTCGCTCATGGGATCCCCGCTGTCCCGTTGTCTCATCGGGGCGATGGCGGGTCTGTTCCTGCTGGGCGCCCCCGCACGGGCCGCCGACGTGTCGTTGCCGCCCGCCTCTGGGAACGCGGGTTATCTCGGCATGTCCTTGCCCGCCGGGTTTCGCGCCTTTAGTGAGTTGTCCCCCTGGAATACACCGATCTTGAATCCCGCCGAGGTTGACCGTTCTTCGAAAGCCATGATCGGCAGGCTGCAGCGCGAGGCGCGGACCTTGCGCGGAGCCTTTGGCAAGTGGACGGTCCCCGTGCATGTGATCGATTCGACCAGCTGTCCCCGCGTCAAGGTGCGATCGATCTCCGGCGAGAAGAACCGTGACATTGACCCCGATGGCGACGGGATTGTTGAAGAAGTGCCGATCCCCCCGGGCGTCTGGGCCGATCCCTCGAAGGACGGGCACATGGTGCTCGTGGATCCCGGCGTCCGCAAGAGCTGGGAGTTCTCGCACTTCGGGCAGGACACGAACGGCGGCTATGTCGCCAGCGGGATCTCGATCTGGGATCTGGAGGGCCTTGGCTTTCGACTCCCGTTCGAGGGCCGCCTCTGGTGGACCTACGGCTCCAACGGAGCCGGTACCCCGCTCATTGCCGGACTCATCCGGCCCGAGGAAATCGAGGCCGGAGAGATCCGCCATGCCCTGATGTGCGCCACGCCGATCAACCGGAAGACCTCACGCCCCGGGGGCAGATTGGAAGTGTGCCCGCCGGCATCGAAGACGGATGGCCAGCAGATCGGCCCCGACTTCATCCCCGAAGGCGCCCGCCTGCAATTGGACCCGGCCTTGGATCTGGAGCAGTTGAACCTGTCCCCGGCGGTCATGGTTGTGGCCCGTGCCATGCAGAAGTACGGGCTGCTGGTGACGGACGGGGCCCGGGACTTCAAGGTGTATTTTCAGAACCTGGGTCCGGATGGCGGAGCCTGGCAACACTGGAAGGGACTCGATGACCTGAACAAGATCCCCATCGTGTCATTCAGGGTATTGAAGTGCGACATTGTGGAGAAGAAATGAACCCCGATGCGGTCATAGCCCATCTTCGGTGTGCCTCCGGTGGCGGCGGGGGCGCCGATCGCGTCATTCTGAATACGGTGCCCCGTCTCCAGGCGCGAACCTTGCACCAGGCGGTCCTCTATCTGACAAAACCGGGGGCCGAAGTGGGCGGCCTCGTCGATCCCTTGCGCCGGGAGGGTCTGCTTTGCCAGATCATGACCGGACGCCGTCTCTTTGATCTCCGGCAGTTTCTCACGGTTCGCCGGTTCGCGCTCGACCACAGGGTACGCGTGCTTCATTGCCACGATGCGAAAGCCGACGTCTACGGGTTTGTGCTTCGCCTGATCCATCCCTCCCTGAAAGTGATCAGTACGTTGCACGGGTGGACGGAGAAAACCCGGCGCGGCAGACTTTATAGCCGCCTCGACAAAGCCGTGCTCAGACGGTTCGACGCCGCCATCGCCGTATCGGAACACACCGCCCGGTTGGCCCGGGAGCAAGGAATCCGCCGGGTGTTCGTGGTGCCTAACGGGATTGATACGGAGGAGTGGCAATCGACGGGGTCGGGCCATTCCCATCCAAACAAGGCGCCCTTTACCGTCGGCTTTGTCGGGCGTATCAGCGCCGAAAAAGGCCCCTTGGAATTCGTCGACATCGCGCGCAGGGTGCTGCTCCAGCAACCTGGCAGCCGGTTTGTGGTGTTGGGCGAAGGCCCCGATCTGCCCGCGATGAAGGGAGCCGTGAGCGCCGCGGGGCTGGACCGCAACTTCGCTTTCCGGGGCTATCAGCCACGGGAAGCCCTCAAGGAGGCCTACGAAGCCATGGAGGTGCTGGTGCTGCCGTCCCGGCGCGAGGGGTTGCCCCTGTCGCTGCTTGAGGCCTGTGCCATGGGCGTCTGCGTCGCCGCTTTTTCAGTTGGCGGGATCCCCGAAGTCATCGTTCACGGGCAGAACGGATTGCTCGCCCAGCCGGGCGACACGGGCGATCTGGCCGCGCAGATTGTGGCCCTTCGTCAGGATACGCAGCTCGCCGCCCGACTGCGAAGCCAGGCGAGGGCCACGGTGGTAAGTCATTTCGGCATCCGCACCCAGGTTCGGCAGCTTGAAAGTGTCTATGCGGAGGTCCTGGGCTCCGGCCCGCCGCGCAACCCGGATCGCCCCGTTCCGAAATCATGAAAACCGAATCTCCATCCGCCTCGGCCGCCCTGAAAAGTCTGGGGGAGTATGCCGCCTCCAGCCTGGCGGCAACGGCGGCTCAGTTCGTGTTACGCATGGCGCGCAACGTACTCCTTACCCGCCTGCTGGGTCCTTCGGGGCGTGGCATCTATGGGTTGCTGAGCACGCTTCCCGGTTTCATCGTAAGTTTCGGTAATCTCGGGTTCGGCCTGGGCAGTGTGTATCTGGTGGCCAAGCGCAAACGCGACCTGCGCGAGGTACTGGGGAACGCGCTGCTTTATCTCGTTGTCCATGGTACGATTCTGACCGTGGTCGGCTATATCGCGCTGCAACTCTCCTCTCACATTCGGCAGGAGTTGCTGGGGGCCGATCACCTCGTCGTGTTCATGCTGATCGGCATCCCGCTGCTTCTGGCCTATAATGTTACCTGCGACCTGCTGTCCGCCCTGAAGGAAATTCATTTCGCCAACCTCCTGCAGGTCACCTTCGCGGTTTTCCCGCTGGCCGTCCTGCTGCTGCTGTGGTGGCTGACAGGAAACGCGCTGACGGCAGCGGTCTGGGCCTGGCTCGGAACCAATGCCGGTATCGCCCTGCTGGGGTTGTCCCGCATCTATCGCCGGGCCGGGGGAAAGCCGCGGGTGTCGTACGCGGCCTTCCGGGAGGCCTTTTCGTTCGGGCTCCGGGGCAATGTCAGCATGTGGGCCAATGCGGTGGTCCGCCGGATCGACATCCTTTTCGTCGCCCATTACGCCGGCGTGGAAGCCGTCGGTTACTACGCCGCCAGCGTTTCCATTGCCGAGATCATCCTGGCACTTCCGGATGCGGTCTCCGGCCCGTTCCTTCCGCTGCGCCTGGAAATGGATGAGAAGGAAGGCCGCTATTTCTCTCCCTTTGTTCTCAAATACATGTTGGCGATCATGGGCCTTGCCTGTCTGGTGACGGCGATGACCGGAAGGTGGTTGATCCAGATCCTGTACGGTTCGGCTTTCCTGCCCGCCCTTCAGCCCCTGCTGTGGTTGCTGCCCGGCATCGTGGGGCTCTCCCTCTACCAGTTTCTGAAAGCCGACCTTTATCATATGAACCGTCCGGGATTGATCTCCTGGGTCTCGGTAGTCTCCATGGTCTGCAACCTGGCGCTGAATGTGGTTCTCATTCCCCGCTATGGGGCGACCGGCGCCGCCTTCAGTTCGTCCGTGTGTTACCTTCTCTCGACCGCACTGCTGCTGTTCTTTGTGCTCCGGCATACCGGTGTGCCGCTGTCACAGGCGCTGGTGTTGCGGGCAAGCGATGTCCGCTTCCTTGTGCGGCAGCTTCGGCTATGGTATCTGAAGCGTGGCGCAAGGGGAAAACAGAGTCCATGAAAATTGCCGTTGTCGTACCCGTAAAAAACGAAATGGACGGGCTGAGGGAACTGGTGACCTCCCTTCAGAAACAGGCCTCGGCGGGGGATGAGATTCTCTTCGTCGATGCCGGCTCCACGGATGGGACCCAGGAGCTGATTCGGGAGTTCGCCGTCCGCGACTCGCGTATTCGCCTGCTGATCTCGGTGGGCGCCTTCCCCGGCAAGGCGCGCAATGTCGCGATCCGGAATACGGATGCCGACATCATCGCGCAGATTGACGGCGGGAACCATCCGGATGAGCACTGGCTGCACAATGTGGTCGCCCCGATCCTGCGCGGTGAAACGGATTATTCCATGGGAGCTGTGGCGGTCCTGCCGATGCACCGCCGGTTCCTGGGACGGGTCATGGATATGGGCGCCGTGTATGGAGCCTCCCTGCATCGGGGGAAGTTCCGTGACGCGTCCGATGGCGAGCCGGCCGGCGGTGCTTCCGTGGCCTATCGGCGTTGGATCTGGGAAAAGACCGGTGGATTTCCCGAATGGCTCCGCTTCGGCTCGGATCCGCTTTATGTACGGCGCGTCATGCAACTGAAGCCCCGTGTCGCCTTCGCGGCGGACGCCCTTCTCTACTGGCAGTTGGGACCGACCTTGCGACACGTCCTGCGCCGGCAGCGCCACCGCGAGGAGGACAAGTTTCATGATCCGGCCAACTTGCGCTACGGGCGGAGCGCTTTGATAGCCCGGGGGCTGCTGTTGATCCTGATCGTTGCCGCCTTTGTGATTCCCCTCCTTTGGATCCCGGTCCTCCTCAGCCTTGGGGCTTTGCTGGCCCTGCAGATAGCCAAGTCGTTGAAAACCTACTGCAACCGGGTCAACCCTGGGCCGGCCGACCTGCTTCGGGCGCTGTTGATCTTCCCCTTTATCGATGGGCTCGGCCTGATCGCCCGATTCGTTGGCACGGTTCAGGGCCTCTTCTGGCTTCGAAAGGCCCGCGGCGAATGGGCGGCGCGGCGCCGCTACGTCACAGGAGCTTTTCCGGCGTGAACGCCGCACGGAAGAAACGCTGGAAGGAAGCCTCGGCCGGGCTCATCCGTCGGATTCGCCTGGCTTCGGGCTACCTCGGCCTTCGGCATCCCTTCTGCGGCGCCATGCAAACGGTAATGCTGCTCTATCATCGCGTGGTCCCTCGAACGCTGCTCCCTGAGGTCTGCTCGCTGCCCCAGATCGTGGTCCCGCTCGATCATTTCGAGGCACAGCTTGAGTTTCTGTCCTCTCAATACCAGATCCTGTCCATGGGCGAGTTCGAGCAGGCCAGGCTCGAACGGCGCCCCCTGCCCTTGCGAACAGCGGTGATCACCTTCGATGACGGCTGGGAGGACAACCATACCTATGCCTTTCCCGCCCTGAAGCGGCGGGGGATCCCGGCCACGATCTTTATCAGCACCGCCCACGTCGGGACCACGCAGGCTTTTTGGCATGAGCAGATCCTGTATCTGCTCACTCTCTGGCAACGGCGCGTGCAGTCCGGAGAACTCCAGGCGGCCGACGCACGCCAGCTCCCTCACGGACTCAGAACCGCGCTCCTCTCGCCTCATGGAGATCGCGGGGCGCTGCACCTGATTGAAAGCCTCAAAATGGCGGACGAGTCGACGCGGGCTTCACTGCTGGCGGCTCTGGCCGCGAGACTTCAGCCGCCCCCCTTCCCCTCGCAGGCCAATGCGTTCATGAACTGGAACCAGATGCGCGAGATGCAGGCCGCCGGAATCGAGTTCGGCTCGCATGCCCGCACCCATCGGCTCCTGTCACACCTCCCTGCGCATGAAGCTGAGGAGGAAGTCAGGGAATCGAGAAGAGAGCTGGAAGACGAACTGGGAGCACCGGTCACGACGTTCGCGTACCCTAACGGCAATCATAATGCGGCCGTCATAGCCGCCCTGAAAGCCGCCGGCTACCGGATCGCCGCCACCACCACGAGGGGAATCAATACGGCCTGGACGAACCCTTTCGAGCTGCGGCGGATCAATATGAATGGCGCCATGTTCACGGGCTCCAACGGCCTTTTTTCAAAGGACCTCTTCGCCATCAAGTTGACGGGGCTCCGGTAGGCCGCAGCGCGCTCATGGTCGCCGGGGCCGGCCACGCCGCACCAGTCTCTTGATCAACCCCTTGAAAATCCGGGCCGCGCTCTGACTTCGTCCCGCAACTTGCGCCTTGGCGCCGCGATGGAGGGCGACACTGGCGGTCCACTGGTCGGCACAACCCCATTGATACTTGTAACGCTCGGCGCCGCGCAGAAAGCGGAACTCGCGAAGGTGCCCCACCAGGGATTCGAAAATGTGATACTGCAGCACGTGTCCCGCCTTGAGCTCAAGGCCCCTGGCACTGCATCCTCCTTGAAGGGAGTAGTAGGTATCGCCATACACCACGCCATATTCCATGACATCCACAAGGCCATCCACCCGGAGTGCGGACAGCCGAAGCCACCCGCGCTGCTGAAACAGCGCCGACACTCTGAGGTAGAACTCCTTCATCCTGACATCGTCAAAGGCCCCGGGCTGGCCGGCCGAATGCCAACGGTCGGTGTGCAGGGTGAAGAGTTGCTCAAGCCAGGGGTCGAGCGGCTGATCGCCCACCGATAGCAGGAGTTCCACCTGATGCCGCTTGTGGAGTTTCTTGACGCATTCCCGTTGCACGATCCTCTTGAAAATCTTGTCCGGCGAAGCCATGAATTCGTCCCATGTAACCGGCAGCGTCATGGCCGGACAGGTGGACGCGGCGCGCTGCGAGACGTAACCTCGAACGGCCCGGCCCAGATCGCGAAGACCTCCCACCGCCGCCGCATCGCCGGCCACGTCATCCAGTGACAGCCGTTCCCAGCCGGAGTCGCGCTTGAGTTCATCCCCAAGCGCCGCCAGGGCCTCCCGCTCGCGGCCTGCCTTCAGGATGAATCCCAGAAAGTCAGACCCCACCGACTGATTGCCCAGTAGGCTCAATTCCCGCAGGGAAACCCCCGCTATTCGCCGCTCGTGACGGTACAGAGGAGCGATGGCCACCCATTCGCCCTGATCCTCAACCACCAGCACACAAAGCTCCTTGCCCGCGCCAAACACATCCCACCAGGTGCTCTGCCATTCAAAAGTCATGAAGAGGTTGTGGCCCGGCGAACTGGGGAGAAGGCCATTCCATCGCTCCTGCAGGGTGCGAAACATCGCTGGATCGGTGATACGAGTGACTTTCACGATTTATTCCTTCCTCTGAGCCCTCAGGCCTGCTCCGATGGGCCCGGGACCGCCCCTTTTTTGGACCACTGATCCCACCACCGTTTCCACTGCATCAGTTGAAGCCGCGGAGACAGGGAATCGAAATGACTATAGCGAAAGATGGTCGCCGTATGCGTCCTGATGAAGCGTTTGATATCCAGCGAACCGGGACCGAGATCGTAAAGCTGATCGCCGCGTTTGCAGCTGTCTCGAACGATATACGCCTTGAGAAGACTCCCCACGCCGGACGACGTGGAAACACCGGGATCGTAACCGACGCGAAGGCCGATCAGACGGCGATCCCAGCAATAATTGTAGGAGAACGCCAGCGGCGTTCCCTTCAGCAAGAGCAGATTCATGTCCAGGGCGCCAAGTCGCGCGGCGACCCCATGGACCTCCCTCAGAAACGGCCTGACTTCCGCATGGCACAGGGTGGTCCCATCCGGTGAAGATCCCTGCCAACTCTTCTCGGAAATGGCCACACAGGCGTCATAGAGATCCCAGCGCGGATCACTGTCACCCTGGACTTCCCCCCGTGGACGATGACGAACAAACCGGACCTCACCCTGTTGCCGCAGTCTCTGATCCCACCTTCGATAATTGCCGCGCCACGTCGCGCTCCGGGTGGCCAGATAGTCCTCCCACGAGCCCGTGAGATCGATGAGCGAAGCCACCCCATGCACCGTCCTGCGGGCCTTCAATCCGACCGCTTTCATCGCCCGCCCAGTGGCACCACCATCCACCCCTTCGGCGTCCACAAAACGCAGTTCGAACACATCCCAATCCTTCGGCGTCCGACGAATATGGGCCAGTCCGGCCTCGAGGATCGGTTCCGTGCGGGGACCGATGGGCCCGTAGAACGAACCCCAGGACGATAGCGGGTAGGTAAGGAAACGAACCGGGCCGACCCGGGTTTTGTCGCGCAAGACAACGAGCGGAAGGATTCCCTGCAGTTCGTCATTCTCCATGATGAGGAGAACCCGCAGTTTCTTGCCGTCGCCGTAATGTTTCCAGTAGAGTTCCAGCCACTCGAGGGTTTGAAAGAAGGAAGCGCCCTGGGTGCGACTCAGTAAAGCATGCCATGCCGTCCGGTAGGGATCCAGTTCCCCGATGTCATGGATCTCGCGAACCGTGAACATAATGGCGGATGAAGATGTTATGGAGCGGGCGACCGGGTTCGAACCGGCGACAATCTGCTTGGAAGGCAGAGACTCTACCAACTGAGTTACACCCGCATTATTGAAACTATCCCTCTTATAGCAGAAGCGCCTCACAGAGTCAATTCCATGGTCTTGTTGGCGTGAGGGGAGAAATTGGCTTGCCCGGCACCGTGGAAAATAGGAGCCTTGTTGGACAAGAGGAATGGCCCATGCAACCCAAGAACACCCGACCAGACCCGGCACGACAGGCTCAACTTCTCGCCGAGCTTCGCCGTGACACCGAGACCCGACAGGCGAGCTACCGGGCCCGCGCGCTCAAGCTGTTTCCCCACGTCTGCGGGCGCTGCGGGCGTGAATTCGACGGAAAACGTCTGCGCGAACTTACGGTGCACCATAAGGACGTCAATCACGACAATAATCCCCCCGATGGCAGCAACTGGGAGCTGCTCTGCATCTACTGCCATGATCATGAACACGCCACCGATCGTGAACGGTCACTCGGCGGCGAGGGTCCGGCACTGATCGGCGGCCGCGACACAGCCGCTCTCGCCAACCCCTTTGCCGGCCTCGACAACTTGATCAAGCCGGAAAAACCGGCCTAGAGGAGTCCGGAGAATCGATAGGTTCCCGACCCGAGCGTCATGCCCAGCCGGCCTTCTTTGCTCTCGATACCGGTCACTCCTTCGGCCTCCGCCACCGGGATCCCACTCTCCATCACCTGCCCCGCGTCGGACACCGGCAGGTGGAGGGTGGCCGTCGCATTCGCGGGAAGGCTGACCCCCATCGTGAACCGCTCCTGTTCCGTGGTCCATGCCACGCAGATCCATCCATACATCGAACGATGAGCCGAACGAACCCATGATAACCCGGGGACGAACGCAGGACGGATCACGACATGCTGAAAGCCGGGTTTGTCCTGATCAGGGTTGATGCCGGCCAGCGCCTTGAACATCCAGGCGCTGATATCGCCAAACATGATGTGATTCAGCGAACTCGTTCCATCCCAAGCTTCCCATAGCGTCGTCGCGCCCCGCTCCATCCAATGACCATAGCTGGGAAAATCGGTTCGGGTGGCCATCTCGAACGCCAGGTCGGTCCGACCGGCCGCCGTCAGTGCATTGGGGACATACTTCGCCCCCAGGATCCCGTAATCCAGATGACCATGGGCCGCCTCGATCGCCGCCAACAAGGCGTTCACGACCTTACCCTGCTCCGTTTGGTCCACCAGACCCTGATAGAGCGCACACCCCGTCGACGTCTGTCCCTTGCCCTCATAGGCCCCGGTGGCCGGATCGCAGAATCGCCGGTTGAAGGCCCGCCTGATACGATCGGCCAACCGCTGGTAACGGCGGGCATCGGCCGCTTTCCCCAACAGTGTCGCGGTCTTTGTCAGAATCAGGCAGTTGGCGTAGTAATACGCGGTCGAGGTCAGCGCCGCAGGGGCGCTGTGCGCCTCCGGTCCTCCCACGGGCGGACACCAATCGCCCAGGCCAAACGACACAATGCCATCGGTGGCCAGCGTGGCCATAAAATCAACGTAGCGCTTCATCCCGCTGTAATGGTCCGCCAACACCCGCCGGTCGTTGCTGTACAGGTACAGGTACCACGGAATGTGGGTGAAAGCGCTGTCCCAGGCCGGACCGCTTCCCCAGTTGTACCCCCACCCCCCTGACGGCACGATGCCGGGAAGCTGACCACTCGGACGCTGGGCATCGGCAATGTCATTCAACCACTTCAGGTAGGCTGGCGCGGCACGATAATTGAGGAGCCCTGTCTCGGCGGCCAGCGACGCATCGCCCGTCCAGCCATTCTTCTCCCGATGCGGACAGTCCGTGGGAATCCCGACGAAATTGCCGATATAGGACCAGCGCGTGCAGGCCTGGAGGCGGTTCAACAGCTCGTGGCTGCACGCGAACTCGCCGGCGGTCTCGAAGGCCGAATGCACCACCCTCCCGCTCACGCTGTCGGGCGTGGGGGTTCCCGGAAATCCGGTCACTTGCACCCACTGGAAACCGTGGTAGGCAAAGGAAGGCTCCCAGAGCTCCTCCCCCTCCCCCTTGAGCACATAAACATCGGTCTGACACTCACCGGATTTGATGAAGCAGTTGATGTTACCCTGATCAATGTCGCCATCGGCCGCCAGTTTTTCGGCGTACTTGAGCGTTACCCGCGTCCCCGCCGGTCCCCGCACTCGAAGTTGTGCCCAACCGGTCATGTTCTGGCCCATATCGACCACGAAGACACCCGGTTTCGGTTCGGTAATGCGAACAGGGGTCAGCGTTTGCATCACCTTGATCGGCAAGGTCTCCGCCGACAGCCGCCCCCCCGGTCCGGCTGTCGCCACTGCCGGCGTCCACTCGTGCGCGTCGTAGCCGGGCAGATCCCACCCGGTTCGTGCGGCACGGGCATCGTAGATCTCCCCATTCCGCAGGCCGTCAAACAGCACCGGCCCGCTGGTCGTGGTCCAGGTGGTGTCGCTGACCAGCACCGTCTTTCGCCCGTTTTCGTCCTCCGCCTCCAGTTGCAGCAACAGCTTGGGCAGATGCCGCCAGGGCGCCTGCTCAAAACTCCAGACTTCGCGGGTATGGCAGTTGTACCAGCCGTTGCCCAGTCGCACGCCGACAACGTTGTCGCCTGTTTTCAGGAAGTCCGTGACATCGTGTGTCACATACAGCGCCCGCTGGTCGTAACGGGTGACCAGGGGATCGAGCACATGATCCCCGACCTTGCGCCCATTGATAAGAAGCTCGTAGTACCCGAGGCCGGAAAGATAGACGCGAGCCCGGCGGACGTCCCGTGCCAGCCTGAAACTCTTCCGCAGCAGCGGACTCGGCCCGGCGGTCTGCCCCTCCGCCTTCGGCGCTTCGTATCCCAGGATCCATTGCGCACGCCAGTCCGTCTCTTTCAGCAGTCCCATCTCCCAGAAGGCCGGCTCGCTGAACTCGCTGGCCGCGCCCTGTTCGTCCCAGACCCGCACGGCCCAGCATACCCGCTGGCGCGACTTTAGCGCAGGACCGCCATAGTCGAGATGGACCGATTGATCGGTTTCCAACCGCCCGCTGTCCCACACATCGGGCGTCCGGGCCTGGATCAACTCCGGAGAACTGGCGGCCATGATCTGGCAGGCGCTTTGCCGCCAGGCGCGGCGCGGGCTTTCCACGACCCAGCTCAGGCGGGGCGGTTTGGTGTCAAGGCCGATGGGGTTCGTCAGGTATTCGCAAGTGAGGTCTGTGGGCTTCATCTAATGTCCTCCAAATGCCGGGAAGGTGGTGGCATGGGGCGGATACTACCGGCTCGGCCCTCTTCTGTCGCGCCCATTTTCCCCGCCATTGGAATTGAATAAGCCGGCCCCGGCCCCTAGAATGACTGCATGTTTCGTTGCCTGACAGTCTTGCTCGTGACCGTCCTGGCCCACACGGGCCTCGCGTTGGGCCCTCACGAACTTCTGGTGCTCGCCAACCGCCATTCCACCAACTCCCTGGAGATCGCGCAGCAGTATGCCGTCCTCCGCCAAATACCGGATTGCAATATTGTCGAGTTGGACCTTCCCGCCGAGTTCGGGATGGAAATCTCTCCGGACGCCTTCACGAAACACATCTGGGTCCCCGCGCTCAAGGCGGTCCAGGCGCGCGGACTGGAGGACCATATCCTGGCCTGGGCCTATTCCGTCGATGTTCCCATTCGCATCAAGGCCGATCCGCCTCTTTCCATCCAGGGGATCACTTTTCTGCGCAATCGGCTGCCGGCGGGCGAACTCATTTCGAAAGGCCTGTACGCCTCGCCCCTGTTCGCCGGGCCTGAGCACCCGCGACTGCCCGGATTCCCCGCCCAATCACTGGATCTTCCCCGCGCCTGGCTGGGCAAAGAGATGCCCCTGCCGAGCATGATGCTGGGATTCATGGGGCCGAACGGCAACACACGGGACGAGATTCTGGCCTGCCTGCAGCGGGGTGCACAAGCCGACGGCACACGCCCTCCCGGCACCGTCTACTTTGTCACCAACAGCGACATCCGCTCGACCTGCCGCACCTGGCAGTTTGAGCCGGCCGTGCGTGAACTTCAGGAGCAAGGGGTGACCGCCGTGATCACCCCTGCTTTGCCGGGCGCCGCCACCAACATCCTGGGTGCCACGCTGGGGGCGGCCGACCTCACCCTGGGTCCGGAACTCAGGTTCCGGCCCGGTGCCATGGCGGAGCACCTGACCAGTTTCGGGGCCCTGTTCGAGAGCCGGGAGCAAACCAAGATCACGGCGTGGATCCGGGCCGGCGCCACGGCCTCCGCGGGAACCATCACGGAACCGTATGCCCTCTGGCCCAAGTTCCCCAACGCCCGATTCCAAGTCCACATGGCCTCAGGCTGCACGATCATGGAGAGCTTCTTTCAGTCGATCCGTTGTCCCCTTCAGATCCTGCTGATCGGGGAGCCGCTGGCGGCCCCCTGGTCCCCGGTCTCAATGCTGGACTTGCGCGGCCTGCCCGGCGGTCCCCTGCGCGGGACCGTCACGGTGGAGGCTTCGGTGACCGCCCGGGGCGGCGAGGTCTTCAACCGGTTTCTTTTCCTGCTGGATGGCAGGATCGTCCAGCCTCTTGGAAAAACCCCCACCCTCAAGCTGGACACGGCCTCGCTGAAACCGGGGCCGCACCGCTTGCGGGCCGTCGCCTATGAAGTGGGCTCCGTGCGCGGGCAGATTTTTGCCGATAGACCCCTGGTGGTGACCACGGACGCCGTGACCCGGCCGTAAAAGGAACAACCGACCGATGGACAAAAGAAAATGTGTCTTTTTCGACCGTGACGGCATAGTGAACCAGCACCCCGGTCCGGGTTATGTCGAGCGCTGGGAGGATTTCCACCTGTTGCCGGAGTTTGTCGACGTGCTCCGCTTCGTGAGCGGGAAGGGGTATGTGGCCGTCATCGTCTCGAATCAGCGCGGGGTCGCCCTGGGCAGGATGACCGCCGCGACGGTGGACGACCTGCACCGTCGTTTGCGTGCCGTGCTGAGGGAGCAGCAGGGAATCGAGCTGTTGGATATTCTTTACTGTCCCCACGACCGGGACCAATGCGACTGCCGGAAACCGAAGCCCGGCATGCTGGTGGAAGCGGCGCGGCGACATGATCTTGACCTGAGCCGGTCCTGGATGATCGGCGACTCGCTGAAGGACATGGAAGCCGGCAAGGCCGCCGGCTGTCACACCATCCTGGTCAATGACTCGGAAACCTCCGATCAAGCCGATGAGCAGGTGGCCGATATGGCCGCCCTGCGATCCTCCATTGCCAAAATTCTCGAACGCCGGTAGTCTGCCGTCTCTGGGTTGTTTTTCCCCTTAAGGGAGGCTCAGATACCAATAGGGGGGTGTCGTTATGAAATTGTTCGTTCCAGGCCGCATTTGCCTCTTCGGGGAACACAGCGATTGGGCCGGCAGTTACCGGCGCATCAACGGTGAACTGGACAAAGGCTACACGATCATCACCGGCACCAACCAGGGGCTGCACGCCGAAGTCAAACCCCATCCGGCCAAGCTGGTGGTGAAAACCACCCTCAGCGACGGCACGCCGTTCGGCCCCTATGAAGTCGCGATGGACCGCGAGGCCTTGCTGGCGGAGGCCCAGAAGGGCGGATTCTTCAGCTATGCCGCCGGTGTGGCTTACCAGGTCCTGACTCACTATCGCGTGCGCGGCCTTGAAATCGATAACTATCTGACCGATCTGCCCATCCGCAAGGGACTCTCCTCCAGTGCCGCCGTATGCGTGCTGGTGGCACGCGCTTTCAACCGGTTGTACGATCTCAAGATGACCGTCCGCGGCGAAATGGAATTCGCCTACCTCGGCGAGATCACGACGCCGTCCCGTTGCGGCCGCATGGATCAGGGGTGTGCCTACGGAAACCGGCCGATCCTGATGACCTTCGATGGCGATCGCATCGATGTCTCGGAGGTGGCCATCCCCAAAAATCTCCACTTTGTGATTGTCGATCTCCATGCGGGGAAGGACACCAAGGAGATTCTGAACCATTTGAATCACTGCTACCCCTTCGCCGAAAATGAGATCCAACGCGGTGTGCAGAAATACCTGGGCCCCATCAGCGCCGGCCTCACGGCCGAGGCCGTCGAAGCGCTGAAGACGGGCGATGCCAGGCGCCTCGGCGCCCTGATGAAGGAAGCGCAGGCCAAATTTGATCAATACTGCCAGCCCGCCTGTCCGGCCCAACTGACCGCCCCGGTCCTGCACAAAGTGCTGACCTATGCGCCGATCCAGCCTCTCATCCTCGGCGGCAAAGGCGTGGGGTCACAGGGTGACGGAACCGCCCAGTTCATCGTCGAGAACGAAGAGGCCCAGGCAAAGGTGGCCGACATCATTCAACGCGATCTCGGAATGACGTGCCTGAATCTCGTCATCCAGGCCGGCCGCCGGGTCCGCAAGGCGGTGATCCCCGCGGCCGGTTTCGGCACACGCCTCTTCCCCGCCACCAAGGCGCTCAAGAAGGAGCTGTTCCCCGTCATGGGCCGCGATGGCCGCATGAAGCCCGTAATTCTGGCCATCGTCGAGGAGGCCGTACAGGCCGGAGTTGAAGAAGTGGGCATTGTCACCCAGACGAACGACCGCGAGATCTTCGAGGACTTCTTCGGCTCGCCCCCGCCGATCGAAAATTTCAACAAGCTATCCAGGGAAAACCAGGACTACAGCAACTACCTGCTGGATATCGGCCGCCGCGTAAACCTGCTGACCCAGGATGTTCAGGAGGGGTTCGGTCACGCCGTCTACTGCGCGCGGGACTGGGTCAAAGGCGAACCGTTTCTGTTGATGCTGGGCGATCACCTCTACGCCTCCGAGATCGACCGTTCCTGCGTGGGACAGCTGATGGATGTGTACGAGAAGACCGGCCAGAGTGTGGTGGGGTTGAAAGTCGCCCCCGCCAGCGAGTCGCGCAATTTCGGTTGTGTGGCCGGCGTGTGGCAGCATGACGGGGACATTCTCAATATTTCGGAGTTTGCCGAAAAACCGGATGTGGACTATGTGCGCAACAACCTGCAGGTCGAGGGACTTGAGCCCGACACCGTGCTGACCATTTTCGGCCTCTACATCCTCACGCCGCAGATCTTTGACCGGCTTGATGAACATATCCGGCACAATATCCGCGAGCGCGGCGAATTCCAGCTCACCTCCTGTCTCGACGAGATCCGCAAGGAAGAGGGATTCGTCGGCGTCGTGGTCAAGGGCCGGCGCTTTGACATCGGGCTGCCCGAGGCCTACCGGCAGACCCTGATCGACTTCCGGAACGCGTAACAGCAGGTCGGGTCCTTGCGGGGGTGGTCGTCTTGTGATATGAGTATGAATGAGGCGAGTGCGGCTCGCGTCAGGAGAAAACCATGTTCCTCTATTTCATCAATACCGACGGGAAGCGGACTGAGTTCCATCTGGCCGGAAAAGCCTCGTTGACGTTCGGCCGCTCCCCCGAAGCGGATATCTCCCTACCCAATACGAAGGTGTCCCGCCTCCATGCCGAAATCAAGTCCTGGGACGGCGATTATGTGGTCAAGGATCTGAAATCCCGAAACGGAACTTTCGTCAACGGGACGCGCGTGGAGGTCTCCACGCTTAAGGTGGGCGATATTATCCGCGTCGGCGATGTCGATTTCCACTTCGAGAAGGAAAGCCAGAACAAGGGGACTCAGACCATCGTCCGCGAAGTGACGAAGGAAATTGAGGAAGGCAAGAAGGGCTATCGCACGATTCTGCGCGAGATCGTCCAAAGCACCGAAACCAAGCCCAGGAAGCCGTAAGCACCTACGTCCCCTGCGCGCCGTGATGCCGGATATCACGGCCCTCCACCACGAAGATCGTATTTTCGGCGATGTTCGTCGCGTGATCCCCGATGCGCTCCAGGTTGCGCGAGATCAGGATCAGGGCCAGGGCTCGCGAGACAGTGCTCGTTTCTTTCGCCATGTACTCCGAAAGCTCCACCGTGATCCGGGCTTTGCGTTCGTCGAGTTGATCATCCCGCAACAGCACATCGCGTGCCTTGTCCACATCCCGGTTCACAAAGGCGTGCAGGCTGTCCCGCACCATGCCACGGGCGATCGTCGCCATCTCGGGAATGATCACGAAGGGCCTCAGCGGCGGCTGTTTGACCAGGTCTTCGGCTTTGTTGCTGATATTGACCGCCTGATCGGCCAGGCGCTCGAGGTCGGAGTTCGTCTTGGCCGCTCCCATGATGAACCTCAGGTCGCCGGCCGCCGGCTGGTGCAGGGCGATCAGCGTCAGACACATTTCGTCGATCTCAATCTGCAGCCGGTTCACCTGCGTCTCCCGCTGCACGATGATCGGGAAGACCGACTCGTCCCGCTCCACCAGCGCCTTGACCGCATCGCCGATCATGCTTTCGGCCAACGCACTCATCTTCATGAGTTGAAACTTCAACGCCTGCAACTGTTCGTCAAAATGCCGTTCCATGGTTTGTCCTTTCGATGCGTCTGCGGAATTCAGAAGCCCCGCCGCCCCTCATCCGTACCGTCCGCTCACATAATCCTGAGTCCGTTTATCTTTCGGGCTGGTGAAGATCCCCGCCGTTTCGCCAAACTCTACCATTTCACCCAGCAGCATGTAACCGGAATGGCCTGAGATGCGCGCCGCCTGCTGCATGTTGTGGGTCACAATCACGATCGTATAGCGGGCCTTGAGATCGAGCATCAACTCTTCGATGCGCGCCGTGGCGATCGGATCCAGCGCCGAACAGGGTTCATCCATCAGAATGACCTCAGGTTCCACCGCCAGCAGGCGTGCCACGCACAACCGCTGCTGCTGATCCAAGGGCAGTTCGAGCGCGGGATGATCGAGCTTGTCCTTGAGCTGATCCCATAGCCAGGCCGCCTTCAGGCTGCGCTCCACAATCTCTTCCTGCCGCAACCGGTCGCGCTGGCCCGCCACACGCAACCCGAACGTCACATTGTCGACAATCGACAACGGGAACGGGTTGGGCCGCTGAAACACCATGCCCACCCGTTTCCGAAGCGCGCAGACATCGGTTCCGGCGGCATAGATGTCCTGCCCTTCAAGCTTGATCGTCCCCTTGACCCGCACACCGGGAATAAGGTCATTCATGCGGTTGAGCGCCCGCAGCAACGTCGACTTGCCGCAGCCGGAGGGACCGATCAAAGCGGTGATGTGCTTCGCCCTGACGTCCATGGGAACCTGTTTCAACGCCTGGAAATGGCCATAGTAAAGATCCAGGTCCCTGACGGTAATGACGATGTCTGAGCTCATCCGAACCTGCCTGTCACATAATCGTTCGTCCGCGAATCCCGCGGCACCGTGAAGATCCGGTGGGTATCGCCATGTTCCACCAGCTCGCCCATCAGGAAAAACGCGGTCTCATCGGCCACCCGCGCCGCCTGCTTGGTGTTGTTCGTCACCAGAATGATCGTGTACTTGGTCTTCAGAAGCGTCAGCGCCTCCTCGATCTTGGCAGTCGAAACGGGGTCGAGCCCTGAACACGGCTCATCCAACAGGATGACTTCAAGCTCCTCCATGGCCAGCACGCGCGCCAGGCAAAGCCGCTGTTGCTGGCCGCCCGATAGCCGGAGGCCGGACATCTGGAGCCGGTCCTTCACCTCATCCCAGAGAAACGCCGCCTTCAAACTGAGTTCGACGATCTCCCGCAGTCGCGAACGGTCCCGGACGCCGGACAATCGGGGGCCGTAGACGACGTTCTCGAAGATACTCATCGGCAGGGCCACCGGCAGGGCGAATAGCATGCCCACCCGTTTTCGAAGCGCCACAACGTCGTAGGCCGGATGGTAGATGTCCACGTTATCGAGCAGAACCTCCCCCTCGGCATGAATCTCCGGGACCAGGTCGTTGAGCCGGTTCAGGGCCCGCAGAAACGTGGTCTTCCCCGATCCGGAAGGCCCGATGATGCCAAGAATCCGGTGGGCGGGAATCTCCAGGGTAATCCCGCGCAACGACTCCTCCTGCCCGTGAAACACGTGGAAATCCTTCACCGCCATCTTGAGGGGGGCTTTGGCTGTCATCGTGACCTCCGGGCAATGAACCTATTCATCAGGCTGTAGGCGATCACGTTGACCAGCAGGACCGTGATGATCAGCACCGCCGCCGTGGCATACGCCTTCTCATTCGAAATGCCTTCGCGTGCGAGGATGTAAAAATGCACCGACATCGTCCTGACCGAATCGAAGACGGAGGCCGGCATGCGCAGGGAGGAGCCGGCGGTAAAAATCACGGCGGCCGTTTCGCCGATCGACCGGCCGATCCCGAGCATGACCCCCGTCATAATGCCGGCCAGCGCGTTCGGCAGGACCACCTTCAGCACCGTCTCCCAGCGCGTGGCGCCAAGCGAAAAGCTCACTTCCCGATAGGCCTTGGGCACCGCCCGGATGGCTTCCTCCGAGGTCCGGATGATGGTCGGCAACACCATGATCGCCAGCGTGAGCCCGCCGGACAACAGGCACCACCCCATCTTGAGCATGACGACGAAGAAGATGAACCCGAACAGGCCGAAGATGATCGAGGGAATGCCGGCCAGACAGTCTGTGCCGAACCGCAGCGCGCGGGTCAACGGGGTCTCGCGGGTGTATTCGGTCAGGTAGACCGCGGTCCCCACCCCCAGCGGCAGCGCAATGACAATGGCCAGAAGGGGCAGAAGCACCGTGCCCACCAGCGTCGGCAGAATCCCGCCGGCCCGCCCCATGTCCTTGGGCAGGGTGGACAGGAACTCCCAACTGACGCCGGGCAGTCCTTTGATCAGCACAAAGACGATGATGAACACCAGCACAGCCACCGTCAGCACGGTCGCCGCGCCCAGGATCGTTACGGCCAGAATCTGGGTGATTTTGGGGGAGACTCTCATTTCTTGCGCCCCCGCTCCTTGATCGCGGACAGCGCCACCCCGTTCAGGATCATGATGACCACAAACAGGACCACGCCGGTGGCAAACAGCGCCTCGCGGGCCATCCCCGTGGCATTGGCCATTTCCAAGGCAATGTTGGCGGTCAGGGTTCGGACCGGATCCGTCACCGAGTGCGGGATCTTCACCGTGTTGCCGGCCACCATGATCACCGCCATGGTTTCACCCAGCGCGCGGCCCATGGCGAGAATGATGCTGGCGATGATCCCCGACCGCGCCGCCTTGAGGATCACCATGTGGACGCTCTGCCAGCGCGTGGCCCCCAGCGCCAGCGCCCCTTCGCGATAGGAGTTCGGCACGGCCCCGATGGCATCGGTGGAAATGCTGATGACGGTGGGAAGCACCATGATGCCCAGGATGATCGCGGCCGCCAGCAGGGACAGGCCTGGCCCGCCCATCGTCGCCCGGATGAACGGCGCCAGCACCATCACCCCCAGAAACCCGAACACGACCGACGGAATGCCCGCAAGCAACTCGATCGTTGGCTTGACGATCCGCATCACCGGCCGGGGCACGAATTCATTGAGAAAGATGGCTCCCGCCACGCCCAGCGGGGCGCCGATCAGCATGGCCCCGAATGTCACATACAACGAGGCCACAATCATGGGATAGATCCCAAACTTGCCGTCCTGAGGGCGCCATTCGTTTCCGAGCAGGAAGTCGGATAGTCCCACTTTCAGGATGAAGGGGACCCCTTCCTTTAAAATGAACACGGCTATGAGCAGGAGGCTGGCCAGCGCCGAGAAGGCCACCACCATCAGCGAGTACTTCGCTATCGTTTCGCCGTTGATCTTCATGACGCGTATAATAGAGGATTCAGGATTCAGGATTCAGGATTCAGAAGTCAGCATAGAACCCATATTCCAGCCAGGTATCTTCGTTTTCATTCCGAATTCTGACTTCTGACTTCTGAATTCTCTCCCCCACCCCTCACTTCGCCCGGATCAGCCCATTCTGCTGAATCACTTCCTGTCCCTCCGGGGAAAGGATGTACTCCAGAAACGCCTGACAGGTGGGACTGGCCTCCGGTTTCGACATCAGGAAAATCGGCCGGACCAGTTTGTAGTTCCCCTCCCGGATGTCTTTTTCGGTGCAGGAAAAGCCATCCACGGTGACCGGCTTGATCTTCTCGCTGATCAGGCCGTGCGAGAGATATCCGATGGCATTGGCATCATTGGCCACGGTTTCCCGGATGGTGCCGTTGGAATCCTGAATCAGCGCATTGTCCGTCAAGGCGAAGCCTCCGACAATCTGCTCGAACGACGTCCGCGTGCCTGAACCCGCCTCACGGGAAATCACCGCAATCACATGGTCTTCGCCACCAACCGATTTCCAGTTGGTGATCTTGCCGGAGAAGATGTCCCGCACCTGGTCCAGCGTAAGCGCCTCGACCTTGTTGGCGGGATGCAGGACCACGGCGATCCCGTCGCGCGCCGCGATGACGCTCTTGAGGATGGCGGTCTCCGGCGGCAGGGTCACCAGGTCCGCCATTCCAATCTGGGCCGCCCCGGACAAGGTGGATTGCACGCCCATGGCCGAGCCTCCCCCCTGGACCGTGATGGAGACTTCAGGATGGACGGTCATATAGCTGTCCGCCAGTTTCTCGGCGAACGGTTGAAAGGCGGTCGACCCCGCCATCGTAAGGCTTTCCCGTGACCGGCCGCAGCCCGTCAGCCCCAGAGACGCCACCACTAATACCGCCCCAACGATCCCTAATCCAACTCTCATAAGCTCGTCCTCCTGATGGGTTTAACGGATAATCCGATCAACCGTAGAATGATCAGGGGGAAAAGACCATGAGAATTGTGTTAGAATTCGGTTAGGGAGGTGTCACCAGGGTATGACGCACGATTTTGCCTTCGATCAGATAGATCAGGTCTTCGGCGATATTGGTGGCGTGGTCACCGATGCGCTCCAGATGGCGGGCGATATGCATGAGCTTGATCAGAGGCTCCAGCAAGGCCGGACTTTGCACCATCGCGGCCTTGAGACACGTGGCCATCTCGCGGTTAAGGGTATCCAGCTCGGAATCCGCGAGCCGGACTTCGCGGGCGGCCGCGACATCCACGTTGACAAAGGCATCCAGCACCTTCTTCAGCATCTGCTGAGCGGTGGCCGCCATTTTTCCCAGGTGTGGTGGAATCGACACGGGAGGCATCTCGCATAGAAACAACGCCCCTTGGGCGATGTGCGCGGCCAGGTCGCCAATCCGCTCCAGATCACGGTTGATGTTCAGGACGGCGATCAGGTAACGGAGGTCAGCCGCCACAGGCTGATGCAGCGCCAGGATCTTCAGGCACTCTTCCTCGACATCCACCTCGCGGGCGTTGGTCCGGTTCTCGTGCTCAAGCACGGCCCCCGCCAGAACGGCGTCCCGGTTCTCCACGGCCCGAACGGACTCCGCGACCGCCTTCTCGACCTCGGCGCTCATCTCAAGAATCTGCTGCTTCAGTTTGTCAATCTCACGCTGGAAATGAACTCTCATCCTGTTTCCTCCTGGCCCCCTCACCCGAACCGGCCGGTAATGTAATCTTCCGTCTGCTTTTCGTTCGGCTTGGTGAACATGGCCGTGGTTTGCCCGAACTCAATCAGCAGTCCCTCGTACATGAAGGCCGTAAAGTCCGAGACTCTGGCCGCCTGCTGCATGTTGTGCGTGACAATAATGATCGTGTACTTCCCCCGCAAGTCGTCAATCAGGTCCTCGATTCGCAGCGTGGCCCTCGGATCCAGCGCCGAGGTGGGCTCGTCCATCAACAGGATCTCGGGATCCACGGCAAGCGCCCGGGCGATGCACAACCGTTGCTGCTGCCCGCCGGATAACCCCAAGGCGTTCTGGTGCAGGCGGTCCTTGACCTCGTCCCACAGGGCCGCATGGGTCAGACTGCGCTCGACCGTCTCTTCCACATCCCGTTGGCTGACCTGCCGGTGGAGGCGCGGTCCGTAGGCGACGTTCTCGAACACGGTCTTCGGGAACGGGTTCGGCTTCTGGAAGACCATCCCGATCCGTCGCCGCAGCGTCACCACGTCGATATTCGGCGAATAGACATTCTGCCCGTCGAACAGCAATTCACCGTCCGCCCGGCAGCCGGGGACCAGGTCGTTCATCCGGTTGACCCCCCGAAGCAAGGTGCTTTTGCCGCACCCGCTCGGGCCGATAATGGCGGTGACACAGCCTTTGGCAAAATTCAAGGAAACGCTTTTGACCGCCTGGTTGGCGCGATAATAGACTGAAAACCCGCGCGCCTGCACATGCACCTCCGGGGCTCGCTCTTCCCCGGACACACACTCGCCCCACCCGGCTTGACGTTCCTTGTTGATCTCAGTCGTATTCATAGGCCCCTCACCCTCTCAAGCGTTTCGCAATCCTTGCCCTCAGCAGAATGGCGCTCAGGTTCAATAGCAGCACCAGCGAGACCAGGACCAGAACCAGTCCATACTGGACATGCCGAATCTCATCCATCGCCTCGTGTTCCGTGGCCAGGTTATAGATGTTCCAGGACAGGGCCGGCGTCGGATGGCTCAACGTCTGCAGCAGACTGAGCGGCTTTCCGACACTGACCGCCGCCGTGAAGATGATGGGCGCCGTTTCCCCGGCCGCCCGCCCCATGCTGATCACAATCCCGGTGAGAATCCCCGGCAGGGCCGCCGGCAGAATGATGGTCATGACGGTGTGCCAGCGCCCCGCTCCCAGGCTCAACGCCGCCTCCTTGTACGTCCGGGGCACCGCCAGGATCGCCTCTTCCGAGGCCCGGATGACCGTGGGCAGGATCATCAGCGCCAGCGTCATCGACCCGACCAGCACGCTCTTGGAGTGCGACACGCCGAGGGTGTTGATGAAGAAGGCGAGGCCGAACAGACCGAACACAATGCTCGGCACGCCGGCCAGGGTGCTGATGCAGGTGCGCAGGAAACTTACCAGGGCGTTCTCCGGCGCATACTCGGTCAGGTAGATGGCCGCAATCAGCCCCATCGGAATGGCAAAGAGCATCGCCCCGACCGTCAGATAGAACGTGCCCAGCAATTCCGGCCAGATACCGCCGAAGAAGTGGGAGTCAAAGGATTCATCCGTCAGAAACTGCCAGTACAAGGTCTTTCGGGGCAAAAGCATTTTGTCCAGGTTGGCCGAAAGATAAGGAAACACGGGTGCCAGCGCCGTGCCCGCGAACTCCTCAACCCGGGGCTTGAGCACCTTGATGCTTTTGCGCTCCGGATGACTGTGGTCCCACTCCTCCCGGTTCAGGACACGGTCCAGTTTCACTTGAGCCCGGTCCCACCGGGTCTGACCGAACTGGTCCCGCATCAGCATGGGACGCCGCGAGCCGGGCGCCGGGCCCAACAGGGCCTGGAGGTTCTTTTTGAATTCCTTGAAGGCCGGCAGCCTCTTGCGACGCTCGTCGGAGGGCATGGCCTCCAGCTCCTTTTCAAACTCCGTCACCATCCGGTAGACCGGCGCCCGGGCGGCGGCCGCCGCGGCCACCTCGGCCTCAATCACCGATCGGTCCCCCCGCTCGAATTTCTCCATCATCAGGCGCCGGTGCTCCACCGTGGCGGTAAAGCAAAGGGCTCCCAGCCCCCGGGCAAACATGGGGGCCAGCAGAATGACCAGGGCGGCGGTCATTAACACGATCGCCAGCACCCCCGAGGCGGTGAACGAGCGATCCAGCATTCTGCGGGTTTCCAGTCGCATGACCCTATCTCCCGACCTTCCTGCGGGTGCGCCTTACGCCCCATTCACTGGCCAGATTGCAGGCAAAGGAGAACACGAGAAGGCAGAGCGCCATGGCGAAGAGCACATGAAAACGGGAGGAGCCGGTAGCCTGATCGGCTTCGCCCATATCGCCCGCGATGGTCGCCGTGAGGGTGCGGACGGGCTGAAGCACATTGTACCAGGGCTGGGGGATTTGAGCGGCATTGCCCGAGGCCATCCACACGACCATCGTTTCTCCCACCGCCCGCATCACGCCCAGAATCACCGCCGCCATCAGGCCGCTGCTGGCCGCCGGGAGGATCGTCCTGAGAATGGTCTCCGCCCGGGTGGCCCCGAGCGCATAGCTGCCTTCCCTCAGTTCCCGGCCCGTCGCCTGGATGGCATCTTCCGCCACGCTGACCACCGTCGGCAGGGCCATGATCCCGAGAATGATGGACACATTCAACGCGTTGGTCCCGCTGCTGACGGTGATGGCCCCCAGCGCGAGGCCGAGTCGCCAAAGGCCCCAGAGCGCCAGCAGTCCTAAAACCGCCATGAACGTCCAGCGCGCCTTGGACCGGTAAGCCGAGGAAAAGCGGTCTGTCAACAGGTCACTGGCCACCATCGTCGTGAGCGCCGCGATCGGCAAGCCGATCACCCATGCAGCCACCTGGAGCATGTGGCCACCCCGCTCTTGCAAAAGCGGGGCGAACACTACCAGGGCAAAAAACCCGTAGGCCACCGAGGGAATGGCCGCCAGAATCTCGATCACCGGCTTGACGACCTGCCGGGCGGAGAAAGGCAGCACATCGCTCAGGCAGACGGCCGCCGTGATGCCAAGCGGCACAGCCACCAGCACCGCCCCGAGTGTGACGAGTCCGCTCCCCACGAAAATGGACAGTGACCCAAACTCCGGGGTGGTTGCCGAGGGATACCAGTGCGTGCTGGTAAAGAACTGCCGGAAACCCTGAAGTTGAAAGAACGGCAGCGCGTCACGCGCGATAAAATAGAAAATGAACAGAACCGCAAACGTCGAGAGCGAGGTGACCGCCAACAACACACCGGACCCCAGAAGCCCGGCCAACCGTTGCTGTCGCCGGGCGCGGTGGCTCAAGAGCAGCGATGAGCCCCCGCCCCCGGCGACAGCGGAGGAAACGTTGGATGTTGGCGGTTGGACGTTCATTCGCGGCTACTTCACCGGAACAAACCCCGTGTCCTCAATGATCCGCTTACCTTCCGGCGTACGGCTCAGGTTTACAAAGTCATACAGGGCGGTCCCTTCCTTCGGGCGACCGTTGGTGTACAGGTAGAGTGGCCTGGCGATCGGATAGGTCTTCGCCACCACGGTCTCCGCCGACGGCGTAACGCCGTCGACCTGCAAAGACTTAACGCCTTCGGTGAACGCCAGGCCGACATAGCCAATGGCGGCAGGCGTGCTCATGACGCGCTGACGAATGGCGCCACCGCTGCCCACGTATTCCGCCCCACCCTGCAGTTTCGCCTCCTTCATGACCAGGGCGTTGAAACTCTCATACGTCCCGCTGTTGGTGTCGCGGCTGATAACCACGATCTTCTGGTCCTGACCGCCAAGGTCCTTCCAGTTGGCGATCTTGCCGGTGTAGATATCCCGAATCTGCTCAATCGTGAGATTGCTGCAGGGATTCGCCGGATGCACGATCACGGACAGGCCGTCCAGGGCGACGACATGCTCGATGACGAGCACACCGGCATCCTGAGCCGCCTTCTTTTCCGAGGCCTTCATCGGGCGCGACATCGTCGCCACGTCACAGGCAGCGTTGATGAGGCTTTTGGCCCCGTTCCCGCTGCCGGATTCGCTGACCGTAATGCTCACGTTCGGGTATTTGCCCATATAGTACTCGGCAAAAGCCTTCGCGATCGGGCCCACCGTCGTCGAACCGTCCACCACGATCGTGTTGGCATCTCCTGCCACCGCCGCCGCAACACTCATTCCCGCCACCACCACCATCGCCATCACTGTTTTGATTGTGTTCATGTTGTTACTTTCCTTTGTTTGTTCTGACTTCACTCAGTACGGCGGGCAGTACCTTGCCCGCCGCTGCCGGGCGACGTAGCGCCCGGCCCACCTTTCCGACCTCAGAACGACGCCACCAGGTCGAGTTGCATACGGCTGTAATCCTTCGTCTTGGCCCCATCGGAAATGGGCTTCTCGTCGGCGAAGTACGTGGCTCCGATCTGGAGGTTTTTCATCAACTGATATCTGGCGTAGACCTTGTGCCCATGGCCATCGGTCCCGCCGCCCCAGCGGTCGGAATCCGTGAACATGCCGACCGTGGCATCCTTCTCCAATTCGGCGTAGCTGTAGCCAATCTCATAGGTCTTGACGTTTTTGGCCTTGCCATAGGACACGCCGACCATGTACCCGGAATCCAGGCTATCCGCCTCGGAATTGCCGATCTGCTGCCCGAAGAGGGAGAGCGGCTTGCCGGCCACATAGAGATCCAGTTGCACGAACGGCACCATCGGCGTGTAATCCATTTTCCAGGCCTTGTTGGTGGTGGATCCCGAAACGGTCCCTTTCTGCGTGCTGTTGCCGTAGGCGTTGTTCTTGTTCTCCCAGTCGATGACGTTGTTGCCTTCGAGGTTGCTGAAACCGTAGTAGGCGACGCCCAGGGTCAAGGCCACTTCAGGCATGAAGTCGATTCGCATGGCCGCCTGTCCCGCAGTGAGAAGGCTGTCATCCGTGTCGGCGCGCTCCTGAACCCACAGGTAGCCGCCATTGCCGTACAGGGTCACTTTACCGAGAGTCTTCTGGGCCTTGAGGGCGAGTCCTTCCGGGGTCAGATCGCCATCCCACACCAGATCGTCGGGCAGCGTCATGAACGGGTTGTTCATTTTACCGCCGATAAGGTGGAGTTCAGCGTCCGTGGCCTCGGGCAGGAAGTTGTAGTCGAAATAGGCGAGATCGAGTCTGAACTCTTTCTTGCCAAACCCATCACCGATCGTCTGGTTACCGGAGACTGGATCGCTCTGCCCGGTAGACAGCCTGATCCCTGCCTTGAGGTTCGCGTTGGCCTTCGCCTCGGCCCCCAGCCGGGCGCGAATCCGGTCCCGCTGGCGGGTGTAGGTATCCTTATCCGCATCGAGTTTCGAATCGTCCGCGATCGTTTCGTAACGGTAGCGGAGATCCCCCTTGAAGGTCACGCTGTCCGCCCAGGTCTTGGGGATCAATGCCTTCACTTGTTCCAGCGTAACCGGTTCAGCCGCCACCTGCGCCGGTGGCGCGGCAGGCGTCTGTGCCAGGGCGTAGCCCCCAATGGTCGCGGCCATCAACACGCTCATCGTCACTGTTCGCTTCATCCGTTCGTTCCTCCCTTTGATGTGTTTGTTCATGGGAGAGATTGAAGCGGATGAACGTAAGAACATAATGAGCGGAGCGTTAGGATTGCGTTAGACTCATGACGGGCCTGCATTTGAGTCTTGAGAAGTCGGGGTGGGCGAAGCACTATGGCGGCATCATGAGTAGCTTGGATACCATCCTCTTCCTTGCGGCCACACAGCTTCCCGAGGCCGGGGTCGATTGCCTCCTCATTGGCGGGTTCGCCGTCAACTATTACGGCTACACGCGCAATACCCTGGATGTGGACTTCATGATCCTTGGCGATCACCTCGACCGGGTAAGGCAGACCATGATGCAGGCAGGGTTCACCAACGTCTCCGTCCAGGACAACGTCGCCTTCTTCTCTGCGCCGGGTTCGCCGCTCCGTGTTGACTTTCTACGCACTGACAGCAGGACCATGCAAACGCTCCTTGATCATGCGCTCAAGATCCGCCTGCATGGCCATGAACTCAAAGTCCCGTCACTCAAGGACCTGATAGCGATGAAGATTTTCGCCTTGTCGGGGCAGCCCAACCGCCGTCTGGGCAAGGATCTGCCGGATATTGCCTATCTGATCATCATTCATGAGTTAAGCCTGGAAATGGATATCCGTCCGCTTTGCACCCGATTCGAAACGGACCAGACCTATGATCTCATCCGGAACCAGGTGGAGGCGTTGCGGACCCCATGAGCCAAGCGCCCTCCATTCCGCTCCGTCTGCCACCCCGCCTCTCCATGGATGAGTATGCTGATTTTGTGGAAGCGTCGATCCGGGAATCAAACCCTGTTTTTGTCGCCAGGCAGAAAAGCATTGAGAAACGCGTCGGGGAGCCGTTCCGCTTTCCGGCTGCCCCGTCGCCCCCCCTTCGGCCCAGCACCGCCGTCCTCCGCACCTCCCATGACATCCCAATCCATGGAAAAACGTGGACACCCTTCAAGGCGTACAGCCTGCCCGCCGATCACTAGATAACGAACGCCCTCGTTGTTGAACCGACGAATCACTTCGTCTATTTCGCCCCTCCTTGCTTGAGTAACTCGTCGGCAAGGGATTGCTTCCAGGCCCTAAGTTCCTCGTAGGAATCAAAACGGCGATGACCGAATCGCGGCAGATTCGTAATTTGGGGCATGCGGACGACCTTGCTTTCACGCGCCCATAGGTCGAGTTTGCCGTTATAGTCATCCGTGATCTTCATAACGGCGATTATGCTCCGGAACGCAAGATCGAAGTCCGTCCTGTCAGGTTTGCGGGGCGGGACCGCGCCTCTTACGCCCTTGGAAGACGCAGGGTGAACACACTGCCCTTCCCTGGCGTGCTCTCCACGGCGACACTGCCGCGATGGGCGAGGGCGACGTGTTTTACGATGGCAAGGCCAAGCCCGGTTCCGCCCAGCGCCCGCTGCCGGGCCGGGTCCACACGGTAGAATCGCTCGAAGATCCTCGACAGATGCTTCTTCTCAATCCCCGGCCCCTCGTCAGCGACCCGGAGCTCGATGGCTTCCTTCGTCGGAACCGCGGTGATCGTAATCCCCGACTCCTCGGGGCCGTACTTGATCGCGTTGTCGACCAGATTGCCGACCGCCTGTTCCAGGAGCACCGCGTTAAGGGGCGCCTTCAGGTCCCCGGCACAATCCAGTACCAGCCGCATCCGTTTGGCGTCGGCCCGCCCTCCCAAGGACTGCACCACCCGTGCCAGCACCTCCCGCACGGACCCCGGCTCCAGTGCCACGCGCGCCTGCTCCGCTTCATGTTCGAGGCGGGACAAACTCAACACGTCATCCACCAGCAGTTCCAGGCGATCCACGTGGCGGGTCATCATCTCCAGAAACCGGACCGATTGCTCCGGATCGCGCAGCGCGCTGGTGGAGAGCGTCTCGACGCAGCCTTTCAGGGCGGTGAGAGGCGTCTTGAGCTCGTGCGAAACGTTGGCGACAAAATCGCGCCGCATGGTTTCCAGCCGTTTCAGGTGCGTAATGTCGTTCATCGCCACCAGGACGCCCGCATTCGTTCCCGCCGCATCCTTCCAGGCCGTGCCGTGCAACTGAATGAACCTTTCGTCGTCGCCGTTCAGGACAATATCGCACTCCAGCGGCCCGGAGGCCGTCAGGGTCCGGCCCAGGAATTCCTGCAGCTCGATGTTACGGGCGGCTTCGAGGATATGACGGCCGCGCGCGGCGTCTGGTTTGACTCCCAGCAACCGGGCGGCCGCCCGGTTGATGTGCAAAATGCGCTGCTTGAGATCGACCGCCACGATGCCCTCGACCATACTGTCGAAGATGGCCGCCTGTTCATTGCTCTGCAGGGCAGTGATCTTCATCCGCTCGCTCAACTGCTGGGCCATCTGGTTCATGGTGCGGGCGAGCCCCGCCAACTCCGGGGTCTCCGGCACGGGAACGCGGGCGGTGAGGTCGCCCTGCGCAAATTGTTCCGACGCCTGTCGCATGTAATCCAAAGGCTGGGTGATCTTTCGCGTGAGATAGAAAGCCAGCAACCCGATCAAGGCCGCCATCGCCACGCCGCCCAGCGCGATGTGCCGGAACAGGATGTGCAGCGCCTCATCAATCACCTCCAGGGACAGGGACGTGCGCACCACTCCGACCATGACGCCATTCTGGGTGAGGGGAATGGCGAGATACACCAGCTGACGCCGAAGGGTGTCGCTGTAACGAATGGACCGCCCCGTCTCCCCGTTCAGGGCGGCGATGATCTCGGGCCGGTTCGCATGGCTTTCCATGGCCGCCGGGTCCTCGGCCGAATCGGCAATCACCCGTCCATCCGGCAGCACAACGGTAATGCGCATGCGGGTCAGGTGCCCGAGATCCTTGCACAACCGGTCAATCTCGGCTGGCGTCCGGTCCGGCGTCGGCACAAGGTCCCGCCCAACTATGTGGGCGCGCACCAGGAGGTCGGCCGCTACCTCCTGATTGTGAAACTCACGCAAGGAGCGGGCGCCGTACCAGGCAGCCCCGATGACCGCCACCAACGTCACCAGCAAAGTATATCCGTAGATCTGTCGAAAGAGGCCGCCACGTCGCATGCTGATTACTCCTTGAAACGATAGCCGACGCCCCGGACCGTTTCGATATAGTCGCCCCGCCTCCCCAGCTTGCGTCGCAGGGACACGACCTGCACATCCACCGCCCGGTCCGTCACAGCATAGTCCTCCCCTTTCACGCCGTCCACAATCTGCTCACGGGTATACACCCAGCCCGGCCGTTGCGCCAGGAACTGCAGCAAGCGGAACTCGGAAGCCGTCAGCTCAACCGAGGTCCGGCCGCAGATCACTTCATGCCGGCCGGGGTTGATCGAGATATCGTGCACCTTGAGAATCTCGTCGCGGGTGGCCGGTGGACGCTCACGGCGTCGCAGCACCGCGCGAATTCTGGCAAACAGCACCTTCATGCTGAACGGTTTGGCCAGGTAGTCGTCCGCCCCCAGTTCCAGGCCAACGACCACGTCCGATTCCGCCCCCTTCGCCGTCACCATGATGATCGGAAGGGCGGCGGTATCGGGCTTCTGCTTCAGCAATCGGCAGATTTCAAGCCCATTCACGCCGGGCAGCATCAGGTCCAGCAGGATGAGATTGGGTTTGCGCTGGGCGATCTGTTGCAGGGCCTTTTCACCATCCGTCGCGGTGGTGACCTCGAAGCCCTCCTGCGTCAAATTGTAGGTGATGAGTTCGAGGATATCCTCCTCGTCTTCCACTACCAGGATGTGTTTCTTGGCCACACGTCATCCTTTCGGTTCGCTACGTACCCGGCTTCAGAAATACGATCGTGTCTTCTCCAGGTGGACCGCGCTGTCCCTAGCGCGGTCAGACGCCACCTGGTCGGCGACGCACCGTATTCGGCGTCGTGTACTGAGACGGCATGGTAGTCCGCCGAGCGCTGGAAAGGAAACGGTTTATTGTTAGGAAACCGTTAGGGCATCACCCGCCTGAACACCCGGGGACAGGGGACCTCTGCGCTCATCGGCCAGCATCAGAGTTTCCAGCTTGTGCTCGCGGATGCCGTAAAACTCTTTGAGCGCCGCGATCTGCGCCCGAACCCGGTCGGCAGGCAGGGGCGCCGCCGTGCGCACCGCCGAGATCATCTTGTTCTTATCGGTATGCTCCAGGGAGATGAACTCGAACACATTGACCCGATACCCGGCCGCCTCCAGTAACAGCGCCCGCAGGCCATCCGTCACCATCTCGGCCTCCTGCCCGAGATGCACCCCGAACCGTAACAGCGGCTTCAGCACCTCGGGAGCCGCGATCTGCGGCCGGAGCTCTTTGTGACAGCAGGGCGCGGTGAGCATCACCGAGGCGCGGGCGCCGATTCCCAGATGGAGGGCAAGGTCGGTGGCCGTATCGCAGGCATGCAACGCGATCAGGAGGTCCGCGTCTTGCGGGCTGTAGTCATCCAGGCTCCCCTGGCGGAAGGTCAAGCCCTCGCAATGGTGTCGCGTCGCGACCTCGTTGCACAACCGCACGAGGTCCTCCCGCAATTCGACCCCCGTCACCACGGCCTCAACCCCCAGGACGTTCCGCAACCAGTGATGCACGGCGAAGGTCAGGTAGCCCTTACCGGCCCCGAAATCCACAACCTTGACGGTGCTCCGACCCGGCAATTCCGACTCCCCGAAAACATGCTCGAAGACTTCCATGAACTTGTTGATCTGCTTCCACTTATGGGACATCGAGGGGACGATCTGTCCCCGTTGATCAACAATGCCGAGGTCCTTCAGGAACGGGCATCCGGAATCGAGGACCCGCCGCTTCTGCCGGTCATGGGCGACCGAAGCGGGAGCGCTCTGGGTGGGTTTGCCGCGCGTCACCCTGGCCTGCCCCTGCGAATCGATCTTCAGGTGAACGTCTTCCGTCAGAGTGAACAGATGGGCGGTCTTGAAGTCCTTGCCCAGCAGTTTTTCCACCGTGGCGGCGCCGGTATCGACCGGGATATTCCTGGTAATGTCCTTCGTCCGGTGGTGATACAGACAGCAGAGTCGCTTCTCTCCTTTGATGACGACCGGCCTGACAATGATCTTGAGCAGATCCGGTTCGGCGCCCTCGTGCGTTCCCAGGATCAGTTTGGCAAACGACTCCTGCACCAGACTTTGACGAAAAGCATCGAGAAAACGCCCACATTCTTCTGTAACGGTCACGGGATTCATAGTGCCATGAGTCTTACGCGACAATCGCCGGAGAGTCAACCTTGGTCGATCAACAGGGCTTC
Organism: uncultured Verrucomicrobiota bacterium; assembly: GCA_964404035.1. Lineage (GTDB taxonomy): Bacteria > Verrucomicrobiota > Kiritimatiellia > CAIKKV01 > CAITUY01 > CAMBRF01. The sequence continues at coordinate 3,094 of CAYOIT010000018.1, read as the reverse complement.
GCTCAGTCCTCCGGTTGATCGCCTTCCGGCGCCATCTTGACCAGTCTGGGATCGAATCGCGCAATGATGGCGACCAGATCACTTTGCGCCGCCATGACCGCCTCGATGTCCTTGTAACCCATCGGCACTTCATCGAGTCCCGCCGAGATCAGGACCACCTCATGGTCCGCCAGAAACTTCTTTCCGTCATTCCAGGTATAGGTGTTCCTGGTCGCGGTCCGGCTCATCCGCCGACCGGCGCCATGCGAGGCGGAGTTCATGGACTCGGGAACCCCTTGGCCACGCACCACGTAGCCAGGCGTAGCCATGGAACCCGGAATGATGCCAACGACCCCTTTACCGGCCGGTGTCGCCCCTTTCCGATGAACAATGACGTCCTCCCCGAAGTGCGTTTCCTTCCAGGCGAAGTTATGATGGTTCTCGATATCCAGCAGCACCCTGGCGCCAAGCCGCTTGGCAACCTCACGATGAATCAGGTAGTGATTCGCGGCGGCATACCGGCCCATCAGTTCCATGGCGTGCCAGTATTCCTGGCCGGCCTCGCTGTCCAGATCCAGCCAGGCCAACTGCAGCAGCTCCCGCGGCAGTTCAGGATGAAGCTCCATCGCCAGCTTGCTGTAATGCGTGGCAATCTGTCCGCCCGTTCCCCGGCTGCCGCTATGGCTCAGGAGCGCGCAGTACACACCGGCCTTGAGGCCCAGGTCATCCTGGCCAAGGGTGAGGGTTCCGAATTCCGCAAAATGATTGCCCGAGCCGCTTGAACCGAGTTGATGCGAGGCCTTGTCCCGGCATTGCCGGGTGATCCGGCTGAACGACCAGTCCTCGGCCAGCACAGGATGGTCCTTTCTCGGGGAGAACCCGCCGCCCACGCCGAAGCTGGTGGCCTGTTCAAGCACCTTCCTCAGCCGCCCTTCTTCACCCCGAATCGAGGAAACCGGCAGGTCGAGAACGGTCATCTTCATGCGGCAGGCAATGTCCATTCCCACCGCATACGGGATCACGGCGCCTTTCGTGGCCAGAACGCCGCCGATGGGCAAACCGTAACCCATGTGCGCATCCGGCATCAAGGCACCGGCGACGGAGATCGGCAGCTTGCAGGCATTCTCCATCTGCTGGAGGGATTGGGCCTCCATGTCGGTTCCCCAGCGACGGTAGGGAGCAGGCCTCTGGCGCGCCTCAAACCGGGCACGGGCCGGTTCCCTTTTCGGAAGGCCGCCATTCTGAAGTTCGCGTGTTTTCATGACCTCCCTCCTCCATCGCCGATTCGGAGGGACCTATCCCTTCCCCATCTGGCGCAGCAGGTACTCCTGCATCGCCGCGCGTGTGACGAGTAGATCCCGGATGGAAAGAACCCCGATCAGCTTGTGATGATTCAGAACCGGAAGGTACCCGACCTGCCGCGCGGTCATGAGCTGAATACAGTGATCCACCGTATCGTCGGGCGAGACATGGGTCACGCGGTGGTTCATGATCTCACTCACCGCCGTGGTCTTCGAGTCGCGCCCTTTGAGAATGATCTTCCGCGCGTAGTCCCGCTCGGTAATGATACCGACCAGTTGGTCACCCTCCATCACCATGAGGGCGCCGACATGATGCTCGTCCATGCAGCGGAGGGCTTCGAACACCGTCTCCGACGGCGCGATCGTCCTGATCGTGTCCGCCTTGCGGGCCAGCACCTCACGTACGGTTTCCATTTATCCCCCAACGTCATCCACATTTCTGGACCTGTCTCACTCTTGGTGGACGCCGGTGTCCCTACCGGCGTCTGACCGCGCTGGGGACAGCACGGTCCACCTTGAGACCGATCATGTCGATGGTGCAGATGTCCATCCTGGCTCGCTACCCCACCAGCTTTTCCAGATACTCGATCCACGCCTCCATGCCGACCCCGGTCTTGGCGCTCAGTTCGAAGATGAATACCCCGGGATGAATCCGCCTCAGATAGTCGCGGCACTGGGCGAGGTTCCAGTCAAGATGGGGGACCAGATCCATCTTGGTCAACACCACCACCGGCGCCTGCGAAAACAGCGCCGGATACTTGACCGGCTTGTCCTCGCCTTCCGTGGTGGACAGCAGCGCCACCTTGAAGGTCTCGCCCAGGTCAAAGGCGGCCGGACAGACCAGGTTCCCGACATTCTCGATGAACAGCAGTTTGACGCCTCCGCCGGCGACTTCGGGCAATAACGCCCCCACCCGCCCGGCATCGAGATGACACGCACTGATCGTCTCGATCTGGCGGACCACCGCACCCTTGCCGTCAAGACGGCGGGCATCGTGATCCGTCCGCTGATCCCCCGTGATAACGCCGCAGGCGACCCGTCCGCGCAGCCGTTCGAGGGTTCGCTCGAGCAGATAGGTCTTCCCCGACCCGGGCGATGAGATGAAATTGATCGCCACCACACCGCGCTCCGCCAGCCAGGCGCGATTGGACGCCGCCCACTCGTCATTCTGCGCGAGCACCTTGCGCTCCAAGTCGATGGTCCGGCGCTTCAGGACGGCCGGCTCGTGTGCATGCTCGTGCCCGTGCTCGTGTGAATGGCCGTGGGGATGCTCATGATCGTGAAGGTGATCAGCCTGGTCGCAACCGCAATCTTTACACATAGACGTTCCTCTTTCTATTCCACCTTCTCGTAAGGCCACATGGCCATGCCGCCTTCCATCACCTTCACCCGCGTGAATCCCGCCGCCTTGAGAATGATCGCACCCTCATAGGCCCGCAGCGAGGTATCGCAGAACAGAACGATCTCGCGTTCACGCGAGAGTTCCGATAGACGGTCCCGCAGCGCGCCCAGCGGAACCAGGACCGATCGCGGCAGCCGCTGTTGTTCGTACTCTTCAGGGGTGCGGACATCCAGAAAGACCACGTCTTCACCCGCCTTCAGTTTCGCATGGACCTCAGCCGGCGTGCAACTCTCCATCACGCCATCCAGTTTGTTGCGCGCCACGTTGGCGGCGGTGAGCATATTGTCCATCACCGTGGAAAACGAGGGCCCGTAACAGAGATCCAGGTTGGCCAGTTCATCCACCGTCAGTCCTGCCGTCAGCGCCAGGGCGGCCACATCGATGCGTTTGTCCGCCGCGCCCGGCCCGGTGA
>CAYOIT010000017.1:0-44517 GCA_964404035.1 uncultured Verrucomicrobiota bacterium | reverse complement strand
GGGTAGCCAATGGCATATTGACGGCAGATGTATTCTTTTGTATTCTGTTCCCGTCTGAACTAAGCAACGAAGTGGGAGGCGAGAATGTCCAAAACAGTGACATTGCGACTAGACGACACTGTCTACCGGCTGTTCAGAGGCGTGGCCGAACGGGAGAATAGACCTATCTCGAACTTCATCGAGACGGCTGTGTTGCGTTTCGTGCAGGACCACGAGACCGTGGATGAGTTTGAGATGGCGGAGATTCGCGCGAATACCGGACTCAATCAAAGCCTGAAGCGAGGGCACCAGGATGCCAAACACCGACGCGGCTCATTCGCCTGAATTCCGGATCTTCGAGACCGATGAGTTCAAGAAGGCGTTAGCGCGGTTGGGACCACCCCGGTTTCTGCCGAAGAAATTGCAGAGCTACGTCTACCCCCAGTTGCGGCAGGGCCCGTACTTCGGTCCTAACATCCGCAAGCTACAGGGCTACACGCCCGCAACATGGCGATACCGTACAGGCCCGTACCGGATATTCTACTCCGTGGACGAGGGGGAGCGGATTTTGTTCATGCTGACTATCGACGACCGGAAAGACGCGTACCGGTAATTCGGCCAATCACCGGCGGCAGGCGACGTTGGGGGACAGGGAAATGAACCCAAAAGAAACAACAATAGGAGTCGTAACACTCCTGATAGTCGTGGGCGTTTACCTGTGCCAGCCAGAGGTTATCGTAAAACGGCAGTATTCCTCGCTCGCAGAAATGGAGAAGGTACAGCAGCAAATTGAAAAGAAATTTGGACACGCGAGTATTACTTGGTCGCGACCGCCACTCGATATCATAATCCGGCTACATGGATTGCATGATGAAACTCAGAAACCCGGCTATCGTAGCCCTCAAGTGGGTGTCATTTACGGATTTGTTCTTTGCTTCGGACTTGCCGGAATCCTGCATCAACGGGTGTCGAGCAGGAAGAACATAGAAAAGGGAACCCCCCAACCAACTCTTTGACCGCGACGGCTCGCACGCTCGCCATGGGTCAAGAGTCACGTTGGGCAAGAAGGAAATGAATGCGTCTATCAGTGATCTGTGCGTTGACGCTGGCGCTCTGCGCGCCTGCTGCTGCGTCTGCCGGAGACGATCGAAGGCCTGACAAATCAATTGGGCAACGTGTAACCGAGCGGGTATTCCCTTCCGTTTATCAACGGCTACTATATGGAGTGCTACCGCAGTCAAAGTGCGGAGGACTGGAAGTGAATTGCCGACACGCTAACCTGGGCCGAGAAGAACTTGCGGACGCCTCGGATCAACTGCCTTGAGACGTGGTACCATAAGTCGCGGGCTGACGAGCATCTCATGCGGGCCACAACGACGCTCTCCCTGGTTCTTTCGGATGGCTACTGCCTTTTCTCCGACCCGAACCCCCTGCCGACACCCGATCATCTCCACAACTGGTATTCGTTCTGGGAGCGACGGCTGGGCAAGGCATTGGAACAGGGGGTGATCCGCCCTGACGGTGCGATGTCCAGGGAATTCGACGAAGGAACCGCCGTCTACAACCCGATGGGGAATGGGACGATAACGCTCAGCTTCAACGAGTTGAGAACCATCCGTGCGATGGGCAAGCGAGCACGCGCCCACACCCTCGATGCGTGCGATGGCGACTTGTTTGTGAAGGATGAGACAGCCCAATCAGTTTCTGCTGGCGACGTCGCAATCGGCCAGATCAGAAACCTCTCATCAAAGCATGGCGATACTGCTCAGAATAGCGAATGAGTCGTTCTCTCAAAAATCAGCCTGTCCATCCTGTGTATCCATGTTAAGAATACTGCCTTGCACGGACCTGAAACACGACATGAGGAAAAACATGCGAAACATACTGCGAACCCTTGCTGCAACTCTGATGCTGGCCACGTCCTGTCGTGTGCTGGCCGCGACTCCGAGCTTTGAGGACTTTGACCGGCGCGCCAAGGAGGGCGAGAAACTGGTTGTGGTCTTTTTCGGCGCCTCCCTCACGTGGGGTGCCAATGCGACCGACCAGGCCTACACTTCCTACCGCGCGCAGTTGGCGGACCGGATGCTGAACTCCTACCCCAAGGCCCACTTCACGTTCCACGACGGGGCGATCGGCGGTACGGGTTCCCAGCTGGGCGTGTTCCGCCTGGAGCGCGATGCCCTCCGGCGCAAACCGGACCTTGTCTTCCTCGACTTCTCGGCCAATGACGACATCTACTCGGCCGATCCCGAGACGCTGGCCTCATACGAGTCCCTCGTGCGGCGCCTTATCCAGCAGGGGAACTGCCCTGTGGTCCAGGTGATCTTTCCGTTCGGCTGGAACGTCAAGCAGGGCAATACCGGTGGCATGAAGCGCCGGGACGCCCACATTGCCATCGCCGAGGCGTACGGCGCCATGGTCGGCGATGCCATCACCCTGGGGATCGAGCGGGTCAAGTCGGGTGCGGCGACCATTGAGAAGATCTGGCCCAATGATCAGGTCCATCCCGGCGATTTCGGCTACGGGCTCTTCACCGATGCGGCCTGGGATGCCTTCCAGAAGGGCGTGAAGGACAAGGTGGTTTGTCACGTTCCGGAAAAGATGCTGCATGCGGATACCTATATGACCCAGAGTCGTGTCCGCCTGGCGACCCTTCAGCCGCTCCCGGAGGGCTGGTCCGTCACTACCCCGGATCTGACGGCGGCCTGGCATGATGCCGTGATGTCGCGCTGGCTGGACGACATTGTCTGTGCGGCGAACACCAAGAAGGTCAAGGATGCCGACGGCAAGGACAAGACCGAGCCCCAGAAGGTCGCCCGGTTCAAGTTCAAGGTCAAAGCCAAGGTCCTCATGCTCTTCGGGGAATCGACACTGAAGTCCGCCCAGTATCGCGTTTTGATCGATGGCAACGTGCACAAGTACACGCCGTGGGGGAAGAAGGATGAAACCGACCTTTATGACGCCGAAAGCCGCATGGGGGGGAACACCCATCACGAGAAAGTGATCACGGCCACGCTGGATCCGGAAGTCGAGCACCTCATTGAGATCGAGCCCGTGTTCGTGGACGGCAAGGGACAGGAGCTCAAGCTCGAGAGCGTTTGCGTGGCCGGCGGTGCCGCGAAGGTTCTGGCCGCGCCGTAACATCAGGCCAGGTGGGCGCCGGTGTCCCTACCGGCGTCTGACCGCGCTGGGGACAGCACGGTCCACCTCGTGGAATATATCAGCCTTAAAGAATACGTCAGCGGACTTGGCAAAGGACGACAGATGAATTACGTGATTTTTGGAGTGTTTGGTGGACGGCATTTGCTGGCTGTGCTTGCCGCGCTTGGCTTGCTCGGGGTATCCGGCGCATGGGCCACCGGGCCGGTTGGCCTGTGACGGCCCACGCTCTTCTCGGATGATCTGGTCTTGCGGCGCGATGCCGCGGTACGGGTATGGGGCTGAGGGATGCCCGTTGCATCTATGCTCGGCCCGAAAGGCTCAACAATTAGCCGTGGCGGGGATCCCGGGTGTTTCCATGGCGACCAGCTTGTATTCGTTGTCGGCCACCGGTCGCGGTGCGGCCGTGGTGGTCCCTGTCCTCGACGGACGGGTAACCTTGAGGTTGCTGCCTGGCACGCCGTGTGTTCTCGAACCGCACGCCGCCGCAGGGTCAGAAACTGGCGTTTACGATTGGGCAGAAGTTCAAGTAGTTGGCCTTGGAGACAAAATTGAAGAGGCCAAGTTGAACGCCGTAGAGCGTGCCACAGGCGTTAGCGATGCCGATCTGGACGCCGCGCATGTTGCCGACTCGGTTAAAGGCGCCCATTTGCATTCCGCCGAAGTCCTCGCCGCCCGCGTTGTAGAGGCCTAGTTGCAGGCCGTTGCCGGTGGCATCGATCCGGTTGATGAGGCCGATCTGGCAGCCGACCATCTCGTTGTCCACCCAGTTCAGGCCGGCGGCGATCTCGACACCGAGGAGGTTGCCGGCGCGGTTTCCGACAACACCAATCTGGCCGCCACACGTGTCGCTCGTGGTCCAGTTGTAGCCGCCGAAGTCGATACCGTAGAGGCTGTTGTTCTTACCAAAGGGGAGATCGAGGCGGAGACCGTAAATATCATAGGTGGAGGGAAAGATCTGGATCGGTGACCACAGTGCGATCTGGAAACCGCTGGTACCGGTGCCGACGTTGGTGCCGGTCCTGACGTCCGCCGGCGTCGGGACCCAGCGCCCCGGTTCGGCCGCGGGTGCGAGCGTGGCGCACCGCAGAGAGGCAACGATCAGAACGCTTTTCCATGCCGTCGAGAGGTGTCTCATAGTGCCATCTCCCGGTTATTTGTTGAAACGGATCGCGGTGCCTTCGACCTTGACGATGTCGGTGGAGAAGAGAATCCAGTAGTGAAAATAGCTTTCCACGGTGATGTCGATCAGGGCATCGCCTCCGGCGTTAAAGGCGGCTTTTTCGAGGGCGGCCCGCACGGAGTTCGCGGTGGTGATGGGAATGAGGCCCAGCAGGCAGACGCGACTGTCCGTCGCCTCAGTCTTGCCGAGGACGGTATACTTGCGTCCTTCGAGCGGCGTGTTCGAAGCCGCGATACCACCGGGAAGGTGGGCGCAGCCCTGGAGGAGGGCGATGCTGGATAACAGAACAAACGACTTAAGGCAGGTCTTCAGTATCATCGCACACCCTCCAGGTTTTTGGTTTAGTGTCGCAGCATCGGTCCGGATCCCTTCCCGTGACGCAGTTCAAAATGTGCTGTAACGGTAGGGGAAAGTCAAGAGGGGTAATGCACTTGACCGGTTCCGGCAATGTTGCAACTATCCGCGCATGTTTTGGCGTGGATCCATCATGCTTGCGGTCGTTCTGACTGCCGTCTGCCTCTTCGGGGGAGCCTCCGCCGATGCCGGCGACAAACCAACCTGTGCCGTCATGAACCTCAAATCTCTGGAGGGGGTGAGCGAGGGGATGGCGATGATGCTTTCGGAACGTATCTTCGGGGAAGTGGGGAAGAGCGGCAAGTACCAGATGATTGAACGGACGCAGGCCGAGCGTGTGCTGAAGGAGAACCAGATTGCCATGGTATGCGCCGACACGACACGGGCCGTTGAGGCCGGCAAGTTGCTGGCGGCTGAGTTCATCGTGATTGGCAGCGTGGGGCGGTTGGGCGAGATGTATACGGTGAACACGCGGTTGGTGAGCGTGGAGAGCGGCGCCGTAATGGATATGGTAACGACGGACCATGAGGGGCAGGACGGGCTTCTGTTCGTTGTGGTGATCAATGCGAGGCAGCTAATGAAACTGCCGCCGATTCCAGTGAGTGAGATGGAGCAGGCGGCCGGTGCGGCGACGGGTACCACGAAGGCGCCGAAGGGCAAAGTGCCGCCCTCCATGCCGGTGTTGCAGAACGGTGGAAAAATCGATCTGGTCTGGATCGCGGACGGAGACCTGGTGGCGGAGTCGGAAGGGCGCCGGGCCATGCGGCGGGTGATCCCGATGCAGGGGTTCTGGATGGGAACTCACGAGGTCACGCAGGATCAGTGGGCGGCACTGATGGGGAATAACCCGGCGCGGTTCAAGGGAGGGCGAAATCCGGTCGAAGGCGTGGGATGGGAGGAGGCCAACGACTTTTGCGGGAAGCTTGAGACCCTGATGAACACTCTATCGGCGACCAATCAGGCGATGCGCCTCCGGGTGCGACTGCCGTCGGACACGGAGTGGGAATACGCGTGCCGTGCCGGGGCTTTGACGAAGTTCAATACGGGCGGAAACGACGACAAGGACCTGTTGGCGGCGGGTTGGTACGAGAAGAACAGCGGCGGCACGACGCACCCTGTGGGGGCTAAGCAGGCAAACGCATGGGGGCTGTACGATATGCATGGCAACGTGGCGGAGTGGTGCGACAACCAGATGGGGACGTCAAGTCACCGGGTTGTCAAGGGCGGAAGCTATGACAGCGATAGCGAGGATTGTGCGGCGTCGGCCCGCGATGATCGTCGGCCCGGTAAGCGGGATCGGACGGTCGGGTTGCGTGTCGTGGTCGCCACGTACTAGTTTCCTTCGGGCGTTTGCGCGGGCACAGGGGCGGCCGGCGGAGGCGGCATCGGGATGGCTGGGCAGTTAGGGACGAGGTGTTTGGTGATGAGGATCACGGCGGCGCGTTCGGCGAGGCTGGATTCCGCCCGGCCTCCGGTTACCTCCTTGATCTGACCGTTGAAGAGGACGGCGCCATCGGCGGCACGGATGACGAAGTAGCGGATGAGTGCGTCGAGGACGGGGACGGCCATGCCGAAGTCGTCAGCGGTCTTGCCCTGCTTGGCGGGGTCGATGTCGTAGAGAACGGCGAGGATCAATGAAGTATCCCGGGCCCGGGCTTCTTTGCAGACGGCCTGAAAGTCCCTTCCATCGAACGCGGCGGACTGCAGCTTGGCGTCGAACGGTTCCGAAAGGTCACGGCAGGCGATCTTGGCTTCGCGGCAATCCTTCACCAGTGCGCTGGAGAGGTCGCTGAAGCGGCGGCAACCGTTGCCGTCGCGGATGGCGCAGAGGAGGCCAACGGACTGGCGGCTCCAGCGGTCCTGCATGGGCCAGAAGCGGGGTGGGTCGGGGAGTTGCTGGAGTTTGTCGGTGGCGAGCTGCTTCCACTTGTCGGAGGTCGATGTGGCCGCGACCTGTTCGAAGGCGCGGCGGGCCTCGAGGGCGTCCTTCTGCTCGCGGTAGGTGTCGCCGAGCATGAGCCGGGCTTCATCAAGGTCGATCTTCACGAACAGGGCCGGGTCCTTCCGGGTCAACAAGTCGTCGAGACGTTTCCGGGCTTCACCGTAGTTTCCCTGCCGGGCGAGGTTCTGGGCCTCAGTCCAGTCAGCGTTCAGTTTCTCACCGGCTTCAATCTGCCGGAGGACCTTTTGTTTCTCGGAGATGGGATAACTTACCTGGACCCAGGCTTCGTAGACGGGCCCGCGAGGATGAATGCTGATGCAGTCGGGGATGATTTCCACGTTCCTGAGCACGAGACCGGGATCGACCGGGATGGCGGAGCCGTCCTCGGCGACACGCGCGGGAAAGACGGCGGACACTTGTTTCATGGCTTCCTGGAAGGCGTCGTCGCGAGCGGCCTCAGGGGTGGTGGCGCCCAGAGAGTGACCCACACGATAGAGGAATAGACTGTCGTCGGTCTTGGGGTGGTGAGCCCATTCAGGGGCATTGGCCGGGCTGGGACCGGGTGTAAGGCAACCTGGGATCGCGAGCAAGAGGCCGCCAAGCAGGGACACCAGACCGGCTCGCCGGAGTGTGTCGCGTGTGGCCAAGGGTGTCTTCTGCAGGGCGGGCATCAGCGCTTGCATGTCCAGTTGACCGTGGGGAGTTCCTCGTTGAACCCCCCAGGGCCGTTATTGGAGATATGGAGGGTTCCGGAGACGGAGTCGCCCTTCGATCGACCCTTGAGGCTCAGGGAGGACGTGATCTTAATCGTGCCCTTGGACTTGCCGTCCGAGACCTCCGCGGTGGATGTCACGCCGGACCAGTTCGCGCGGATGTTTCCGTTCTTATCGACGGCTCCGCTCATGGAGATCTTGCCGATATCAACGGTCGCGATGGCGCCGCTGATCATCACGGCCATCCGGTCCCCTGCGACCTGTCCGCGGTAGACGCCGTCGAAGGCTCCCTCGGCACCGGCTACCTGAATGGACGAGTCTGTTTCGCCCTGCAGGTCCTCCTTCCCGTCGTCGCTCTCTTCCGGCGGGGGGGTCTCCGGGGTGTCCTCCGGTTTGTCGGGGGTGACTGCTTTCTTGTGCTTCGGCTTGTTGGATTGTTTTGGGGTTGAGGCTTTGGGATGAGTCAAGGCCGATGTGTCCGTGGCCTGAGACGGCGGCTCCGTGTGGTCGGGGGGATTCACCGTTGGGACTTCACTAACGGCCCCACTTGACGTTTCGTCCTGGGTCGGTGACGGAGCCGATGGATCGATCACGGAAAGTGTCGTCCCACCGGCACTGGTTCCCTTTGCCGTCGGCCCGCCTGCTTGTGCGTCCTCAATTCTGGCCGTGAGTGTTTCCGTCGCCTTGATCGGGTCGAAGGGTACGCGAGCGTTGAACTTGAACGCGAAGTAGGTGAGCTGGAACTCGATTTCGTCCATCTCCCGCTTTGTCTTGGCGTCGTTGATCGGATTCATCGAGTTCTGCAGATGGTCATAGCGTCCATAGAACTTTTTGTCCCAGGCGATGACCAGTGCCTTCTGCCGGTCTTGTTCTGTCTTCAACTCCGCTCTCATGCGGGCAAGCTCGGCGATGTCTTCCTGATTGTTCGCAAAAAGAAGGCCGGGAGAGGGTGCCATCACCGAGGCGATATCCTTCGCCAAGGCCTTGATTCTGGTCGTCAGGTCGGTTTCCTTCCGCTTGCTCGCCTTGTATTGATTGTGCAACCGCCAGGCATGTTCCTCATCGGCATCGCGCGGTTTGGGCGCGCTTTGCGCCTGCGTCAGTGGGGTCGCGAGGATCAGCAAGGCGGCCAGGGCGGGAAACAGTCGGCACAGGTTATTCATGGGGTACCTCCGGAGAACGACACACTGCCGAGGATGGCGCCAACGGCCGGCGGAGGCGTCTTCTGGAACGCGGGCGCGGGCTGGGTTACCGTCAGGCGCACGGTCCGTGGCTCCGCGAAGATGTCGACATCCCAGACCATGATGCGCGCGTCGGTATCATACCAGGAGGAGCATACGGCCGTCGATGGACCCACGGCCATTCTTCGGGTAACGATGCCGGTCTTTTCCTCATAGCGGGACTCGGCCTCATCCAGCGCGTTGCCCTCGCGGCTCTTTGTATGCACGAAAATCACGGACGAGTTGGCGCCGCTGCCGCGCGAGTTGCGCGCGTTGGCGTAAAGCGCCGAAGGTTCGCCGGGTTGTGCGGGGTACATCACACTCCAGCTCTCGGGCACCAGGAGGGTAAAGGCATTTTCGCCGTCGACGAATTGGATCGGCCGGCCGGGAGAGGCGTCAGCGCCAGCACCGGAACCGGATTTTCCTGAGGCGGCCGGTTTGACGCTGTCAGAGGCGTCCTGACCCTCGTCCTTCCCAGAGCGGAGGTCACGGTTGCGAGGCGCTTCGTCGCGGGAGACGACTTCCCGGGCTTCTCGTTCCAGTTTTGCGGCGAGCTTTTTCTTCTCAGCGATCGAGTAACTCATCTGGACCCAGCATTCAATGCCTTTGGAGGTGACTTCCGTGTAAACGCACCCTGGCACAACCTCTGCGCCGTGGATCTTGGCGGCCGGGACAGGGGTGTCACTGTCGATCTGGCCGGCCAGTTTCTGGCGGGCATCGCGGGTGGCCGCATCGCGGGCGTCAGCTTCGCCCGCCTGGCCGGCGGCATGGCCGACCACATAAACGTACATCGAGTCGGAAGACTTGGGGGAGGCAATCCAGTCCGGCCGTTCCGGTTGGGCGCGTCGGGCATGGGCGGGAAGGGACGAGGCCAGCAAGACAGACGCCAGACTGGCGATGAGGGCGAGACGACCCCTGAACGAAGGCCGCCCGTCACAGGCTCTTGCGAATCTTATATTCATGGGAGATGTCGACGACTCCGGTTTCCGTGTTGGCCAATTCCCAGACGAAGCGATAGGTAACCTCGCGCTGGCCGCGGGCGTTGCGGCGGTCCATGGCGGAGACGCGGCCGAAGAGGATGCCGTTCAGCTTGGCGAGTTTTCCAAACTTCTGGAGATCCTCCTGGTCAAGCGGGTTCTGGTTGAGCCAGTTGTACTCGATCAATCGGTAGATTTCGGTCGCGGCATCGCCGCCCGAAGCCATGACGTCAACCGCCGCGGTGAACTTGAGGGTGTTTTCCTTGTTGAGGATCACCTGGAGCGATTTTTGAAGTTGGCGGACGCGCACGTCGTAAGGACACTCGCGCGTGTCGACGGGGCCGAGGGCGACGACGTAACCTTTGGGGAGTTCGCGCGTGAGGAGTTCACGGGCGATGCTCTCGCTGGCCAGATCGTAATCATGGTCATCGAGACCGATGGACATGACGCCCTCTTCCTCAGGCGACACATACGCGGAGGTCGGCGGGCGAAAGCAACCGCCGACGCAGGCGGCCATGGCCATGAGTGCCAATGCACGGATACAGCTTCGAGTGAATGTCATGGGGTTTGTTCCTGTGTTATCGTTCTGTGCTGTGGTTCGCATTCCGGGTTGCCGAGCCTTCCGCCTAACGCCTCCAGCGCTCGCTGGAGCGGCGGAACCGCACGATGAGGATGAAGTCCGTGGCCGCCTTGGAGGGGGCCACGGCGCGCATTCGCGCCTTTTCCATACCGCTCACGTTGATGGGGACCCAGGTGGTCATCACCGTGTTGATGGTGAGTCCGTTTTTGTCGATCCATTCGAAGCGATACTCGAACTGGCAGTCCTTCCGCGTGGTATTCTGGGCGGTGACCTGGGCCGAAAGGAGGTCGTTTTCACCCCGGACGGTGGTCACCTCGGTGACGGTGAGCCAGCCTTTGAGGATCTTGGAGTTCACGGTGACGGAGTTCTTCTGGTAACTCTCCACGGTGATTCCCGCGGAAGGCGGGGTGCGGCAACCGGGCAAGATGAGGGCGAGGCCGAGTGCGATGAAGGAGCAGGCGGCCATCCGCTGCAGGGTGGGCGTGGTATGGTGCATCATTATGACTCCCGTGGGGGCTGAGGGCTAGTCGAGTTTGGGAGCCGGTTTCGCGACGGGTTCCTTGGTTGTCGGAGTCTTGTCGCGGCGGCAGATGCTCAACCGCTTGATGGCGCTCTGTTGGTCGATGATCACGCCCTTGCTGATCTTCTCGTTCACCTCGGTGATCTTGAGGGCACCGACATAAGCCTCGGTGTAGCCGAGGCTTTCCTTGGTGTCGGGGTCGACCATGACTTCGCCGGCATCGTACACCTTCAGGATCTCGTCTCTGACGATCGCGCCGCGGCCGCGGTTGATAATGACGTTATCGCCGTCGATGGACATGATCTTGATGGGGTAGGCGACGTCGACGATATTGGCCGCTTCGCCGAGGGCCGAATCCTTGTAGAGGGTGGTGATGAGGTCGGAGACGACCATCCGTGGGTCATCCTTCTCGCGCAGGCGGGAGTACTTCTCAATGTTCTCAATATGGGAGGCGATGATCTTCGACGTGGCGACGTTGACCATGCGGATGCTGGTTCCGAAACGTCCATGCAACTTGGCTTGGGACTGTCCGACATAGGGGACGTCACGGGTTTCCGAACTGACGACGAACTGGCGGATGAGCGGAATAACGACATAGTCGGCATTCAACATCTGACCGATCTTAACCGCTTGGTTGACGTCGACGTAATCGGAGTCGGCGAAGTCGAGTTCCTTGGTGACGGACCGAAGGTCCTCTCGCTCCAGCACGTCGAGCTTTCTGGTGTTGACGAGGGCGTCGATCAGGTGGCTGGTGTAGCCGGGGTTCTCGATGATGGTGCGGTCGGTGAGACCCCATTTCTCGTTGAACTCGCGGTTGACTTGGCGCGCATATTGGGAGCGAAGGAGGCCGGGACGACGACCACACGGGCCTTGCGGGGAGTATCGTCGGTGACGGCATCCTTCTCGGGGCGGGGCTTTGAGGGGGCGTTGTCGGAAACGATCTCCTTGGTGATCACCTGGGTTTCGCCGCCGGGGCCGGGGCTGACGACAGTGACCGATTCACGGGTTCCGGGCCTCGGGCCCACCTTGACGTCGACATTCACCTTTTCTTCGTTCTGGGCCGCTGCCGCGCCTGTCATGCAGATTGCCAACAGCCCGAGTGCCAGATTCCGAATGGTTTCCTGTGTCATAGCATCCTCCGCTTTCCGTACCTGCTCAAATGGGCAAGGCATCACCCGATGCCGCCCAAAAAACGAATTATGCCGCCCCTCAAAAAGTAAAAGCAACAGCAAAGCGTCATTTTTTCTTTTTTGACTCTTTGAGACAGGTGGCTGGGGAGATACCCTGAAGCGTAGAGGCGAAGACATCCCGACCTCCAGCATTGTCATTACCCCATCATTGCGCTAGAACTCAGGGCATGTGCAGCTGATTTGATGGCAAGCCGTGCTATTCTGGGACCTTGGATCGCGTTGTCCACCGGCCGACGCCGGGAAGTGTCCATGGCTGTCTGGTGGGGCGGCCCCGCCCTACCTGTTGGGTGGCGGGCGATATTGGCAGAGAAAGGGAAGAACGATGACAACACTCAGACGAGGGATGTGGACGGCGTTGGTGACAGTCATGGCCTGCGGGGTTCTTCACGCGCAGCAGGGCGAGAACATGCTCGGGCGACAAACCCAGAATGAAGGTTTTACCGCTGTGCCGGCCAAGGCCAAGGTGACCATTGACGGGAAGCTTGACGAGTGGGATCTCTCGGGACAGATCTGGAGCTATGCCGACACCTCCGTGCGCGACGGCTTCTCGGTGAAGACCGCCGCCATGTGGGATAAGGAAAACCTGTACCTGAGCTTTCACTGGCGCGATCCGATGCCGCTGAACAGCACCGTCGATCCGAAGTTCGATCCCGAGCGGGGTTGGGTGGCCGACGCTGTGCAGTTGCGCGTCCTGGCCGGCAAGCAACCCAGTTGGTTCACGGTCTGGGGCTTCGACCAGGGCACGAAGCCAGCCGTTCATTTGTATTACTGGGCTTCCGAAGACAAAGAACAGGGCGGCAAGACCACCCTTTACTATACGGGCAAACCCGGCGATCGGGCCCTGGGCGACGGCATTGAGTCGGCCTACGCGCTCCTGCCCGACGGGAAGGGTTTCACCCATGAGCTGAAACTGCCTTGGAAGCGCGTTTACAACCAGGACTGGAACGGAGCCGCCGACCAGACCATTCGAATCGGTATGGAGTTTCTGTGGGGCAATAGCACCGGACGCGGATTCCCCATGCACCGCTATGCCGACAATATGCAGCCCGGCGTGACGAGCCGGGAGTTCTACTGGACCGCCAAGAAGGCGTGGGGCGATCTGACCACTGTCTCGGCAAGCACCCCACAACCGCGCAAGTATGTGGAGGGCTCGCTGAAGCCGCAGGGAACGATTCCCGTGCGCGCCACTGTGCCCGCCGATGCCGCCACCTTCACCGTGGTGATCGACGATACCCTGGGCAACCGGGTAAGGAATCTGGCCGGGGGGTACGGCGTGGCGGACTTCACGGTGGCCAAAGAGAAAGGGAAGGCAACCGTCGAGGTGCTTTGGAACGGGCACGATGAGGAAGGGAAACTCGTGCCACCGGGGAACTACAAGGTTCGCGGACTGACTCAGGGGGGGCTGAACGGGTATTACGAGACGAGCTTCTACAACCCGGGGACGCCGCCCTGGCAGACGGCCGACAAGCGCGGCGCCTGGGGGGCGGATCACACCAGCCCGCGGCTGCTGGCGCGCTCGGGCAGTAACATCATCGTCACCTGCGACTTCGCGGAGGGCGGTTACGGCACCTTCGCGGTGCAGCCGGACGGGACCAAGGCCTGGAGCGAAATTCGCGGCGCCAGCGTGGTGGCGGCGACCCCCGAGTATGTCTACAGCGTTCCCAACGACTGGAACGCGAGCGGGGTTCAACTGCTGCGAATGAACGCCAAGGATGGCGCCTTCGCGCCCTTTGTGCGCGACGGCAAGGAACTGCCCATGCCGCTGCACTTCCGGGATCTGCTCGGCGTGGTGCCTGCCGCAGGTGAAACGAACGCGCCTCCGCTGCCCAAGGCGCGCGCGCTGGCGGTGGCCAACGGGTTGCTGGTGCTGGCCACCGACGATAATCGCCTCTGGCTTTTCAATGCCGCTGATGCCAAACTCATCAAGCAGACCTCGCTGGAACTGACCGGTTTCGACGGCAAGTTCCCATTCACCTTCGATGGCAAGCAGCTCTGGTGCTTCCGGCAGGCCGAGCTGGTCAGGTTGACCGTGGAGGATCTGAAGACCCAGCCGGATCCCATGGCCAAGGCGGCGACAGTGCCGTTGGCCCAACCCGTCGAATCCCCCGGTGCCATCGCCCTCGATGATGCCGGCAACCTCTACATCAGTGACCTGGGCAAGGATCTCCAGGTCAAGAAGTTCACGTCCGATGGGAAACTGATCGGGAGGCTGGGCAAGACCGGAGGCCGGGCCCGGCAGGGGGCTTTCGAGCCGCAGGGCATGCGGTACATGGCGGGGGTGGCGGTCGACGCCGCCGGGAACCTGTGGGTGGCGGAGCATTCTGAACATCCCCGCCGGGTTTCCGTGTGGAATGCCGATGGTTCGCTCAAGCGGCACTTCATCGGCAACACGGGCTATGCCGGGCAGGGCAGTTTCATCCATGACAGCGATCCGACCAAAGGCGTGGCCGAACTGAACGAGATCAGGATCGATCCGGTAACCCGGACGTGGGATGTGCAGAGCGTGATGTACAATCCGGACCCGGCCAAGGGCGATGTCGTGATGCCGGGGTCGACTGCGTTTGGCTGCGGGAATGTCTTCTTCAGCTCGGCCTCCGGGAAGAAGCGTGAATACTTCGTCTCGCTGGCTGAAATCAGGAACACGCCCGTGTTTGTGATGATCAAGGAGGGGGCGGGCTGGCAACCCGTGGGCGGCATCTTCCCCGTGGCCCGACTGCAGCGGTTGCTGGGGGGCCAGTATGGAGCGCAGGTGATCAAGGATCCCCAGGGTGAGTATGCGGAAAACGATGCCTGCGACATGCTGATCTGGAATGACCTGAACAACGATGGCTACGTCCAGAAACTGGAATGCGAGGTGGTGCCCTCGCTGAAGCCAGGCAAGGTGGGCACGGGGAAACCGAAGGGAATGGATGGAGTCGCCCTGCCGATCAGCGGGTTTGGCGGCGGGGGCCGCGTCGACCCGGCCGACTTCAGTTTCTATGGCGAGGGCTGTCTCAAGACGGCGGAGAACAAAGGCGTGTTCAAGTTCAAGCCGGTGCGGTATCGCGACGGCGGCAAGCCCGTCTTCGGCAGCGAGGGGATTACGCGCCTGACCACGGCGTTCGGTCTGATGGAGGCGGTTCCGGGCAAGGACGCGGTCGTGGGCTTCATTCGTGATGGCAACAGGAACTATGTCGCCGGGTTCACCAAGGATGACGGCCGGGTGCTCTGGAAATACCGATCGCCCTATCACCAGGTGCATGGCTCTCACAACGCCCCGATGCCGAGGCCCGGCATGCTGATCGGATGCCTCAAGATCGCCGGGATCATCAATGGCTGCGGCGAGGCCGACGGCGTGATGATGATCCGCGGCAACCTGGGCGAGGACTATTTCCTGACCACCGACGGCATGTTCGTCGATATCCTGACCAAGGACGGCCGTATTCCGGGGATCCAACGTCCGGACGACGAAGCGGCCCTGAGGGCCATGTCCTTCTCGGCCATGAACGGGCGTGGGGAGCACTTCAGCGGCGTGATCAGTCGGCAGTCAGACGGTGTGGTGCGGTGCAGCGGGGCCGTCCCGGCCGATCAGGCCTGTAACATCATCCGGATCGAAGGGCTTGAGTCCATTCGGAGGTTCAAGGCTGACGAGGTGAAGGTGACCCCGGAGATGCTGGTCAAGGCCGACCAGGAGAACACGCGGCTGGCCCTGGCGGCTGCGCGGGCTCCGGAGCCGTACAGCATCGGTCTGGTCAAGAAGGATGCCAAGGGACTGGTTGACTGGAAACCGATCAAATCGGTGCGCGTCAGCAATGAGGGACAACCGGCCGCGGCGGACTTCCGTGCGGCGTACGACACCGAGAACCTGTATGTCTCGTTCACGGTCAACGATCCGACGCCGTGGAAGAACTCCGGCAATGAGTTCCGGTTGCTGTTCAAGACCGGTGACGCCGTGGACTTCCAGCTCAGTCCGAGCGGCAACACTGGCGCCAAAGCCGTTGCCGGCGATCTGCGCGTCGTCATGGCCAACTTCAACGGCAAGCCGGCGGCGGTACTCATGAAGCCGGTCGCGCCCGGAGCGCCGGCGGCCGAGAAACACAACTTCACCTCGCCGGTGATGACGGTGACCTTCGATCAGGTCAAGCTGCTGTCCGACGTGGTGCCGGAAGTGTCGGTGCGCGGGAACGGCTATACGGTGACAGCCGTACTGCCGTGGAGCGTTCTAGGAGTTGAGCCTAAGGCCGGACTGAAACTGCGTGGAGACATGGGATTTATCCTTTCCGATCCCGCGGGCACGATCAACACGGCTCGTGTCTACTGGTCGAACAAGAGCACCGGTCTGGTCAACGATCAGCCGAATGAAGCCCTGATTCAGCCGCAGGGGTTCGGGGAGTTCATCCTGGGCAAGGAATAGGCGAGGTCTCCTCAGGGGTGAGTTGCGTCGTTGGCATCGGACTGTCATGGAGAAATGACTGGAAAGAGGCCAGGCTCCCAGTACATTATGCTCTTATGAACACGGTATTGGACATGGGCAGACTGACGCGAACGGAGAAACTCCGGGCGATGGAGGAATTATGGGCGGATCTGGCGCGATCTGCGGACGAGTATCCGTCTCCGGAGTGGCACGGCGCCGTGCTGCGGGAGCGAGAAGAGGCCCTCAAGACGGGCAAGGATGAGTTCGTGCCGTGGAAGGACGCGAAGAGGAGTCTCCGGGAGAGAATGAAGTGAGAATCGTCATCCTCCGGTCCGCCATCGAGGACCTGGTCCGGGGGCGCGAGTTCTATGTGAAGCAGGGCGAAGGGCTTGGCGACTACTTTGACGAAGCCCTGGCGGCAGACATAGATTCCCTCCACCTGTATGCCGGTATCCATGCAACGGCATACGGCTACCACCGCATGCTCTCCGCCAAGTTCCCGTATGCGGTTTACTACGAGATCACTGCGGACCAGATTCGGGTGCGAGCCATTCTCGACTGTCGGCGTGATCCGAGAAGGATACGGGCCCGACTGCGGGACTAAGCGGCTACGCGCGTGGGCTGATGGCTGACGTTCGGGGGGTAAGGAGATAGGACATGACAAGATCACTTCGATGGGCGCCGGTGTGGTGGTCGTTGCTGCTTTTGATCGGAAGTGGGTGCAAGACCTATTACTCCAAGACCGGAGGCGTGATGCTCCCGCCAAGAGCCGGGATGGATAGGCTGTCGGACGCTGCCGCCCTGGAAGGGGGGATGGCCTCAGCTGATGCGGTTGGCGGAGAACAAACCGCCACGACCGGGGGCGTCGAGCAGAGCGCCAAGGCCGCGGAGCGGTTGATGACCTATGATGCCACTCTGTGCGTCGTGGTTCAGAATGTCGCCCGAGCCATGGAGTCCTTGAAGTCGATGACCGGCAACTTGAAGGGCTACATGCAGAGCATGTCGGAAAACTCCATCAGCTTGCGAATCCCGGCGGCCCGGCTGAATGACGCGTTTGAGGAGGTCGGAAAACTGGGAGAGATCACCGCGCGCACGATCAAGGGCGATGATGTGACCGAGGAGATGATGGACCTGGATATCCGATTGCGGACGACTGAGGAAACCCGGAACCGGCTGGCAGAACTGCTTAAGAAGAGCGACAAGGTTGAGGACCTCCTCAAAGTAGAGAAGGAGATGCAGCGTGTCGTTGAGCAACTGGAGTTGATCAAGGGGCGGATCAAGTACCTGAGCCATGCGGTGGCCTATTCCACGCTTACGGTCGAACTGAATTCCCCTGTGGCGCAGACGGAACAACGGGAGGTGATCCCCTTCGAGTGGGTCCGTAATCTTGCCTCGGACATCGTGTTGAACCCGGATGCTTCGTTCACCCCGTCCCGGCACTGGTGGTCGTGGCTGAAGATGGAGTTGCCGTCGGCCTTCGTGAAGTTGTCCGAGCATGAAGGGCGTACGCGCGCCATGTCGGGCAATGGCGTGATGCTGCTGGTCAGGCGGCAGGAGAACTTCGAGGGAGGCACGCCCGTCTTCTGGACGCAGATCATCCGGAGGTGGCTCGTGAGCAACAGGGTCATTGCGTTGAGCGCCGTGAAAGACGTTACGCTCATGACCGGAGCGAAGGGGACTGAGTTTGTCGGAACCAAGGACGTCGGCCGCAAAACGTTCCAGTACGTGCTCGTCATCGTGGTGGATAGGAAATACATCCATACCGTCGAATGCTGGGGACCGGTTGAGGAGATGGCGAAGGAGCGCGCGACCGTAGATGAGTCCGTCAAGACTCTGAAGGTAAGACCGTGGCTGGTGGAGACAGGCACGGACAACCCTTCCGCAACACCCTGAGTCATCAGGATGAATCATTGTGGTTGATAAAGGCTCCATATTCGGCGATTATGGAGCGTATGCAATACATTCAGAGAGCGATAGAGCCGGAAATCGCACACACGCTTGGGCGCGGACGTAGCATATTTCTCTTTGGAGCGCGGCAGACGGGGAAGACCACGTTGGTGAACCGGATGAACCCGCAGTTGACGGTTTCGTTCATCCATCCCGATATCCGGTTGCGGTACGAGAAGTCGCCAGCCTTGCTGCGTGGGGAAGTGGAGGCTTTGGCGCCTTTGCCAGATGGAAGACTTCCTCTGGTTATGTTGGACGAAGTGCAGAAAGTGCCCGAGATTCTGGATGTCGTCCAGGACCTGATCGACCGTAACGTCGCGTTGTTTCTGCTGACAGGATCGAGTGCGCGCAAATTGCGCCGCCATGCACAGACCAATCTGTTGCCGGGACGGGTGACGGTATTGCATCTCGATCCCTTCGGAATGAAGGAAGCCCCGGGCGGCACACTGGAGGAGCGCCTGCTGTACGGAGCGTTGCCGGGAATCGTGGGCGTGGAGAACCTGGATGACCGGGAGCAGGATCTGGCCGCCTACGTCACGACCTATCTGGAAGAAGAAATCCGAGCAGAGGCGGCGGTGCGTCACTTGGGTTCCTTTGCCCGGTTTCTTGAACTGGCGGCAGCGGAAGCTGGTGGAATTGTCAACCTGCGCAAACTCGCGTCAGAGATCGGCGTCGCCCATACCACCATTGGCGGCTACTACCAGATTCTGGAAGACTGCTTGATTGCCGAACGCATCGAGCCTTTGTCCACAAGCGCAACGCGCAAAAAACTGACGCGGTCAGACAAGTATCTCTTCTTTGATCTTGGGGTGCGTCGTGTGGCCGCGCGTGAAGGACGTCATCCCCCGCGTTCTCAATGGGGTATGCTCTTTGAACAGTTTGTCGGCCTGGAACTGCTCCGATGCTTTCGCTCACAGCAGCGATCCGTCAAATTGCGGTTCTGGCGCGATCCAGATGGCCCTGAGGTGGATTGGGTGGTGGCCCGGGACGGGACCTATCTGCCCATTGAGGTGAAATGGACGGATGCGCCCGAGGCGGGTGATGCACGCCACCTGAACTGTTTTATGAAGGAGTATCCCACCTTCGGAAAAGGCTATGTGGTCTGCCGCGTCCCCCAAAAGATCAAGATCAGTGATCAGGTGATAGCTCTGCCGTGGCAAACGTTTCTCGATGAGATCCTGTCTGTGTTGTCCTGATCGAGAACACTTCATAAACCGCGTCTCTTCCGACTCGTTTCCGACCGTCACCCAGCGTGCCCTGACCGTCGCTGTGCCGAAAATCACCCTTGTTGCAACGTATTGATGGTATATGATATAGTTATTCTAATCAGAACAGGTAATGGCTGTATGAAGTCTGTCAGGTCCCCAGGGTCGTTGCGCCCCTCCAAAAGGGTTGCGGATTCGTTGCGTCATCAGGTGCGGAGTGGGCAGTGGTCGATTGGTATGATGCTGCCGGGGCGGCAACGGCTGGCAGAGCAGCACGGGGTGGCGCTGGGTACGATCGAGAGGGCTGTGGCCACCCTTATTTCGGAAGGTTTGCTTCGGGCCGATGACCGGCGGGGAACGTTTGTGGCGGCTGGATCGGTCGATGCGCCAAGTCGTTCTGTGCGGTCAGGCCTGCCCACGCATAACCGCAGGTCGCTCACCGCCACGGTCGGCATCATCGCCCCCATTGTGTCCTACAAATCTCAGTCCGTCTTTGAATCTCAGTGGCCGATTCAAATGCTTCGAGGCACCGAACACGCTCTGGCTGTCGAGCCTGGAATAACTACCCGACTCATGAGTTCTGTCGAGAGCTCACAGGGTGAGTCTGGCGTCGCCGGTGCCGTGTCGCGTTTGCTTGCCTCCCAGGTCGATGCGGTCATCTTGCTTCAGATTCCGCCGGACCCGGAATGCATGGCGCAGCTTGCGGCGGCCAACGTACCCGTGGTGGCGGCAACGCCCGAGCGTCTCAACTATGTGGTGCCGCACGTCTATATCGATGACGAAGCCGCGGGGGCTCTGGCGGCGCGTCACTTGATTGAGCGGGGATATACCCGTCTGGTGTTCTTCCGCCCGTTCGAATCGGAGTGGACGGAGCAACGTCTGGCCGGCGTGCGGTCAGCCTTGGCTGGTATGGGATGCCCGGCGGATATGTTGCAGATCCTGCCGGCGTGCTCCCGAGGGCGGGCCGGTCATGAGGGGGAGCAGCGCCGGGTGGCGCGCGATTGTGCCCAGGAGGTGATAGGGGGGGGCGGATGGGGCAGGGGTGCCGGTGTGATCGCGCCGAACGATGCCGCGGCGGCGGGGTTTATGGAGGTGGCGGCGGCGCGCGGCTGGGTCGCGGGCCGGGACTATGGCCTCGTCGGCTTTGATGATCGCACGGCGCATGAGCTTGGTCTCACGAGTCTGCGGCCACCCGTCGGCACGCTGGGTGAGGAAGCGGCACGGTTGGTGTTGATGGCGCTGCGCGGAGAGACCTTGCCCGCGCGGGTGGCTTTGCAGCATCGGCTGATGGCGCGGTCGAGCACATCTCGGAGTTCTGGGAAACATCAGGAAGAGGGGGCACCATGAAGAAGATCGTTACGATCGTTGGGCTGTTCGTACTGTTGGCGGGCGTGGTGACGGCGGCGGACTTCAGTTCGTGGCAGAAGAAGATGCCCATCACCTTTACGGGCTACAATCCGCCCGGCGGGGCCACAACGCTGACCAATTTCCCGGTGCTGGTGGTGCTGAGCACCAACATCAGCGGGTTCAGTTACGGCGACTTCAAGTCGCTGACCAACCAGGATCTGCGCTTCACCGCTGCGGATGGCACCTCCGAACTGAACTACGAGATCGAGAAGTGGGATACGAACGGTTCGTCCTACGTCTGGCTCCAGGTGACGAACCTCGTGGACGCCAACACCTACGTCTGGGCCTATTGGGGCAGGAGCGGCACTACCGCGCCGGCTTACACGACTAACGGAACGGCTTGGGATAGCAGCTACGCCGGCGTCTGGCACATGACAAACACCAATCCGCCTTGTTCGGTGGCCGGCGGAATCCGAGGCACAAGGGTTGGCAATGTGGCGCTGGCTACCGGTCAGGTGGCCGATGCTCTGCGCTTGGCGAACACCAACACGGCTGACTATGTGAAGGTTGATGGGACAGGACTCCAGGACCCGGATGTGCTGACGGTGTCGGCCTGGGTAAAACTGGACCCGGCGTCCAATGGGGGGGTCATCTACGGTCATCGGTCCGAAGGTGCGCGCCTGATTCAACTCACCGCGCAAACCACAAACGACGTTCGGTTGCAGCTTCGCAGTAATGTTGGCCTCATTCAGAGCGTCATCTTCACAAACGACTTAAGACAATGGATTCATCTCACCGGCGTCTTCGACAACCTGAATGATCGCCATATCCTCTACGTCAACGGGCAACCGGTAGGTACCAATACTTATCACTTCGGCGCTGAGACCTTCACCGCCACCAAACAAACCATCGGCTCCTATTACGATACCATGTACCAGAACGGGGTCGAGGGCTTCATTGATGAGATGCGCGTATCGTCTTCAGTACGCCCGGCCACATGGATTTGGGCCGAGTGGATGAACATGGCCTCGAACAGCGTGTTTGAGACGGCTGGGACGGCTCAGACCATGCCCAGCATTCAGAACAGCGGTGTGTCAAACGTGACCTCCACCGGGGCTACGGTGTCCGGCTATCTGAGTTCGACCGGGACGGCGGGCGCGACTGCCATCCTGTTCTGGGGCCCGACGGATGGCGGGGTCACCGCCGGGGCGTGGGCGAACACGAATGTGTTCCCCGATCCCCTGGGCATCGGGACGTTGAGCACGAATGTGGCTTACGGCGTTTCCAACAGTATCTACTACTACCGCTACTGCGCGACCAACAGCTATGGTGCGACCTGGGCCGATGCGTCGGCGAGTTTCGTGGCCGGCGAAGTGACGGTCGTGGCGACCGATTCCTCGGCCGCCGAGTGGCCGCAGGATCCGGCCACGTTTACGTTCTATCGTCCCGACTGGTCCACTGGCGTTGCCCTCACGGTCTACTATGCGGTCGGCGGCACGGCCAGCAACGGCGTGGACTACAGCAGCAGCAATGTGACTGGCAACGTCACGTTTCCTGTGGGCGTGTCGAACGTGGCGATCACCGTGATGCCGTACAACGATGTGGACTTTGCGGAGCCTGCCTCGGAGACCGTGGCACTGACGTTCCTGCCCGGCGGCTATTTGATCGGGTCGGCCAATTCGGCTACGTCGACGATCGTCAACCGGGATTACGTGGTCGCGTATGTGGCGACCAATGGCCTGAATGTCGCCCCCTTCGACACGTGGCCGAAGGCCGCCACGAATATCCAGGCTGCGGTCGACTATGCCAGAACTAACGGCATTGCCACCGTGCAGTTGAGCAACGGAACCTTCACGATTCTTGGCCAGATCTCCGTGACGAATGCGGTGACCGTGCGCGGCATGGGGCGGACCAACACAATCGTCCGCCGGTCGGTCGCAACCGACACTGCCCCGAAGCACCGCATCTTCCGCATCAACCACGCCGATGCCGTTGTGGAGGCGTTGTCGATGCAGTTTGGTCATGCCGACAACACTGGAAGCAGCACAGGAACGCGCGGCGGCGGAGCTGAAGTGCTTCTCGGTCTGGTCCGGGACTGCACGATCACCAACGGCATGGGCTATAGTGCGTCCTGTCTGGGCTTGGGTATCTACCTGGACGGAGCCGGTGCGGTAGCCAGCAACTGTGTGATCGATTCTTCCAATGGAGGAGGCAATCCAAAGGGCGGCGGCGCCTACGTGAACACCAATGCCCTGATGGCGTACTGTACGCTGCGCAATTATGGCGGGTTTAGCAGCACTGGCGCAGACGGCGCCGGCGCCTTTGTCAACGGCGGCACGCTGCGCTGGTGCAGCGTCTACAGCAATGTAACCTTTGGCAACGGCGGCGGGGGTATCCATGTCGCCAACAACGCCAACGGGCTGGTGGAACACTGCGTGGTGACGAACAACGCGTCCGCGCAGAACTACACACTCAACGGGGTCGGCATCTACATGGTGGGGGCTGGCACGGTCCGCAATTGCCTCGTGGCCTTCAACGCGGGCAATGGGGGCAACTGCAGCGGCGGCGGACTGTACGTGAACGCCAACAGCGTGGCCGAGAACTGTACCGTGATCAATAACTACGCCGTGAAGGAAGGTGGCGGGGTCTATGCGGCTGGTGGCACCATCCGCAACTGCATCTTCAACGATAACCTTTCCCCTTTGTCGGCCAATGCCCGCACCAACGCCGGAACGTTCGTGACCTGCCTGCTGCCGGGTGGGGCGCCCGGCTCGGGCAACATCGACGGCCCGCCTGGGTTCGTGGACGCCGCCAACGGCAACTACCGGTTGTCGCTGTTGTCCAAAGGCTTGGATGCGGGCACGGATCAGGCATGGATGGATACCGTGACGGACTTGGCAGGCGGCCCACGCAAACAGTTGGCCCATGTGGACATCGGCGCCTATGAGACGCCCTCCACCTTCGCCTGTGCCTTTGACCTGAGCGCGTCGATTGGGCTGGCGCCTTTGATGGTCGGGTTCACCGCCACCGTCGTGGGCGATAACACCTACGGGTTGGCCTATTTCTGGGACTTCGACGGCAACGGTTCGTGGGATGACTCCGGCACGGACAAGCAGACTACCTCCCACGGCTACGACCTCGGCGCCTACAGGCCAGTTCTGCGCGTCACCAATAGTGTGGGCGAATCGGCCTCCTATACGGGGACAACCGCCATCGCTGCCTCGGCATCAACCCTGTACGTGGCCACCAACGGCACGCATGTCGCGCCGTTCGATACCTGGGTCAAGGCGGCGACCAATCTGCAGAGCGCTGTCGACGTGGCGGTAAGCGGCGCGCGCGTGGTGGTATCCAATGGAATCTACGCGATCACGGCGTCTGTGGCGATCGACAAGGCCATCACGGTCGATGGGACGAACGGGGCGGCCGTTACGACGTTGCGGCGCTCCGGTACCCCTCAATTCCGTGTGCTTAAGTTGAACAACGGCGGGGCGGTGGTGCGGGGGCTGACGCTGCAAGGCGGCTATGCCTACGAACTGCAGAATGGAATTCTGGTGGACCGTCGCGGCGGCGGCGCGTGCGTGCTGGCGGGCGCCCTGACGGATTGTACGATCGCCAACAGCACGGGGACTCTAAGCACAACCTACGGTATTGGCGTCTACCTCGATGGCCCGGGTGCGATAGCCAGCAATTGCGTTATTCGTTCTTCTTACGGTTCGAGCAATCCGAAGGGCGGCTGTGCCTACGTCAACGCCGGGGCCGAAATGACGCGATGCACGCTCCGCGATTACAGCGGTTACAGCAGCACCGGTGCAGACGGCGCGGGTGCTTACGTTAATGGCGGCACGCTACGCTGGTGCAATATCTACGGCAACAATTGTTTCAACAATGGCGGCTTAGGCATCTACGTGGCCAACAACGCCAACGGACTGGTGGAATACTGCACCGTCACGAACAACGTGAATACCATCGGCGGCTCCCCCAACGGGCTGGGCATCTTCATGGCCGGTGCCGGCACGGTCCGCAACTGCCTGGTGGGGTTCAATACGGGCGTCGGCACCACTTACGGGGGTGGGCTCTATGTTTCCTCGAGTAGCGTGGCCGAGAACTGCACGGTGGTGAACAACTACGCGGTCACGGATGTGGGCGGCGTCTACGCCCTCACCGGCGCCGTGGTCCGGAACTGCATCTTCAGCGGCAATACGTCGGGGGGAACGGTGCAGGACGCCCGTACCAATATCGGCACGTTCGTAACGTGTCTCCTGCCGGGCGGAGCGCCCGGCACGGGCAATATCGACGGTTCGCCGACCTTCATGGGTGCGGCCGCGCGCGACTTCCGTCTGGTGCCAACCTCCCTCGGGGTCAATGGCGGCACGGATCAACCTTGGATGACCAACGGGGTTGTGGATCTGGCGGGTTCAGCCCGAGTTCAGATGAGCCGTTCCGACATCGGTGCCTACGAGGCGTCGGGCAATTTCACCTGCACCTACACGGTGAGCCCGCAGGTGGGCATCGCGCCGTTGACGGCGGTATTCTCTGCCGCTGCCGCGGGCGATGACACTAACAATCTGACCTACTACTGGGACTTTGACGGCAACGGGTCGTGGGATCTGACCGGCGTCGATAAGCAGACGGTTTCCAACGCGTATGCCCTTGGCGTCTACTGGCCAGTGTTGTGCGTCAGCAATGGCGCGGGCCAGGGGGCCTCCTATACGGGGGTGATCCCCGTGGTTGCCTCGCTGGCGACGGTGTATGTCTCGACCAACGGATCGAGCACTAGCCCCTATGACACCTGGGCGAAAGCGGCCACCAACGTGCAGACTGCGGTGGATGTGGCAGGGGACGGCGTTCGGGTCGTGGTGTCCAACGGGACGTACAATCTGGCGGCTTATGTCTCGATTGCACGGGCCATCACGCTGGAGAGCGTGAACGGGGCGACCGCCACCACGCTGCGGTGTACGAGTCAAACGTATCGCGTGCTGAAGTTGAACCATGTCGGCGCGATGGTGCGGGGGCTGACGCTGAACAATGGCCTAGCCTACGAGTTGGAGAACGGAATCATTGAAGTCCGACGCGGCGGTGGTGCGTATGTGATTGCCGGCACCCTGGCCGACTGCACGATCACCAACTGTTACGGTGTTGCTGCCGAGGGGGCAGGGTTCTACCTGACCGCGGGCCTGGTCACGAACTGCACGGTGAGGAACTGCAGTCAGAGCGGGGGGGCTTCCGGGGGTGTCCGTGGGATTGGAGGCCATGTCGCCGGCGGCGAAGTGGTGGATTGTCGCGTCTCCGGCGGTCAGATCCCGTCCAATGTGTTTGACAGCAATCTAGGCGGCGGCATGCACCAGGCCGGCGGCTTGCTGCGGCGCTGTGTGCTGTTCAACAACCGGCTCGGGCGCGGCTGGGGTGCCGGGTTGAGTATTGCGGGTGGGCTCGCCGAGAATTGTGTGATCAGCAATAATGTTACTCAGTATGGGACCGATGGTGGCCGGGGCGGCGGGGTCTATGTGGCCGGCGGGACGTTGCGTAACACTTTGGTTCAGGGCAACAGCGCTTTCCGGAACTCGGCAGGAGCCGGCGGCGGCATCCACCAGACCGGTGGCGCCATTGAGAACTGCACGGTCGTCTCCAACAGGGCCGCAGACGCCAATGGCACGGTCGGCGGGCTTTACGCCACGGCGGGTTCGACGACGAACTGTATCTTTGCGCTCAACTCATCGAAAGCGGGGACGCTGGCCGACGACGTGCTGGTGACGGCGCCTGCCACGATCGCCCATTCCCGCGCGCCGGAACTGACGCCGGGAGTCAACGGCAATATCACGGGCGATCCGCGGTTTGTCGGTGCCGCGACGAACAATTACTCCTTGGCCTCCGATTCGCCCTGTCTTGAGACCGGAGCCAATCAGCCCTGGATGGACACGGCGGTCGATCTGGCGGGTAATCAGCGCCGGCTGGGCCGTGTCGACATGGGAGCCTATGAATTGCGCTGGACGGGCGGCTCCGTGTTCACGTTCCGGTAGGCGTGGGAAGACCCGGTGCGACAGCGCCCAGGTGGACGCCGGTGTCCTTCATGATGAATCCCTGCCGGCGTCTGACCGCGCTAGGGACAGCGCGGTCCACCTCTAATTGGATTGTGGTTTGATGGAAATGAAAGGAAAGACAGGGATGACATTCAAATCGATGACGACCTATTCAACGATGGTTGGATTCATGACGCGAGGCGCAGCCTTGGCCTTCACAGCTTGGAGCCTCAGTCAGGCGGCGCTGGCCACGGAGACCGAGCACACGGACTTCAGGGTCATTCCTGCTCCGGGGAAAGTGGTTGTTGATGGCAAATTCGATGACTGGGATCTTTCCGGGTCGCTGTTCATCTGCTCGGACGTCGAGAGTTACCGTGACCAGTTCGCTTCCTGGCAAAGCGCCATGTACGACGCCGAGAATCTGTATCTTCTCTCCCGCTGGGTTGACACCACCCCCATGAACAATCCCGGCCTGTGTGGTTCCGATATGGGCTTTGGCGGAGACTGCCTCCAGGTGCGCACCATTACCAGTGCCGCCGGAGTGCCGGATGCGAAAGGCGACGATGTCAAGCTTGGCCAACGGACCACCCATTTCACCGCCTGGCGCGGCAGCGATGGCCGGGACCTGATCGACCTGGCGTACGGCAAGCGCTTCAATGAAGGAGTGGTCAAGGATGCCAAGAAAGAGGGAGCCCAACAGGCGTTCCTCAAAGACCCGGATGGCAAGGGTTATGTGCAGGAACTCGCCATCCCCTGGAAGCTGCTTACGAGCGACGGCCATGCCCCGAAGGCGGGCGATACCCTCATCATGACCTACGAGCCGAACTTTGGCACCAGTTCGAAAATGCGCATTACCACGAAGGATCTCTTCCGTCCCGGCGTGACGCCGGATCGCGTCTTTGCGTTCATGTCCTACGACCGCTGGGGGCTCGCAAAGTTGGAAGCCTCGGGCAAGATGGCCCCGTTGCCGGTGCGCCTCTCCGATGGGCGGACCTTTCCCGTGAGCCTGCGGGGCGGCATTCCTGTTGTGAACTGGGCTGGCCTTTACAAGGAGGACAAACTCGAAGGGTTCGCCAAGATCGAGCTGAACATGCCGGAGGATGGCTTTGTCTCTTTGATCGTCAAGAACGCCGATGGGCAGGTGGTTCGGAATCTGTTGAACGCGAAATTCATCACCAAGGGCAAGCAGGAGATCCTTTGGGATGGCCTCAGCACGCCGAGTGACAAGAAACCTGGCGACCCTGTGACGGCGGGCGACTACACCTGGGAGGCGATCTGGCACAAGGGCATCGGTCTCAGCCTGGTCGGTTGGGCCTGCAATGGCGGGAAGGCGCCCTTCGATTCCCCCGGCGGAAACTGGGGCGGGGACATGGGCAGCCCCTGCACGGTGGATTCGGATAACGAAAGCGTGTATCTGGGTTGGGGCGCCTCGGAAGCGGGCAAAGCCCTGGTTTGCACCGACCTCGACGGCAAGGTGACGTGGCGGCACAAACGAGGCGGCTTTGGCGGCGCGGGCCTGGTAGCTGTCGATAAGGGGATCGTCTTCGTCTACGACCAGGGGCAGGGCAACACGCTCTACCGGCTCAACGCCACGAAAGGCGAGTATGTCAACTGGCAGGGCGCGGACGAGGCGACGCTTGAACTCGGGAAGATCCTCGCTCCGTTCAGGCCGGCAGGCGTCACGAACGAGGCTGCGGCCAGCGGTCTTGCCGCCCTCGGTGGAAAGCTCTTCGTAAGCTACGGTCCCCTGAATGCGCCGTGGAACCAGCCGCAACCGTCAGGCAATACGTTGCTCGTGCTGGACGCCGCCACCGGCAAGCTGTTGAAGAACGTGGCCGTCGAGAATCCCGGTGATCTCAAGGTGGGGGCCGACGGCAAGCTCTACATGATCTGTGGGACTTCCAAGGTTGTGACGGTCGATCCTGAGACGGGAGCCATGACGACCGTTATCGATGGCTTGAAGGCGATCACGAGTGTTACAGCCGATAAGGATGGGAGTATCTACGCAGCCTTTGGCGACCCCGAGAATCAAGTGAAGGTCCTCGACAAAGCAGGTAAGATCCTCCGCACCATCGGCAAGCCCGGCGGGAGAAATCTGCTTGGCCCTTGGGACAAGAGCGGAGTCCGGTTTGTGGCCAGCCTCAAGGTCGATGCGAAAGGCAAACTCTGGGTGATGGAACGCGATAGTGTTCCGCGAAGGATTTCAGTGTGGGACGCGCAGACCGGCGCCTTTGAGAAGGAATTCTTTGGCCCGACCGAGTACGGCGCGGGCGGTGGTGCGATCTGTCCGGCTGACCCTTATACCATGGTGGGCCAGGGCTCCGAGTGGAAACTCTCGCCGGAGACGGGCAAAGCCGAATGCGTGGCGGTCATCTTCCGGGGGAGATGGGCCAATGCACGGTTCGGAACCGGCAAGGACGGACGCGTCTACACGGCTATTGGCGGCGGCTGGCCGAAGCATGAGCCCGTGAATATCTTCGAACGGGTCGCGGCCGGGAACTGGAAACTCAGGTCCACCCTCTCTTCGGAGGAGGAGCAGAACAACTCTCCGAAACACATCCGTGTCTGGTCCGACCGCAACGACGACCAGCAGCAGCAACCGGACGAGGTTAAGCAATTCGATCTCGACCTGGGCGGCTGGATCGACGGCTGGTACATGTGTTTCAATCAGGCCATGACCTTCTCCGGCGGCCAGTACGCGATGGGCGTGACCGGTTGGACGGCCTGCGGGGCTCCTGAATACGATCTGGCCAAGGCGGTGAAATTGCCTGTTCCGGAAGACCTAGCCTCCCGTGGCGGAATGGGCGCGCAGAAAGGCCTGGTTTCCGAAGACGGCCGCTATGTCATGTATAACGGGCACTATGGCGCCGAGCACAGTGATTTCCCCTGCTATGACATCGGGACGGGCAAGAAGGTGTTTGCCTATCCCAACAACTATGTCGGTGTCCATGGCGGGCATCTGGCCCCTCCCGGCAAGATCGGCCTGATTCGCGCGGCTTACGATTTCACCGGCACCGTGGCCATGCCCGCTCCCCTTGGGAATCTCTTCGTTATCGGGACGGACAAGGGCGAATGGCATATTCTTTCCTCCTCGGGCTACTACGTCTCCAGCCTCTTTGAAGGCGATCCCATGAAGATCAAGTGGCCGGAAGAGGCGGTTCCCGGAGCGAATATGAACTCGGTTCCTCCCGGGATGGGCGCGGAAGATTTTGGCGGCTCCATCACGCGGGCCAATGACGGCACCTTGTATGTCCAGGCCGGCAAGACCGCCTTCATCAACTGCAAAGTCAGCGGCCTCGACGCCGTGAAGGTCCTGAGTTCAGGTTCACTGAAACTGTCCGCCGAGGACATGGTGAAGGCCCAGCAGTTCAAGGTCAAATATCTCAGCGTGTCGGATTCCGCGAAGAGCGCCGAGGTAAAGAAGAAGACCGTCGTGTTCACGGGCGATCCCAACAAGGATTTCGGAACGCAGGCGACCCAGTTCGGATCCGATTCCGCCGCGATCCGAACCTGGCTGGCCCACGATGATGAGATGCTCTATGTCGCCTGGCAGGTGGACGATAAGACCCCTTGGGTAAACGGCGCCACCGGTTTTGAGAACCTCTATGCTTGTGGTGACACGGTTGACCTCCAGCTTGGTGTTGATCCCGGAGCGGACAAGAAACGCCGCGAAGCCGTGAAGGGCGACCTGCGCCTTTCCATCGGCAAACTCCAGGACAAGAACGTGGCTGTGCTCTACCGGAAAGTGTCCGAAGAGAAGGCGACCAAGACCTTCTTCTCCGGAACGTCCAAGGGCGGTTACACGATGGACTTCGTGAAAACGATCGAGGGCGTCAAGATCGAGGCGAAACCCAGTGGAAACAAGGGCTATATTGTCGAAGCGGCCATCCCCTTGAAGGCTCTGGGGGTCAGTCTGAAGCCGGGGCTGAAACTGCGCGGTGACCTTGGGGTGACCTATAGCGACCCTGAAGGAAAAGACACCAACCTGCGGGTCTACTGGAGTAACCAGGCGGCAGGCATCGTCGCCGATGAGGTCGAAGAACTGAAGATGCAACCGGCGCTCTGGGGTGAGTTCAGTTTGGAGTGAGGGATTCAGCTCTTGAATATACTTGATAACGTAAAGTCATAGATTATGATTTGCACATGATCTATCACAACCGTCTTCTTGAGAAGAAGATCGTCAAGTACTTCGAATCCTTCCCGTGTGTGCTGTTGTCAGGACCGCGTCAGGTTGGGAAGAGCACTTTGTTGCACCACCTTTTCGGTGATCGCTGCAAGACGTTTGTGTTCGATCCTGTACAGGATCTCTACGGGGCACGGGTCGATCCGGACCTTTTCATACGCAATAATCCAGCTCCGTTGATCCTGGATGAAATTCAGTACGTCCCGGAGCTGGTGTCAACCCTTAAGCGGTATGTGGATGAACACCGGGCACCCGGCCTGTTTCTCATCACGGGCTCGCAACAGTGGGCTGTCATGAAACACCTCTCGGAGTCCCTGGCTGGACGCGTGGCCATTCTGGAATTGGCGGGGTTCTCCATGAGCGAGCGAAACCAGGATCCCGGCCAGTGCTGGTTCGGCGATTGGGTGGAGAGAGCCAGCGGGGATTCTGAAGCGGCTATGGAATGGCTACTACGGGCGTCCGGGACCGGTCAGTCTCCCAGCCGGTTGATCTGGCGCGGATCCTTTCCCGAGGTACAGACGCTTGCCGAGGATGTGATTCCCGGTTGGATGCGAGGCTATGTCAGCACCTATCTTCAGCGCGATGTGCGCAGCCTGCTGGCGGTGAAGGATGAAACGCAGTTCGCCTCATTCCTGACGCTTTGCACGGCCCTGACGGCTCAGGAGTGTAACTACAGTCAGATGGGCCGGGATATCGGACTGTCCACGCCGGCGGCGCAGAACTGGATCGGTGCGTTGCGGGGCACATTCCAGTGGTTGGAGATCCCGGCATTTTCGAACAACCAGATCAAGAAACTGAGCCAGAAACCGAAAGGTTATGTGACCGATACCGGTCTGGCTTGTTCCCTGCTCCGGTTGGCTACGCCGGAGGCGTTGCTGGGGCATCCCTCATTCGGGGCGCTGTTCGAGACCTTTGTGGTTCTGGAATTGATCCGTCAGGTCCAGTCCCTTCCGGCCGTCCCCGCGTTTTATCACTTCCGGCAGCATAGTGGTGCGGAAGTGGATCTGGTGGTCGATATCAACGGCAGGCTGTTGCCGGTGGAGATCAAGGCTGCTTCTTCGGTCGGCGCGCGGGACACGTTATCCATCCGTGCTTTCCAGGAGAAGATCGGCAGTCGGGCCGGACCGGGTTTGGTCATCTATGCCGGCGAGCGTGTTCTGCGCCTGAACGAGACTTGTCTGGCGGTCCCCTTCGACGCCCGCTTCTGAACTTAACCGGTAATATTGAGGAATCTCCGACACTATGAACCACCCGCCCGCATGGATCTGCAAGGGCCTCTTCAGCTACAAACTCAACCTGGCCGACCGGCCGGACGCCTTGGAGGATGCTGCGGCGAAAATCGGGGCCTGGGCCAACCTGACGGACCATGCCGTACCGCAGTTGGTCCAATTGCTGGGGGCGGTCGGGGCCGACGAAGGTCGGTTTTCATGGGATGGCACGTGGCCGTACTGGAGCCGGCCGACCTTCCGGGTCGGGCACAGTTGGGATCACCTGGCGCGGTTCATGGAGAACATGCTCCGCCGGCACAAGGCCTATATCAGTTTCCATCTCAACATTTCGGACGTGATGAACGGCATCGTCATGTACCCGGAAACGAAGGCGTTATTTGAGCGACTGCGTGAGGCCCGGTGCATCTATGCGCGGCCCGAAGGGGTTAACAATGCGCCGTGGCGCGGCCTGCCGTTCGTGCCGGCGGGACCGCCCCTGGCACCGGGCGAGAAGGGCTTCGATGCTTCGGATATCTTTGCCTACGTGGACTACTGGCGCCTTTGGAAGTCGGGGTTGGCGGCTGAAATCATCGACGAGTTCTATGCGCACCTGCCGTATGCGCCGCCGCTGCTCTATCTCGATGTGCTGGGCACGTCAGGGTGGTGCATCCATCCGGGATATCCCGACGGAGCGCTGGGCGGCAGCCTGGAGACACAGGTCGAAGGCCGCACGCAGATCATGAATTACATCCGCGCCAAGGGTTCGGAGATCATGACCGAATCGGGGGATCACCTGGAGGAACTCCCCACCACCTTTTCCTGGTCGCACGGCGGTCTGGCCTTCAATGATTACAGTTCCATTGGCGGCGGCTACGGGGCAGGCGCCCTGGCCTGTCGTGGTTCCAAAGGCATGCACGTGTACGGCAACCAATCCGGCTACCACCTGCTGGGCGGGAACGATGATCCCTTGCCGGAGAAGGTGACCGGCCGGTCGCGCTCGCCAGCCGACGACGGATTGCGGGAATGGGGCCTGGTGCCGGACCTGCTGCAGAATTTCTACCTGACGGTCATCCAGGAACTGCATCACATCGGGGCCGGTCATACGCGTCTGCCGGGTGGGGCGCGCGTGGAACGACTGGATGCGGCCGAGGGACGGGTACGGGTGGATGCGCTGACGTTGGAAGCGCCGGGGAAGGGCGGCGGGCGCCTGTATCCCGCGCATGCCGGGCAGGTGCTGGGCACGGCCAGGATCATGGAGCAGCCTTGGGCCACGGAGGGACGGCATGTGGGGGACATCGATCTCGCCATCGGCAACGGGGTCAAGTGGACGCTCGATCTGGAGGAGGGCGGTTCCCGGCGTCTGTATGTTCGCTATTCCTCACCACGGGGCGGCCGCCTGCTGTTACGCGTGAATGGG
Organism: uncultured Verrucomicrobiota bacterium; assembly: GCA_964404035.1. Lineage (GTDB taxonomy): Bacteria > Verrucomicrobiota > Kiritimatiellia > CAIKKV01 > CAITUY01 > CAMBRF01. The sequence continues at coordinate 10,983 of CAYOIT010000017.1, read as the reverse complement.
GGAGACGGTATCGAAGTCCATTTCCCTCCCACGAATCCGTGGGAGATGAGCGCGCGGCTGCGCGCGTCGGAGTACGGGAATGATCTTCGCCGGCGCGGCGGCTATGCCGACCCCTGGTGTTTCCATGGCGACCAACTCGTGACCGTGGCGTTGAAGGCCGGGCAGAACACCGTGGAACTGCTTCATCACCGTATCTATGCGGAATGGGATGACGGCAGTCAGGCCGAGTGGTCCCTGGCGGGCGGCTTCAGGGCCTGGAAGGGCGACGTCACCTTCGGGCGAGGCTGTGATCGTTTCTGGCCTGACACCTGGAGCGGGCAGCAGCGGATTCTTGCCTTTAGCGTGGAGGGGGGCGAGTGTGAGTGGAGCCTGCCCGAAGGGTGGGAGGACGCAGAAGCACTGGCGGCCTGTCCGTTGTCGCCCACCGGTCGCGGTGCGGCGGCGGTGTTGCCTGTCCGCGAAGGGCGGGTGACCTTGCGGTTGTTACCCGGCACGCCGTGCGTGCTTGAACGTGTTTCCAGGTAGCGGGAGAGGGAGTGAGAACAAAATGACGATGTTCAGAATGATGGTTGTGGGAATCGCGTTGACGGTGTTGTCCTTCCGTGCCCTGGCTGAAGACGGACGGTGCTTCATCAAGGACGGAGACCGGGTTGGCTTTTTCGGCGACAGCATTACCGAAGCCAAGGTGTACGGCCAGATCACCGAACGGGTCTTCCGGCATTTCCATCCGGGCGCAAAAGTCAACTTCGTCAACAACGGCCACAGTGGTCTCCAGCTTGCCGGCACGGGCGTGGAAACGGTGATCCAAGGGGATCCCAATGTGGTGACCATCATGATCGGCATGAACGACGTGATCAACGGATCCTGGGTCAGGGGCATGCCGGTCGAACCGCTGGTGGCCCAGTACAAAACCAGGCTGATTAAACTGGTTCGTGACCTCAAGGAGCGGGGCAAGCAGGTCGTGATCCTTGCCGGGGAAACTGAAGGGCGATTCCATCCTGACCGCCAGTGTCTTTCCGGGAGGACTATGAGGGTGAACAAGGGAAGCCATCTGTGAAACTGACCTTTGCGTATTCACCCTGTCCGAACGATACCTTTACGTTCTACGGGCTGGCAAAAGGACTGATCAAGAGTCCTCCCGACCATACCGGGGGGGGCTATGAGATCGAAACCAGATTGTATGACGTCGAAACCCTGAATCGCATGGCCTTCGACGGGGCCCATGATGTCACCAAGCTTTCGTTTCATGCCTGGCTTCAACTCAGGGAGTCCTACCAGCTCCTGCGTGTGGGCACAACGCTCGGGCATGGCTGCGGCCCTCTGGTGGTGGTCAAGGCCCCGCTTGGCGATCCCCGCGCACCCCTGGGCCGGGTGGCGATTCCCGGCGAACACACCACGGCCCATCTCCTGTTCCGGCTTTGGGCGCCGGAGGAGCGGAACGTGGTCTTTGTTCCTTTTGACCGGATCATGGGGATGGTGGCCGCCGGGGAAGTCGATGCGGGCGTGATCATCCATGAGGGACGGTTTGTCTATGGCCAGCGCGGTCTTGCCTGCCGTGTGGACCTGGGGGAATGGTGGGAGGGTCAGACGGGCTTGCCCATTCCGCTCGGATGCATTGCGGCTAGAAAGGGGCTGGGGAAAGACTGTATAGCCGCCTGTGAAACGATGATCGAGGCGTCGCTGCGTCTGGCCCTGGGGAATCCCTCGCTGCCACAGGCCTACGTCAAACAGCATGCCCAGGAACTCGACGACGACGTGGTCCGGAATCATATCGCGACCTACATCAACGATTTCAGCCTGGAGCTTGGGCCCACCGGTCGTGAGGCGATCGCGGTTCTCGAGGAACGGGCGAGAGGGATGGGAATCGGACGATGATCGGGATCGTATTCGCCACAGCGGAGGAGGCTCGACCGCTTCTGGTCGGGCGGCAGACGGAGCAGATCGGCACCGTGCCGTTTCCGGTCTACCGACTGACCAGTGTGGTTCGTGTCATCATCTCCGGCATGGGCATGGAGGCGGCCCGGCGGGCTTGCCGGGAACTCATTGGAACGCATGCGGTCCATGAAATCATCAATGCCGGCATCTGTGGCGCGCTGGACGGGGGGAGTGACCGGGGGATCGTCTTTGGAATCAGTTCAGTCGTGGAGGCCGGGCAACCGGATCGTGTCGTCACCCTGTCTCCGGACCCGGCGCCGGGCTTGGAATTCAGGACCCTGGTCACGGTGCTGTCTCCCGTCTTCGATCCCGCCCGGCGTGCCGCCCTGGCGAACGTTGGATCCTTGGTGGATATGGAGGGGTTTGCCGTCGCCGACGAGTGCAGCAAGGCCCGCATTCCCTGTTGCCTGATCAAAGGCGTTACCGATTTTGGCGATCACCAGGGCAGGGACGATATCCGCAGGCATCTGGGATCCGTCTCGGAACGGGTGGCAAAACACGTACTGCGGAGGCTCGGCCCCTTGGCGCCCCCTGCAGCCATTACGGAGGCTGGGATATGAGATGGAGCGCTGATCAGGCTTTGACCATGCTGAACGACGCTTCGACGTCAGAGCTGATGGCCCTGGCGGATGAGCAGAGAAGGGCACGGCACGGGGGCACCACCTATTACGTCCACAGTTACAACCTGAACCCCACCAATCTCTGCGAGAACCGCTGCAAGCTGTGTGCGTTCTGGCGCGAGCGGGAGGCGCCAACGGCCTATGTCCTGACGCTCGAGGAGGCGCGTAAGGTGCTGATCGGGCTTCGTGACTTGAACCTGACCGACCTGCATGTGGTCGGGGGCATCATTCCGGAACTGAACCTTGAGTACTATGAAAGACTCATGCGTCTGGCGAAAGAGATTCTCCCGGGTGTGCTCGTTCAAGGCATGACCGCCGTCGAGATCCACTGGCTGGCCGATCGGGCTGGCCTTGCGCTTCGGGACGTCCTGATCCGTTTGCACGCGGCGGGCCTGGGGGCCTTGTCCGGCGGCGGGGCGGAGATCTTCGCCGCATCAGTGCGGGACCATATCTGCACCCGCAAGATTCCGGCCGAGGCATGGCTGACCGTGCACGAGACGGCGCACCAGCTGGGGATTCCGACCAATGCGACGATGCTGTTCGGGCACCTCGAAACGAGCGAGGATCTCATCGACCATCTTTCCCGGCTGCGCGCGTTGCAGGATAGGACCGGCGGGTTCCAGGCTTTCATTCCGCTGCCATTCCATCCCGCCGGGACTCAGCTTGGCCTCACGCGGGGACCCTCCGGTGACCGGATCGCGCGTGTCGCGGCGCTGGCACGCCTTTTCCTCGATAACGTGCCCCACGTGCGGATGCTCGTGAATTACGTGGACCGCAAGGTGCTGGGCGCCCTCACGCATGGCGGCGTGGATGATATCGGCGGAACGAGTCTGGACGAACGGATTGCGAAGGCCGCCGGGGCGCCGGACCGTCAGCGGTTTTCATCTCCGGCTGAAATGGCGGCCTTTATCCGCAGTCTGAGGCTGCAGCCGGTGTTGACGAACAGCGTCTATGCGGGAAAGCCGGTGCCGCTGCAAGACCCCACGCCGGCGGCTTCGCCGTCCGGAATGGAGGTTCAGCAGACTCAGGCCTCCTGCCGCGACCTTCTGTCGGCGGCCGGGGCGGGCAAGCGGCTAACCGCGGAGGAAGCGGAGTGGCTGCACGAGGTGGCGCCTCTTGGGTGGCTGGGAAGCGCCGCCTTGCAGCGACGGCGGGCCATGGTGGCGGGCCAGCGGGTCACCTATGTGCTCGACCGCAATCAGAATGTCACCAATATCTGTGAAACGAAGTGCAAGTTCTGTGCCTTCCATGTCACCCCTGAATCGGGGAAAGGGTTTGTCCTGTCGATCGATGACGTGGCGGAAAAGGTTCGGGCAGCGGCCGGGGCAGGGGCGACTCAGATCCTGTTGCAGGGCGGCATCAATCCGGCCTGCGGTCTGGCTTACTACGAAGAGCTGTTCATTCGCATCCGGAAGGAATCGGATATCTGGATCCATTCCCTTTCGCCGACCGAAATCGTTTTCTTTGCGAAACAGGAGCATCTGCCGGTGCGCGCGGTATTGGAGCGACTGATGGCGGCGGGGTTGCAGTCCCTGCCCGGTGGCGGCGCGGAGATCCTGGTGGATGAAGTCCGGGCACGGGTCAGTCCCGGAAAGGCCACGGCTGGCGAGTGGTTCGAGGTGATGGAGACCGCGCATGGGCTGGGGTTGAAGACCACGGCGACGATGGTCTATGGGCTGGGCGAGACCACGGCACACCGTGTCGAGCATCTGATGCGGGTGCGTGACCTCCAGGATCGAACCCAGGGCTTCACCGCCTTTATTCCGTGGAGTCTCCAGAGCAACCGGACGGCGCTGGAGCTCCCTGAACAGACGGGCGCCGACTATCTTCGGATGGTGGCGCTGGCGCGGCTGGTTCTGGACAATGTGCCCCACCTCCAGGCGGGCTGGGTCACGGAGGGTCCCGACGCGGCGCAGTTGGCGCTATCGTTTGGAGCGGACGATTTCGGCGGCGTGTTGATGGAAGAGCAGGTGGTGCGGGCGACAGGGGTCGCGTACGCCGTGACCGCGGACCGGGTTCGCGATCTCATTCGTGACGCCGGTTGGATTCCGACACAGCGTACAACGCAGTACGGCGTTTTGTCCTGACTGGAAGACTCACTCCTGGGAATACATGATGAAGAAAACAGATCCTATTCGAGTCTATTGTGGCTCAGCTGATCGCGGTCTAGCGGTAAGCTTGATGGATCGCGGGCGGAAAGTCTGCGGCCTTAAGGTTTAGTGGATTGCCGGCCGGCATGCGACCAAACCGGGAATGACCGACTTCACCACCGCCTCCGGGATCGCGGGAATCGTCGATGGCATTGTCCTGGCGCACAACATTGAACCCGCCAACTACATTGCCTATACGGAGGATGGTTTCGTCCTTGGCGATGTCCTCCTCGATGACCAGGGCGTGCATCCCAAGGTCGGCGGCAACGTCATCAACATTGAAAATTTCACGGGCCTCTTCATCAAGGATCCCAGGACGGACAAGAAAGTGCTGTTTGCCGTGTCCAGTGGAGATGATCGCATCATCGAAATCTCAGGCCCGGGCCGAACAGCCCGACTCGACGGAGCGATCGAGATTCGCACGGCCGCCCCGCTGGCAGAGAACCAACCGATCACCATCCGGTACTCCAACTGGTACGGCAATGTCCTCAGAGGTCTTGGGATTGATGGAGAGGACACGGAATGGAACCCCGACCTTCCCGCCGTTTCCCTCGTGGCCGCAGGAGAGGTCATCGGCGATGTTCGGATGAGGCGCGAGGCCGGAGTCCTGAATGTCTTCGCCACCATTTCCGACCCAACGCCGTTTGAAGAGGGTGAGGGTGTGGACCTCACCCTTTCAAAGACGCCCGACACGTCAGAGGCGGTCACGCTGCGGCTGTCGACCGCCAAAGATCAGAAAGGGAAACGGATCGGTACGGCCGTCCTGAGCAGAGGCGCCGCGCCTGTGGACTCCCGGACGGTCAAAGTGGGGGTTACCGAACGCTGGCTCAAGCTGGGATATCGGCTGGAAGCGGCCGTGCCGCTCGAACTTCTTCCCGAACTCACCAGGCCCTGTGAACGGGACGTTCGCACCGACACCAAGGACGCGAACACGGGAAAGACAGAGTTGAAGGTCTCCACGCAGAGTGTGCCCGACCTTGTCGCTCCTCTTTACGGGAATATCCGCATCAATCACATGAGGGACGGCAAAGCCATGGGAACCTTGTTCTCCCCGCAACTCACCCCTATTACCTTGCCCTGAATCCTGCAAAGCAGGAACGAGCAGGAGTATTCACCCTTGTCACCCAATGCGTGGCACGGGTTTCCAACCCGTCGCCCAGGAGATCGGGAAAGCGCACCAGGAGAAGAGGCAACGGGTTGGAACCCCGTGCCACGTTCAGAAAGAAACACGCCAATTCGACTGAACTCGGCGAAATCCAAACCCGCCGCGTTCTGCAGTGTGCGGACGGCCCGGCGGTCAGTCCCTGTCATAAGAAACGACGCCTCTGCGGCGCCCATCCTGCGTGGCACGGGTTTCCAACCCGTCGCCCAGGAGATCGGGAAAGTGCACCAGGAGAAGAGGCTACGGGTTGGAAACCCGTGCCACGTTCAGAAAGAAACACGCCAATTCGACTGAACTCGGCGAAATCCAAACCCGCCGCGTTCTGCAGTGTGCGGACGGCCCGGCGGTCAGTCCCTGTCATAAGAAACGACGCCTCTGCGGCGCCCATCCTGCGTGGCACGGGTTTCCAACCCGTCGCCCAGGAGATCGGGAAAGTGCACCAGGAGAAGAGGCAACGGGTTGGAAACCCGTGCCACGTTCAGAAAGAAACACGCCAATACAAGGGGAAGCAACGGGCGTATTGTGCCGCACGGGGCGACGTGATATTAGGAATCACCAATGAAAAACCAATTTCAGGATCGCGATGTCTGGGTGATGGCGGGACAATCAAACATGGAGGGTGTGGGCGAACTCAGCCAGGCCCTTCCGCCGGACGAACGGGTATGGTGCCATTCGAGCGCCGGAAAGTGGGAGATTGCCCGCGACCCGCTGCATCGTCTCTGGGAAAGCTTCACGCCGGTGGATCAGGCGTTGATGCGGCCGGGCGTGCCCAAAGAGAAGCAGGCGTGGAGCGATGCGGAACTGGCCGCTGAGCAGGCACGAACGCGGGAGTGGGGCGGGGGGCTTGGCATCGCCTTCGGGAAGATGATGGCGGAGGCCTCGGGGCGGCCAGTCGGGCTCATTGCTGCGGCGCATGGCGCCACCTCGCTGGAGGATTGGAATGCTTCGCGCAAATCGCAGGGTGGGCACAGTCTCTATGGGGCCATGCTGGAGCGCATCGCCCGAGCGGGCGGCGTGTTGCGCGGGGTGCTATGGTACCAAGGCGAATCCGATGCCTGGAACGCGGCGGCAGGCGCCAGCTACGGTGAACGGTTTGCGCAGTGGGTGGCGGCACTCCGCGCGGACCTCGGCCGGCCCGACCTGCCGGTGCTGACCGTGCAACTGGGATGTACAACCCTCGACTCCCCGAACGTTGGGGCGTGGAATACGATCCGCCACCAGCAGTATGAACTGCCCGACCGGGTACCGTTTGTAACCGTCACCTCGGCTGTGGATCTGGGGTTGACGGATCCGATTCACGTGAATGCCTGCGGCCTTCATCGTCTGGGCCGACGGCTTGCCAGGCAGGCGCTCGCCCTTGCGGCGGGGTCCAGGCAGGGACTGGGGCCGCGCGTCAAACGGGTGGAGAGCGTTCCTTCCAGCACCCAGCAGGGCACGGTTCGACTGGTCTGCGAGGGCGTCTCAGGGGAATGGTCGCCAGTCGATCATATGGCCGGCTTCATGCACCTGTCGGCGGGCGGCGAACCGGTCCCCGGCAATCCTGTTTACAACGCCTTTGCCGATCCACGCGATCGCACGGCCATCCTGCTGCGGCTCAATCTGCCGATGCAACCCGGTGAGTCCATTGCCTACGGGCAGGGACTCCGTCCCTACTGTAACGTGGTCGACGGCGCCGATATGCCCCTGTGCGCCTTCAACTTGCCGCCTGCATCGGGTGCCGTGGGTTAACTGCGGTGGCCGGCACGTGCCACGGCGGCCGGATGACGATCGGAGGGCAGGGGATGATTGACAATCGTGACCGGCCATACGATGCTCCCCCGCTCTGCGATTTCCATGGAAACCACCCATCAACTGCAACCCCTGACCCTGCGGGGCGTCACCTTTGACCCGCCGCTTTTTTGCGCGCCCATGGCGGGGATCACCCACAGTGCCTTTCGACGACTCCTCGGCGATTTCGGCGGGTGCGGCGGTCTCTTCTCCGAGATGCTGTCGGCCAAGATGGTGATCCACGAGAGTCCCGTCAATTCCCCGTGGCTGAAACGCCGGCCCCAGGATGGGAAGGTGATCTACCAGCTGCTGGTGGAGGATACGGATCGGCTCGACGCGGTGATCGACCGGTTGGCCGCGCTGACCCCGGAGGGACTTGACTTGAACTGCGGCTGCGGCGCCCGCACCGTCTGCAAACGGGGTGGCGGCATCAGTCTCTACGAGGATGGTGAGCGGTTGCGGGACATCCTTCGCGTGATGCGCCGCCATTTCAGCGGCCCGCTCACGGTCAAAATCCGGCTGGGACTCCGCGATGAAGCCTGGCAGGAGAAGCTTCGCGACCGCCTGAAGTTGTTTGAGGATGAAGGGATCGATGGACTGACGTTCCATCCGCGCTTTGCGGAAGAGAAATTCAAGTATTCCGCCCGCTATTCACTCTATCCTGACCTCGCGGGAATGACGCGGTTACCGGTGATTGCGAACGGGGATATTACCGGTCCGGCGTTCTGGCAGGCTCGCGGCGGGCATGCGCTGCCGGCTGCCGGCCTGATGGTGGGCCGCATGGCGGCCGCCCGTCCGTGGGTGTTCGCCCAGTGGCATGATCCGTCGCTGAAGGTGGATCTGCTTGAAATGTGGACGCGCCTCTGCCGCTACATCGAAGAGGATTTCCTCCCGCGCCAGGCGATGGCGAGGATCAAGATCCTGACCCCGTATTTCGCCCGCAACTTTGTCTACGGCCACACGCTGTTCAAAGCCGTCCAGGGCGCCACCGATTTCGCCACGGCCCGGGACCGTTCCCTAGCTTTCCTGGAGGCGTCGCCCCAGGTATTCGACGACATCTCCCTGAGCGGCCTGTGACAGCCCGTCGCCCGCACTGAAACCGCTGGGGGCCAGGCCGTGTATCCTCTGGTACTGAGTCGTCCATCAGGCTATACTGTGCGCCAGTGATTTCTGAAAACATGACACATCCCCGGGGACGCATTACGGCGGCCTATGGGCGGGAGTATGAAGTCCGGATGAACGGCGGTCTTCCCGGCGGCCCGATCCTGATGTGTTCTCCAAGGGGCAAGAAAAGCCTCTATGCCTGTGGTGACGAGGTTGAGGTGTCCGTCTCAGGCGACACCCAGGGAGTCATCCACGCCCTGCTTCCCCGGCGCAGCCTGTTCTACCGCATGGATGCCTTTAAGGAAAAGCTGATTGCCGCCAATGTGACCCAGGTGGTGATGGTGGCGGCGACCGAGCCGGGGTTCAGCGATGAACTGCTCATCCGCTGCCTCTGCGCCGTGGAACCCCAGGGGCTATCCGGATTGATCGTGCTCAACAAGTGCGATCTCAAGACTCATCTTCAGCGGGGACGCGACTTGCTGGCGCCCCTGGTCCGACTGGGGCATTCCGTGCTTGAGCTGAGTGCGCAGGAGGGCGATCTGGACGTATTGCGCCAGCAGCTGGCCGGCCATATCTCCCTGCTCGTCGGCCAATCCGGCATGGGAAAGACGACGCTGACGAATGCCCTGGTGCCCGATGCGGGTGCCAAGACCGGGGGGGTATCGGAAGCGCTCAACAGTGGCAAACACACCACCACCTATGCGCGCTGGTATGACCTGCCCGGGGGAGGGGCTCTCATTGACAGTCCCGGTCTTCAATCCTTTGGCCTGGCGCATCTGACGCGTGAGCAGATTGAGTACGGTTTCAGGGAATTGCGGCCGTTGCTCGGCCAATGCCGCTTCCGTGACTGTCAACATGACCGCGAGCCCCATTGCGCGTTCCGCGCCGCCCTCGCCGCCGGCGCCATCGATGCCCGGCGGTTTCAGGTCTTCCAGACCCTCCTCTCCGAGCACCGCAAGCAGGGAGCGGTCCGGGCGACTCGCGGCAACGCATAACGGGTGGTAGCCGGGCGGACCTAGGCGGCCGGGGTTTCGACGCCTTTATCCAGGATCTTCCCGTCCTTGATTTCAAGGATTCGCGTGGCCAGCGACCCGATCAGGCGGTGATCGTGCGAGACGAAGATGATGGTGCTTCCGGTCTTCGAAAGGGCGAAGTTCAGCGCTTCAATGGACTCCAGGTCAAGGTGATTGGTAGGCTCGTCAAGGATGAGCACATTCCCGCTCTCCAACATCATCTTGGCCAGGATCAGCCGGGCTTTTTCGCCACCGCTCAGAACCTGGACAGGCTTGAATACATCATCCTTGCTGAACAGCATTCGGCCCATGAAGGACCGAAGGTCAGTCTCGGAGATATCCTTGTCATCGGAGAACTGTCGCAGCCAGGCAATGGCTTGCGAAGTGGGGTCCAGGATCTCGCCCGGATCCTGGGGGAAGACGCTGAACTGGACCGTGTCACCCACGACCAGGGAGCCCGAATCCGGCGGGAGCAGGCCGCACAGGATCTTCAGCAACGTGGTCTTCCCGACGCCGTTCTTGCCGATGATCGCGATCTTTTCGTGCGGTTCGATTTTGCAGGAGAAGTTCTTGAAGAGCGGAGTGTCATAACCCTTGGAGATGCCCTTGACCTCAATCACCTTGTCGCCCAGCCGCCGTTTGGGATGGAAACGGAGGTAGGGTGATACCCGCGAACTGGGCTTCACTTCTTCCAGTTCGATCTTGCTCAACAACTTCTGCCGGGAGGTCGCTTGCTTGGCCTTGGAGGCGTTCGCGCTGAACCGGCTGATGAAGGTCTTGAGCTCGTGAATCTGCTGCTCCAACTTCTTGTTGGTTTTCTCCCGCAGTTCACGGGCTTCCAGGCTGGCGATGGTGAAATCGTCGTAGTTGCCGGTGAAGAGGCGGATCTCATGATAGTCCAGATCGGCAATATGGGTGCAGACCTGGTTCAGGAAGAACCGGTCATGCGAGATGACGACGACCGTGCCTTCGTAGCGTTTCAGAAGCTCTACCAGCCACTCGATCGATTCCAAGTCCAGATGGTTGGTAGGTTCATCCAGCAGGAGGATATGGGGATGGGCGAACAGGACCTGCGCCAGAAGGACTCTGAGTTTGAAGCCCCCCTGCAGGGTGCGCATTTCCTTGGTAAAGACGTCTTCGGCGAAACCCAGGCCGGCCAGCAGCTTGGCGGCATCGGCTTCCATGGTGTAGCCGCCCGCCTGGCCGAATTCATCCTCAACCATGCCGCTGCG